>NZ_JAHBRW010000001.1:3679692-4023990 GCF_018398315.1 Chelatococcus sp. YT9
CGCGGCGCACGGA
The DNA here is from genome assembly GCF_018398315.1 of Chelatococcus sp. YT9. NCBI lineage: Bacteria > Pseudomonadati > Pseudomonadota > Alphaproteobacteria > Hyphomicrobiales > Chelatococcaceae > Chelatococcus > Chelatococcus sp. YT9. The sequence goes on from NZ_JAHBRW010000001.1 coordinate 3,679,706, forward strand.
GACGCGCGGGGGAAATACGGCGTTTCGCGGCCTGTCGGCAGATTTTCCGCATTGCTGGCCGCCCTGTCATGCTGCTGCAACAGATCTTGTCGTAAATAGCTCGGCGAAAAATCTGACCTGCGCTTTGCACGTGAGGAGGGACGGGTGCGACCGGACACTTCCCATTGGCGAGACGGTCGTCGCTATGAATTCTTCGACACGCTCTCGGTCGAAGGGCTCGCATGGGAATGTTTGCGGCGGTTTGAACGCTACCAGGAGCATTATGGCGAACTCGTCGCCATGAAGGCCGAAGATCATCCCTATTCAACCGACGCCCAGCGTCACTGGGGGTTGCGATTTCCCGGCTCGTCCGAGCCTTTCCGCGCTTCGTCAGGACATCCTATGGTCGCCGCTCGCCAATCCGGCGGTCTTGCTTGCTGACGACGCTCCGGAATTTCTGCCTCCGTCACCATCTCCGTCGCCGGCCGTGTCTGCTGCCGTTCGCCCGAGTCCGGAAGGTCTTCATGCCATCCATCGCGGCGGCATCGTCGCGCAGATCCTGCTGCTGTCGGGCCGAAAGACCGATAGAGCCTCGGCTGTCATCCTGCCACTCGACGACAATCTGCCCGATCGGGTCGAGGCAGTGCTGCGGCTCTGGCAAGCGCTGAGCGCGCGCCCCGTTACGCGCGACGGACGCATCACGCCGTATCAGCGTCGACGTATCCGACTGATGATGCGAGCCGCTGACGGCCGGGCCAATGGCGCGACCTATCGCGAGATCGCCATCGCTCTGTTCGGCCCCGAGCGGGTTGCGGCCGAGCCCTGGAAGACCTCATCCTTGCGTGATGCCGTGATCGGGCTGATCGAAAGCGCCGGGCCGCTCATCAATGGCGGCTATCGCAAATTGCTACGGCATCGTCGCCGATCCTGAGCGCGCTTCGAGCCCGGGGTGGGGATTGTTCGCCTGTAATCTTCCCCATCCACCCCGCCTGCATTCCTTCGCCACCGTGATCGCGATCCGCCGTTGCTCCGCAGCGGCGCCCGGCAACGCCACGGAGGCCCGACAATGCGACCCAATCTCGCCGCCCTGCCGCCACGCTACCTGCGCACCAAGGAAGCGGCGGTGTTTCTCAGCCTTTCGGCGCGCACGCTGGAAAAGCACCGCACCTATGGAACCGGCCCGGCCTATCGCAAGCTCGGCGGGCGCGTCGTCTATTCGGTAGCCGATCTCGAAGCCTGGGCTTCGCGCGGCGCGGTCACGTCAACCTCCGATCCGCGCGGACAGGTTCTGCCAGCCAAACGGCACATGCCAGCGGCCTGTGGGTCGGCCGGCGGCATCAATCGCTGACCATCGCGCGAGGATTACCCATGGCGATCCGGCGACGTTCCCCGTCCGAGCGCGGGCAGCTCAACCTGTTCAGAGCGCTTCCCGGTGACTTCGCACCGCGGGACGCGCAGGACCTCATGGCGTATCCATTCTTCTCGCTCGCCAAATCACATCGCATCACCCCGATCGACTTCACCGCCGGAAAAATTGCGATCCGCGTCGAGGCGGTTGCCGACCACGGCATGGCAACGATCTGGGACGCTGATATCCTGATCTGGGCTGCCAGCCAGATCGTCGAAGCGCGCGATACAGGCCTGCGCACCTCGCGGCTCATGGCGGCGACGCCCTATGAGATTCTCACCTTCATCGGCCGCGGCACCAGCCTGCGCGATTACCAGCGCCTCAAGGCGGCACTCGACCGGCTGCAATCCACCACCATCTCGACCACGATCCGCCAGCCCGCCGAAGGACGGCGACACCGCTTCTCCTGGATCAATGAATGGCAGGAGCGAACCGACGGCAACGGGCGCCCCGACGGTATCGAACTGATCGTGCCGGACTGGTTTTATCGGGCTGTCCTGGACGATGCGCTGATCCTGACCATCGATCGGGCCTATTTCGATCTGACCGGCGGGCTCGACCGCTGGCTTTACCGGCTCGTGCGCAAGCATGGCGGTCATCAGAAGGGCGGATGGCGGTTCGATTTTCGTCATCTGCACCAGAAGTCTGGCTCTCTCTCGCCCTATAAGCGCTTTGCCTTCGAACTGCGCGATATCATCCGCCGCCAGCCGCTGCCCGGCTACAGGCTCTTTACCGAGATCGAGACCGGGCGCCGGGCGCTGCTCGCCTTCGAGCCATGGCCGGCCTGTGGAAAAGCTGTGGACGGCCTCGTGCTATCGGGAACCCGAACTATCGTGCCATCGGGAACCGGTGGCTCGTGCTATCAGGAACCCGATCCGGGTTTAAGGCACGGAGATCGTTCGGCAAATCGCGCCCGTAACAGAGAGTCTAACACAGAATCTAACCTTGAAGAGCGCAGGCGCGATGTTGAAAACCTCTGTCGGGGTGCCAGGTTTCGCGAACCGGGGCGAGGTTTCATGAACTCGCTCCAGGAAACGCGAACCGGATTCACGAACCGGGAGCCGGATCATGAGTAGATCCCGCTCCGCGCCTCGGGCCGTATCTGGGTGCCCACAAGCGGCAACGCTTTCCTCGCTTCGGCTTTCGGTGTCTCACCAGCAGCTTGGTAGCCGCATCGCCGTTGATGTCGATGCCAAGGGTTTCCCTGGCCCGCTTGAGTACGGCCTGCCGGTTCTGGTGCCTGTGATCGAGTGCGATCCATTTTCCCAGAGCTTCGGCCTGAGCACTGGTGAGCGCAGGCTTGCCGGTTGGACGTTCGAGCGCGGCTTCAAGACCGTTGGCCGCGCCGCGATGAAGCCAGCGATAGATGGTTTTTATATCGACCCCGACGAGCGCCGCTACGGCTTCGACCGACGCACCGTCTCTGAGTTCGGCCAGCGCCCGCAGTCTTTGCCGTCGATGCCTGTAGCGCTCCCGCCCGGCTTGTTCGCGCAGATCGGCGGCGACGAGCCCGTCAAGCCACGGCTTCCATGCACGCCGTCCCTGCGGCGATCTGGTCCGCGCGGCGGAGAGGATTACGCGCAAGCTGTCGCTGGTCAGTTCATCGAGGTCTGTGAAGGGAGCGAGAAGCCCTTCGAGGCGCGGCGTGCGGAGCGTGGCAATGGCCCTTGGCAGGCGGCGATCGAGATCGCCGAACAGCCAGGCCAACAGCAAAAGGCCGCCGTAATTCTCTTTCCACGGGATGCGTTCCCACGCGCCCACGGCCATTCCCATATCGCTGCCGATGGCGGCGAAGAGGCGATCGCGCTGCCGTGGCGCCCAATGGTCGCGTTTGTTCTTCGGGCGCCTGGTCCAGACCATGGCGAGCAGCACGTCGGCGAGCGCCATGGCCGTGGGCCAGTCGAGCGCGCCGATGCCGGGAAGGATCACCGTCCCGCCGTGCTTGCCGGCGATGAGCGCGGCCTGCAAGGCGAGCACGGCAGGATGTGCCGGGGTTCCCTCCGCATCGGACAGCGTCGCATTGCAGCGCCCGCAGCGCAGGTCGATCGGCTCCGAGCCATTCAGCCCGCGCAACCTCAGCCTTGTGCCGCAGGAGGGGCATCGGCTGGTCAGCATCGTTCCGTGACGAGGGCATGCGCCCGTCCAGCCGAGCGTCCAGTTCAGCCGAAGGTGCGGACGCCGCGCCTCGGCGAGGCAGAGCGCGCAGACATCCATGCGGGCCAGGCGTTTTTTGCCCTCAGCACCGGCAGTCCAGCGCTTCGCGGCGAACCGGTCAGGATCGTCGTCGCCAGGCGCAGCAGCCCAGCCATCCAGCGTCATTCCGGCCAGGTGATCGAGATCGAGGCCGGTCAGGCTGCCGATCCGCTCAAGGGTCACGGAGGCAGGCCGACGCCACCAGCCGGGGTTTTGCCGGACGTCGATGTGAAGCGCGTCGCGGCAGAAGACGCGCGGCGTCATGCCGAGAACGGCAGAGATCGCCGCCACCCAGGACAGCAGCGCCTCGCCTTCGACCGGGGCGACATGCCCCGGCAGGCCGATGCGGCCGGGAGCCGGCATCGGGGACGCCGACACCTCGAACAGATCAGACCACGACACGACGACGCTCGGAGGGACGAATGAAGCCTGTATCCTCGATCATGCGCGTGGAGATCGCTTCCGCGCCGGTCTCCACCGCCCGCACCGCCGCCCGGATGACGACGGCGATCATCTCGCCGAGCACGCCTTCGGACGCCGAGAGAATGCGTCCGGCAAGCGCGGAATCGGCAAGATGGGACGGCTTGCGCAGCGGCAGCACGGCTTCCAGCGTGCTCAGCAGACGGCGATACTCGTCGTCGTCGCCCCACAATGGCAGCGGATGCGGCTCGAAGCGGTTGACGAGTTGGTCGTCGCTGCGGATCGCGCGCAGCGCCTCTGCCGTGCCGACGCCGACCAGCGGAATCCGCAACTCGTTGCCGAGCCAGCGCAGCAGGTTGAGCAGCCGGCGCTGCTGCATCGCCGAGCCGGACAACACGTTGTGCAACTCGTCGATCACCAGCATGCGCGCGCCCATCGCCTGCATGACACGGACCGCCGTGTCCTGCTTGGTGGCGATCCGGTCGCGCGGGCTGAACGGCATTCCGAGCGCATGGAGGATGGCCCCGAAGAACCGGCCCTCGTCAGGACCGGGCGGCATCTGCACCTTCACGACGGGAAGGAGTGCCAGACCATCCTCGCTCTCGGCGGCGGCCGTTCCCGGATGCGCGCGCCGGAACTTCTCGACGATCATGGTCTTGCCGTTGTTCGTCGGTCCGACCAGCAGCAGGTTCGGCATCCGCGTCCGCGTCGGAAAGCTCAGCAGGTCCTCCAGCGCCGCCAGGACGGCTTCCGCCCGTGCGTAGCCGATCCAGCGATCCGTGCGGATGCGCCGTATCCGCGAACTGGCGTCCTCGTCGGCCAGGTGCCGGACAGACGGATGTAGATGCGCATAGCCACCGCTCATTCCCATTCCTCCACCGGGAACATGCGTTCATGCGGAGGAGTGTCAGCACCGATCTGCCGGAAGCGATCAGTCTCATCCGGCTCGACCGGGAGCAGATCGCCACGGGCTTCGGGAGCGACCCGCAGACGCCGTTCACGCTGGCGACGCGCTGCTTTGCTGGCACGGACCGCTCCATCCGCGATGGTGCGCATGGCCTCGATCGTGCGGAAGATCGCTTCCTCATCGACCAGCGACCGGCCTTCGTCCCGCAGCCGCTTCAACGCCAGGCGGTGCTCCCACAGGCTGATCGGCGGCCGCCGCAGGTCGCGGTAGCTGAGGTTGTAATAGGTGCCGTCGGGGCCGAGCAGATAAATCCGGCTGAGATCGCGCGGGTCATAGCGCACGATCATCTGCTCGGGATGGCCGATCCAGGTGCCCAGCACATCCGCCCAATAGGCGATGGAATGCAGCGCCACCCCGTCACGGCGAACCCGGCGACGCGCGATCGGCAGGAAGTCGATCAGGAAGCGGCGGGCATCGGTAACGGCAGTCGGCTCCCCGCGTCCCAGCGTCGTGCCGTCTCCGGCAATGCCGCGCTGCCACGCCGCCAACGGCGTGATGCCGAGGCCACGATGCAGATCGCGGTGATAAACGCCGGCGATCGCGTATCCCAGCCAGCGCTCAACCTCGTCGAGCGTCATCGCTGCCGTCTTCTCGGGGTTGAGATCGCCCTTAGCCCGCACGTCGGAGAAGGTGGTGCCGGGCAGCAGATGGACCTTGCCCATCATCGTGCCGATCAGCCGCTCGATATGGCCGCCGTAATGCGGCGTGCGCACCGGCCTGTAGTCGATGGCGATCCCATACTGCTCGCAGCCCCGCTTCAGCGCCTCGGACCGGAACTCCTTCGCGTTGTCGAGATGCAGGCGTTCGGGAATGCCACGCACAGGCCATTCCGCATCGATGCCGCGCTCGGCCAGCCAGCTTTCCTTGGAGAGAGCGGCGTGCGTCAGGCACAGTGCCACGGAGGTTGCGGACGGCGGTTCCAGCGACAGGTGGAAGCCGGCCACGCATCGCGAACACACGTCGATCGCCAGCGTGAGCCAGGGCCGCTGGATCGGCGCGCGCGTCTCGCTGTCGACCACGATCACGTCGACCAGCGTGTGGTCGATCTGGATCAGCGACAGCGGCCAGTGGGCTTCCAGAGAACCGACCACGGGCAGATACCGCTCGCGAACGGCCTTGCGGCCCTCACGCTTGGCGGCGACCTCACGGGCAGGACGCGCCTTCACGCGTGCGGTGATCGCCTTGCGGCTCGGAACCCGCAAGCCTTCCGCTTTGCAGCGCCGCCGCACTTCTTCAGCCAGATCGGCAATCCTTGGCCGCTGGCGCGTCAGATAGACAGTGTCGATGACATCGCGGATGACGGCGTCCACATGCTCGTCGAGCAGCGAGATGCCGCGCTCGGGGCCACGCCGACGCGGCAGCAGGCTCGTCAGACGCGCATCGGCGAGATAGCGACGCAGCAGCGCATAGGCGTGCGTCGGACCGCAACCAAGTTCGACCGCAGCCGCCACCACGTCGCCTCTGGTGCGCGCCGGGTTCTCCGCCAGACGGCGGATCACCGGCAGGCAGCGCCGCGCTTCGTCCCAGGCAGAGGCATCGACCATGGAGAGATCGGGCGCGCTCATCGCGACATCACCCGTGTCTGCGCCGTGATCGGTGCGGCCAGATCGACGACAAGCGCACCCCGCGCGATCAATCGCCACACTACGGCAAGTCCTGCTTCACGCGAGGCGGGCAGCATACCGACCAGATCGGCGAAGCTCACCGCATTGTCGCGCACATGGGCAAGCGCACGTTCCGCCAGCGCCGTGTCGATCGGCGCAGTCCTGAGCGGCAGCAATCGCTTCGCCGCATCGAGTTGCGGTCCGCGAACGCCGCGCTCGGTCGCGATGCGGAAACGTGCTCCGTTGCTGCCCGCCCATGATCGGGCGGCGGCGAAGGCAGGCCGAAAGCGCCTCCAGCCCGCGCGCAGATCAGCCCGGTACTTGATCTCGACGATCTCGCAACGGCCATCGCTCCAATCCACGCGAAAGTCCGGCGTGTACCGCCGCTGGCGACCCTCATGCTCGAATCGGATCGTTGCCGGCTGGGCCGTCACCACCGCGCTCGCATCCATGAAACTCGCGAGCGTCACGAAGTCCCGCTCCAGCGAACTCTCATGCTCCGCCACGCCCGTTTCCAAGGGCTGGAAGCCGATCACATGCGACCGATGGCTCAGCGGAATGCGCCGCAAATGCACCTCCATTTGCGAAACGAGTCGGTACGCAAACCTAGCACATTTTGGGGTCAGTTCACAAACATGGAACCACATCTATGCGCGCAAGCCATTGTTCGGACTCACGTCCGCTCTCACGCCGATTCACGAAACCTGGAAAAACGACAACCTCATCGCCCGCACCGGCCAGGCGCTCAGAGCAACGGCGAACCGGCGGCCGCCAACGCCATCCGATCACACATCAGAAATCGGCTTCGACACCATGCGTCCGCCGCGCGGTGAGCGTGAGGACGGTCAGCGATGATCGTGGCTCTGCTCAACCAGAAGGGCGGTGTCGGCAAGACGACACTGGCGCTGCATCTCGCCGGAGAATGGGCCGGAAGGGGGCAGAGGGTCACCTTGGTCGACGCCGATCCGCAAGGCTCGGCGCTCGACTGGTCTGAGCAGCGCGGCCATGAGGGCTTGCCGAGGCTGTTCGGTGTCATCGGCCTTGCTCGCGACACGCTGCACCGGGAAGCGCCGGAACTGTCCCGGCAGGCCGATCATGTCGTCATCGATGGGCCGCCGCGTGTCGCTGGCCTCATGCGATCCGCGCTGCTCGCCGCCGACCTGGTGCTGATCCCGGTGCAGCCTTCGCCCTTCGATGGCTGGGCTTCCGCCGAGATGCTGTCGCTCATCGCCGAAGCGCGCATTTACCGGCCCGATCTCGTCGCCCGCTTCGTTCTCAATCGCTGCGCGGCGCGCACCATCCTTGGCCGCGAAACCGCCGCTGCGCTCGCCGATCACGATCCTCCGGTGCTCGCGAGCCGGATCGGGCAGCGTGTCGCCTTCGCCAGCGCCGCCCAGACCGGCCGTCTCGTTCACGAATTGGACGGCGCCACGTCCGCGGTCGATGAGATCGCAGCGCTGGTTGATGAAATCGAGCGGCTCCCGCGCACGCGGAGGGCGCCATGAGCACCCGAGCGCCCAGGAGCGGCTTTGCCCGCCGGCCGGCAGATCCCGAAACCTGGGTGAGAGCCGCAAAAGAGCAGCCGGTCGGTCGGGCGGACGGCGCTGCGAACACGGCGCGGCTCACCATCGATGTGACGCCGGCGCAGCGCGGCCGCATCAAGATCGCGGCCTTTGAGCGCGGCATGACCGTCGCCGATATGCTCCGCACGCTACTGGAGCGTGAATTTCCACCTGCCGGGGGTGATAGCCAGTGACCGGCTTGGCGGGACATCGAAGGCCGGTGGTCGAGGGCGCGCGCTCCTCACCGGCTACGGCCCTGACCGAGGTGGAGCTGATCTGGATCGAGAAGTCGATCGAATATTGGGTGCGGTTCGGGAATCCGGTTCAGGAGCGTGTTATCGACCGCAGGCGCCGTGTCCTCGGCTTTCCTCCCGGGAGCCTTTTCGCCTTCGTGCGCTGGACGGCGAATGACTACGGCACCGTCGTCTCCCATCTCGACATCCTGCACGCAGTCGCGCCGCACGAAGCCTACCAGACCGTTCCCGCTGTCACGCCGGGCGGCGAGCTTCTGCTGACGGCCTCTGGCTGGCCGAAAGTCGAGCGCGCGCTGCAGCTCATCGATGCGATCGAGGCGCGCGGCATCGACGGGGCCGATGTCGCGCCCGATCACTGGCGCCACATGCATAACCGACTGGCGGCCGGGGAAAGTCCCCGCGTTTACACACGCGCGCAGCATCGCGCCTGGATCAAGCGGCGGAGCATTTGCCCATGACCCGGCGCGCCATTTTCGCCTCCGCTCTGGTTTCGGTCGGGCTGGTCATAGCCCCGGTGCTCACCGGGCACGGTCCGCGCTTCATCTGGAACGCCTCGGCCAGTGCGCCCATTGGCCTCTACGCCGTCGAGCCGGCCGACCCTATCGAAGTCACCGATCTGGTCGCAGTCCGGCCGCCAGACGCGCTGGCCGAGCTACTTGAAGCGCGCCGCTACCTTCCGCGCGGCGTGCCACTGATCAAGCGCGTCCTGGCGCTCCACGGCACGCGAGTCTGCCGCCGTGGCACGGCCATTACCGCCTACGACCACCTTTATGGCCATGCCCGTGAGCGCGACCGGATGGGCCGCGACCTGCCCTCCTGGCAGGGCTGCCGCGTGATCGCCAAACGCGATGTGTTCCTGATGAACTGGGACGCCGCCGACAGTTTCGATGGCCGCTATTTCGGGCCGCTTCCGCTTTCTGCCGTCACCGCCCGCGTCGTGCCGATCTGGACCGATGCGAATGGTGACGGCCGCTTCGAATGGCAGGCGTCGGCGCGGTGAACGCCTGTCCGCGGGCGGGCGCAATGTCCGCCCGATCGTCTTCACCGCTTGAGGAAAGGAAACCGCCATGCCGCAGATCGGTGAATTTACCAGGCACAAGACAGGCTTTGCCGGGCGCATCCAGACGCTCACGCTCGACCGGGAGATCGTCATCGTCGCGGTGGATCCGGCCAATGTCGAAAACGCCCCCGACCATCGCGTCCACCTCGGCGAAGATGACACCGGCCCCGAGATCGGGGCAGCCTGGACCCGCACTGGCGAGAAGGCCGGAGAATATCTCTCCGTGCTGATCGACGATCCGGCATTGCCGTATCAGATCCGTGCCGCGCTGTTCCAGAACGGCGCTGATGCGGCGTCCTGGTCGCTGCACTGGAACCGGCCGCCCAAACGCGATGCAAAGGACTGAGCCATGCCGCGTTGTCGCCTCGGTCACTCCGTTGCGATCGGGCGTCATCGCGCCGCCCGATCCATTGCCTTCCTTCTCCTTACCGGCCTGTTCTACAGCCCGGTCGGCGTCGCGGCGCAGGCGCAACCGAGTCTGCTCGCACCGCGCCTCCTGCACGATGCACATGCCGACCATATTGCCGAAGCTTCGCAGCGTTTCGGCATTCCTGAGTTCTGGATCGATGCGGTCCTGCAGGCCGAAAGCGCGGGCGATCGCCGCGCCATATCCTCGGCCGGGGCGATGGGCCTGATGCAGATCATGCCTGCCACCTGGTCGGCGCTGCGGCAGCGCCATGGCCTGGGCCGCGATCCTTATGATCCGCGCGACAATATCCTCGCGGGCGCGGCCTATTTGCGCGCGATGTTCGATCGCTATGGCAATGTCGCGGCGATGCTGGCGGCTTATAATGCCGGGCCGGGTCGCTACGATGAATACCTTTCAGCGGGCCGCATTCTGCCCGCCGAAACGCGCGCCTATGTCGCCAAGCTCGCCCCAATCCTGGGCAATGCGGCGCCGTCTCGCGGCGCTTCCATTCCCGCTGCGCTGCCGCTCGATTGGCGCGAGGCGCCGCTCTTTGTTGCGCGCAGCGGCAACCGATCGAGCGTTATCCGCGACGCGGCGTCTGTGCAGGCCAATGACACCCGCACCCCCGTTCCGGATGCGGCCGGCGCACCCGACCGGCGACAGCACGAGGCCATTTTTGTCACTCCAGCCGATAGCGGTGCCGCGCCATGAAGCGGATTTCACTCGATCGCACGGCATCGTGGGCCAGCGTGCCATGGCGTGCTGGCTGGCAGGGGAGGACCGCAACAACCGACCGATGGCAGGATAAAAGGCCGCACATTGTCGGCCAGACGGTCGGTTGTTTTTGCTCAGGATTTTCTGCGATTCCGCACCTTGTGGCGCAAGGGCGCAATGTGCGCGCAAGGCGGGATCGCCCGTTTTCGCGCGGGTTTTCACACATTGCGGGACCGCGTCATGCCCGATGAGCGCGAGTTCCGTATTCGTCCGGGGCGCATCCGTTCGACACGCACCCAACAGGCGCGGCCGTTCATTGCCCAGGCACTGGCGGCGGCGAAAAAGGCCGGAGGAGGCGTTTCACGCTCGGGCCGGATCGTCTCGGGCAACCGCTCGCGGTTCGGGCATGGCCAACGCGCCAGCATTCAGGCCAATCGCTTCATTACCGCGCGCTCGCGCGGCGCGGTGATCAAGGCGCGCGTTGTCCGTCACACTGCCCGCAAGGCGCCGCTCGGCACGCATCTCGATTATCTGCGCCGCGATGGCGTCACCCGGGACGGGGAGAAGGCGCGGCTGTTCGGGCCAGAGAGGGATTCAGTGGATGGATGCGCCTTTGTCGAACGGTGCGGCGGGGACAGGCATCATTTCCGCTTCATCGTCTCGCCCGACGACGCCCTCGACATGGCGGACCTCAAATCCTTTACCCGCGATCTGGCCGGGCAGATGGAAAAGGATCTCGGCACCCGGCTCGACTGGGTGGCGGTCGATCACTGGAATACCGAGCATCCCCATATCCATCTGATCGTGCGCGGCGTGCGCGACGACGGCCAGGATCTCGTCATTGCGCGCGACTACATCAAGGAAGGGATGCGCGACCGGGCGCGCGATCTCATCACCCAGGAGCTCGGGCCGCGAACCGAACACGACATTCGCCGCACGCTCGAGCGTCAGATGGCTGCCGAACGTTGGACCGGACTTGACCGCCAGCTTGTGCGCGATGGACGCGGCACCGGGATCATCGATGTCGCTCTGCGGGCTGGCGAGCCGCCCGATGAGTATCGGGCGCTAAAGCTCGGGCGGTTGCGCAAGCTCGAAACCCTCGGTCTTGCCGAACAGATCGGCCCCGGCCAGTGGGCGATCGACGACAAGGCGCAAACGGTGCTGCGTGAGCTTGGCGAGCGTGGCGACATCATCAAGCGCATGCACCGCGCGCTGACCGAGCGCGGCATAGAGCGCGGTGCGGCAAGCTATGTGCTCGCCGGCGAAAGCCTGAAGACGCCTGTCATCGGCAGGCTAGTCGCACGCGGGCTCGATGACGAACTCAAAGGCACGGCCTATGCCGTGGTCGATGGCGTCGATGGGCGAACCCATCACATCAGGCTTCCCGATCTCGATGCGGCCGGTGACAGCGCACCCGGTTCCATCGTCGAACTGCGCGGATTTGACGATGCCATAGGGCAGCGGCGAGTGGCAATCGCCGTGCGCTCGGATCTCGATCTGCACAGCCAGGTTTCGGCGCCGGGAGCGACCTGGCTCGACCGGCAGGCCCTGGCGCGCGATCCGGCTGCGCTGTCCGCAGGTGGTTTTGGGGGCGAGGTCCGCCAGGCCATGGAGGAACGCGCCGAGCATCTGGTGGGGGAAGGACTGGCCACGCGGCAGCGTCGCCGGATCATCTTCAGTCGCAACCTGATCGAGACGCTGCGCCGGCGCGAACTCGAGGCTCTCGGCAGCAGGCTGTCGCAAGAAACCGGCCTTGCCTTCAATCGCGCCGCCGAGGGTGACTATGTCGCCGGCACCTACCGCCAGCGTCTCACGCTCGCGTCGGGCCGCTTCGCCATGATCGATGACGGGCTCGGTTTCCAGCTCGTCCCCTGGTCGCCCTCACTCGAAAAGCATCTCGGCCGCCATGTTTCGGGTCTCGCCCGCGGCAATGGCGGGGTGGACTGGAGCTTTGGACGACAGCGCGGGCTTGGCCTCTGAGCGCCGCATCGAAAGGACCTGCCATGTCAGCCACGAAAATCCTCTGGGGCCAGATCCTCACGGTCTTCCTGATCATCCTGGTGACGACATGGGCGGCCACGCAATACGTCGCCTGGGAGCTCGGGTTTCAGGCTCAGCTCGGAACCCCGTGGTTTCGCCTTGCGGGCTGGCCCGTCTACTATCCGCCGGCAATTTTCTGGTGGTGGTATTTCTATGAGGCCTATGCCCCGGAGGTCTTTGCCAAAGGTGGCCTGATCGCCGCTTCGGGCGGATTCATCGCCATCGCCGTCGCGATTGGCATGTCGGTCTGGCGCGCCCGCGAAGCCAGGAACGCTGAAACCTACGGATCTGCCCGCTGGGCGAAACCGCAGGAGGTAAAGACGGCGGGCCTGCTCGATCCCGACGGCGTGGTGCTCGGCCGCTATGAGGGGAGCTATCTTCGCCATGACGGGCCCGAGCACGTGCTGTGTTTTGCGCCCACGCGTTCCGGCAAGGGCGTCGGCCTCGTCGTGCCTTCGCTCCTGACCTGGCCAGGCTCGGCCATCGTTCACGACATCAAGGGCGAAAACTGGCAGCTCACCGCCGGCTTTCGCGCCCGCCATGGCCGCGTCCTGCTGTTCGATCCCACCAATCCGAAATCGTCCGCCTACAATCCGCTGCTCGAGGTCCGCCGCGGCGAATGGGAGGTGCGCGATGTTCAGAATATCGCCGACATCCTGGTCGATCCCGAAGGCAGTCTCGAAAAGCGCAATCATTGGGAAAAGACCAGCCACGCACTTCTGGTCGGCGCGATCCTGCACGTCCTCTATGCTGAAAAGGACAAGACCCTCGCCGGGGTTGCCGCCTTCCTTTCCGATCCCAGACGGCCGATCGAGGCAACGCTCGCCGCGATGATGAAAACCGCGCATCTGGGCGAGGCCGGCCCACATCCGGTCATCGCCAGCGCGGCGCGCGAATTGCTGAACAAATCCGACAATGAGCGCTCGGGCGTGCTTTCGACCGCCATGTCCTTTCTCGGGCTTTACCGCGATCCGGTCATTGCCGAAGTCACCCGCCGCTGTGACTGGCGCATTGCCGATATGGCAGAGGCGACAGCACCGACAACGCTCTACCTCGTCGTGCCGCCTTCCGACATCAATCGCACCAAGCCGCTGATCCGCCTGATCCTCAATCAGGTCGGCCGCAGGCTGACCGAGGACCTTCATGCCCACGGCGGCCGCCACCGGCTGCTCCTGATGCTCGACGAGTTTCCCGCGCTGGGGCGTTTGGATTTCTTCGAAAGCGCGCTGGCCTTCATGGCCGGTTACGGGCTCAAGAGCTTTTTGATCGCGCAATCGCTCAACCAGATCGAGAAGGCCTACGGTCCCAACAATTCCATCCTCGACAATTGTCATGTGCGCGTCAGCTTCGCCACCAATGACGAGCGCACCGCCAAACGCGTGTCCGATGCGCTTGGCACGGCAACCGAGATGAAGGCGATGAAGAACTATGCCGGGCACCGGCTGTCGCCCTGGCTCGGACATCTGATGGTCTCGCGATCCGAAACTGCCCGCCAATTGCTGACGCCGGGCGAGATCATGCAGCTTCCACCGACCGACGAGATCGTCATGGTCGCCGGAACTCCGCCGATTCGGGCGAAGAAGGCGCGCTACTATGAGGACCGCCGGTTCACCGAACGCGTGCTGCCGCCGCCGGAGTTGGTATCGCCCGCTCCGAAGCAGTCTGACGATTGGAGTGCTTTGCCTCTGCCGGAAAGTCCAGGTTCCACGATCGAAACGGTGATGGTTGACGATGAGGACCCCACTCAGTCCGAGCACCGGCAGCAGCCGGAGCTGAGCCGCGTCGACTCGGTCGAGAAAAGCGCGCCGATCGAAAACGAGTTCGACCCCTTGTCCTATGACGGCAGCGACGATGAGGCCGCCCGCAGCCAGCGGCTGACCCGCGTGATGCGCGGGGTCGCGCGGCAGGTGTCGATGGATCCCGGCGACGGCATGGAGCTGTAAGCATCATGGTTCGTCGCAAGAAGAAGGCGCAAGTCTCAGTCTATCTCGATCCCGAGATCATGACGATGCTGGCGGATTACGCTGCTCGCCGGGACCAGTCCCAGTCGATGATCGCGGAGGCCGCTATCGCATCCTTCCTCTCGCCCGACGCCGATGAGAGGCGCGAAGCAGCCATCGCTAAGCGGATCGATCAGGTTGACCGTCGCCTGATGCGCCTCGAGCGCGATCTCGGAATCACTGTCGAGACTATGGCGGTGTTCATCCGCTTCTGGCTTTCCTCGACACCGGCGCTGCCCGAACCCGCTGCCCAGGCGGCACGGGCCAAAGCGGGCGAACGCTACGATGCCTTCGTCACGGCGCTTGGGCGCCGCCTCGCGCAAGGGCCAAAACTGCGGCAGGAAATCAGCGAGGATATAGATCCAGCTGATAAAACCTGAGGGCTCTGCTGCCGGCTCGGACGAGCGGGGAAATGAGTCTGAACGGACGCGAACTCGATCCGGACAGCTTCCGACCCCCGCTGTCTCCCTCAAGCTTCGAAGATGCATCCCGAGAACAGCCGATCGCAGCGTATGCGGACCAGTTGCGTCCCCGTATCGCGAGATCCTAGCGGGTGCTATTCGTGGCATCACAAGATGGGGGGTTAAGTCGACTATGCGGATTGCATTGCTGGATGCCAAATCAGTGGGACGGCGCCTGAAAGCGCTGATCGGGAGACACGATCACGTTTCGATGGCGGTGGCGTGGGGTCAGATGACCGAAGTTGCCGAAGCTCTTCTAGCTCGCAAAGACCGTATCGACACCGTCCTCATCGGGCTCGACTTCTCCGCCACGGATCCTGATCTTATCGATCGCCTTGCAGGAGTGCGTGGTGCGTTCGTTGCAAAGAACCGTCCGGGCTGCTTCCATCCCAAAATTTACTATTTTACCACAGGCATGAAGGCGGAAGCGATCGTCGGCAGCGCCAACTTTACCGGTGGTGGTCTCAGTGCCAACCTCGAGGCAAGCGTGTACGTCAAAGGCAGCCTCGATGACCCCTTTTTTGTGCAGATCCGCGACCACTTCGAAACCTATAAGTCGCTGCATCTGCCGATCACCAAATCGCTTGCTGATAGTTATCGTCGCCAAGCCGAAGCCGCCCGCAGCAACCCCAGGCCGCGGAACCCGACGTTACCTGACGAAACCAAGAGCTTTGAACGCTTCAACGCAGCGCTTTCGACCATGTCTTGGGCGACGTTCGTCGAGGAGGCACGGGCCGATCGCCACCACGACTTTACAAAACGAATGAAGCTGCTGCGGATCATCCAGCAGATGTTCGTGAAGACCGCCTCATTTGCTGACCTCACGATCGCCGAGTGGAAGGGAATCGCCGGTGTGGTCGGCGAGGTGGAAGCGGTCGCGGCGGGCCTCGACCATCTCGACTGGGGCTGGTTCGGATCAATGGGCGGCGCTGGCACATTCGCTCAGCTGATCGGCGAACAGAATACTGAACTTGCTGCGGCGCTTGATATGATCCCGCGGCGCGGCGACGTCACGGAGGACCAGTTCAATGACTATGTCGGAGCCTTCACCGCCTCGTTTGCGGGTCGCGCCCGGATTGCCCGGCTGGCGCCGGCGACCCGCCTGCTCGCGATGAAGCGCCCCGACGTCTTCGTGTGCGTGAACGGCGAGAATAGGACCGGTATTGCTGCAGCGCTGGCGTTCGCGCCATCAACCCTCAAACTCGACAATTACTGGGAGCGCGTCATCGAGCCGATCCGACAGGCGCCCTGGTATACGACGCCTCGTCCGACGAACCGAAACCGTGAGCTTTGGGATGCGCGCGTGGCGATGCTTGACGCGATCTACTACGAACCGTCGTGATGAACGCGCACCTAGGGGCTCACCGCTTGGCGGGATCGGCGCTGTGACAGTTCGCAAGCTCTATGCGCCTCCGACGCTTGTCGCTGCCAGGAGCCAGCCGACCGCGCCCTACGCTATTTCCTGTATTTGCACGCCAGGCTACGACGCCGCGAAGCAGATGTTGAATCGGCCCGGTTTCGGGTTCTTTTAATCGTCCCCGTCGGGACAGGATCGTCTTGTCTCCGGCCAGAACGGGGACACAATGGCGGCCTCCCACCACAATAGCGAAGGACACGCTCGCAGCTCGCGCATGCTGCGCACCGCACTCGGGTATGCCATCACCCGGCTTCTCGATGATCCCGGCGTGGTCGAAGTGATGCTGAACCCGGATGGCCGCATCTGGGTCGATCGAATCTCCGAAGGTCTCGCCGACACTACAGAACGTCTCTCGCCCGCCGATGGCGAACGCATCATCCGCCTAGTCGCCCATCATGTTGGCGCGGAAGTTCATGCTGGCGCGCCGCGCGTATCGGCCGAGCTGCCGGATAGCGGCGAGCGCTTTGAAGGTCTGCTGCCGCCGGTGGTGATGGCGCCAGCTTTTGCCATCCGCAAGCCCGCCGTCGCGGTGTTTACCCTCGATGATTATGTCGCCGCCAGGATAATGACAGCGCACCAAGCTGATGCATTGCGCTTCGGCGTTGCCGACCGGGCCAACATCCTCGTCGCAGGCGGCACCTCGACCGGCAAGACAACGCTGACCAATGCGCTACTTGCTGAAATGGCGCGGACGTCGGATCGGGTGGTGATCATCGAAGACACGCGCGAACTGCAATGTGCTGCACCTAATCTTGTCGCCATGCGCACCAAGGACGGCGTCGCTTCGCTGTCCGATCTGGTGCGCTCATCGTTGCGTCTGCGGCCCGACCGGATTCCCGTGGGTGAGGTGCGCGGCGCCGAAGCACTCGAACTGCTCAAGGCCTGGGGCACGGGCCATCCCGGTGGCGTCGGCACTATTCATGCCGGAAGCGCCATCGGTGCGCTGCGGCGCATGGAGCAATTGATCCAGGAGGCGGTGATCACCGTCCCGCGCGCGCTGATCGCTGAAACCATCGACCTCGTCGCGGTCCTGTCTGGCCGTGGCTCAGCGCGCCGCCTCGCGGAACTCTCGCGCATCGAGGGCCTCGGCCCGGACGGGGACTATCGCGTCGTGCCGGCCTGCGAGCCTTCCGCCGCCCATCCCGAAATCCTTGAGGAGCCCCAAGCATGACCCATGCCTTGCGCACCCTTCGTCGCCATTTGTCGCTTGCCGGGTCCGTCATCGTGCTCAGCATGATGATGGCGCCCGCAGCCCATGCTTCCGGGTCATCGATGCCCTGGGAAGCGCCGCTTCAGAGCATTCTGGAATCGATCGAAGGTCCGGTCGCCAAGATCATCGCGGTGATCATCATCATCGTCACCGGTCTCACCCTGGCCTTCGGCGATACGGCGGGCGGCTTTCGGCGGCTGATCCAGATCGTTTTCGGCCTGTCGATCGCCTTCGCCGCCAGTTCCTTCTTTCTCAGCTTCTTCTCATTCGGCGGCGGGGCGCTGATCTGATGGCGGTGGGTCTCGAACAGCTTGGCGAGGTGCCGGGATTCATGGTCCCGGTCCATCGCGCCCTGACTGAACATATCCTGCTCGGCGGTGCACCGCGTTCGATCGCCATCATGAACGGCACGCTTGCCGGAGCGGTCGGGCTTGGCCTGCGTCTCTGGCTGGTCGGTCTCGCTATCTGGGCGATCGGGCATTTCGCGGCAGTCTGGGCCGCCAAGCGCGATCCGCTCTTCGTGGAAGTTGGACGGCGCCATCTGCGCATCCCGTCCTTCCTGGCTGTGTGAGGGCTGAGGTATGATGAACCTCGCCGAGTATCGCAGCCGCAGCGCCAGACTGGCCGACTATCTGCCCTGGGCGGCATTGGTTGCTCCCGGCGTGGTGCTGAACAAGGACGGCTCGTTTCAGCGCAGCGCAAAGTTCCGCGGCCCCGATCTGGATTCGGCCGTGGCGGCCGAACTGGTTGCGGTCGCCGGTCGCATCAACAATGCCTTCCGCCGGCTGGGTTCGGGCTGGAGCATATTCGTCGAAGCGCAGCGCTTCGAAGCCGCGACCTATCCCGAAAGTCTCTTTCCCGATGCCGCGTCTGCCTTGGTCGACGCCGAGCGCAAGGCCGGGTTCGAGGAAGCCGGGGCGCACTTCGTGTCCAGCTACTTTCTGACCTTCCTCTGGTTGCCGCCAGCGGAGGACGCCGCTCGCGCCGAAACCTGGTTCTACGAGGGACGCGAGCAGTCCGGCGTAAACCCTCACGAATTGCTGCGCGGCTTCATCGATGGCACCGACCGGATACTGGCGCTGCTCGACGGGTTCATGCCCGAGTGCCGCTGGCTCGATGACGCCGAGACGCTGACCTTCCTTCACTCGACCGTTTCGACGAGCCGCCATCGTGTGCGCGTGCCCGAGACGCCGGTCTATCTCGACGCGCTTCTGGCCGATCAGCCTCTCGCAGGAGGGCTGGAGCCGCGTTTGGGTGATCAGCATCTGCGGGTCCTTACCATCATCGGATTTCCGAGTGCGACGACACCGGGCCTTCTTGATGAAATGAACCGGTTGGCGTTTCCCTATCGCTGGAGCACCCGCGCCATCCTGCTCGACAAGCTTGAGGCGACGCGGCTGCTGACCAGGATCCGCCGCCAGTGGTTTGCCAAACGCAAATCCATCGCCGCGATTCTCAAAGAAGTGATGACCAACGAGGCGTCGGCTCTGGTGGACACCGATGCTGCCAACAAGGCGGCCGATGCCGACCTGGCCTTGCAGGAACTCGGCGCCGATACCGCGGGCATGGCCTATGTCACGGCCAGTGTCGCGGTCTGGGATACCGATCCGCGCATCGCCGACGAAAAGCTGCGACTGGTCGAGAAGGTCATTCAGGGCCGCGACTTCAATACCATGACCGAGACCGTCAATGCGGTCGATGCCTGGCTCGGAAGCTTGCCCGGACATGCATACGCCAATGTCCGGCAGCCACCGATATCGACGCTCAATCTTGCCCACATGATCCCGCTGTCGGCCGTGTGGGCGGGGCCGGAACGGAACGAACATCTCGCGGCGCCCCCCTTGCTTTACGGCAAGACCGAGGGATCGACGCCGTTCCGGCTTTCCCTTCATATCGGCGATGTGGGCCATACCCTGGTCGTCGGCCCGACCGGTGCGGGAAAGTCCGTGTTGCTGGCGATGATGGCGCTGCAGTTCCGTCGCTACGCGCGCAGCCAGATTTTCGCCTTCGACTTCGGCGGTTCGATCCGCGCTGCCGCGCTCGCAATGGGCGGTGACTGGCATGATCTCGGCGGCGGGCTGACCGAGGGGTCGGATGCTTCGGTCTCGCTGCAACCGCTCGCCCGCATCGACGAGCCGCACGAACGCTCCTGGGCTGCGGACTGGATCGGCGCGATCCTGCTGCGCGAAGGCATCGCCATCACGCCCGAGGTGAAGGAGCATATCTGGACGGCGCTGACCTCGCTCGCCTCGGCGCCCATCGAGGAACGCACCATCACCGGGCTCGCGGTGCTGCTGCAGTCCAGCGATCTCAAACAGGCGCTGCGGCCGTACTGCGTAGGTGGTCCCTATGGACGCTTGCTCGATGCTGAAACCGAACATCTCGGTTCCGCCGATGTCCAGGCGTTCGAGATCGAGGGTCTGGTCGGCACAGGCGCGGCGCCGGCCGTCTTGTCATATCTCTTCCACCGCATTGGCGACAGGCTCGATGGTCGCCCAACACTGCTCATCATCGATGAGGGTTGGCTGGCGCTGGACGATGAGGGGTTTGCCGGCCAGCTGCGCGAATGGCTGAAGACGCTGAGGAAGAAGAACGCCTCGGTCATCTTTGCCACGCAGTCGCTATCGGACATTGACGGCAGCGCGATCGCGCCTGCCATCATCGAAAGCTGCCCGACGCGGTTGCTCTTGCCCAATGAGCGCGCCATTGAGCCGCAGATTACCGCGATCTATCGCCGCTTTGGATTGAACGACCGGCAGATCGAGATCCTGGCGCGGGCTACCCCCAAGCGGGATTACTATTGCCAGTCGCGGCGCGGCAATCGGCTGTTTGAGCTGGGGCTGAGCGAAGTCGGGCTCGCGCTCTGCGCCGTATCCTCCAAATCCGATCAGACCGCCATCGCGGGCATCCATGCCGAGCACGGAAGCGATACCTTTCTTGAGGCGTGGCTGCGTCATCGCGGTGTCGATTGGGCCGCTGACCTCATTCCCGATCTCACCAATCTCGCAAGCCGGCCGGAATTGACGGAGCCCGCCGCGCTTGGTGGCGCGCCAGAAAAGGAGACCAACCCATGATCCGTATCCCCATCGCCCGTTTCGCCAGGAGGTCGACCGTGGCGTTTGCGCTCGCCGTGCCGGTCGCTCTTGCACCCATCGCATCGAGCCCGGCCCATGCCCAGTTCGGGTTCGGGCGCATCGTCTATGACCCGACGAATTATGCGCAGAACGTGCTGACCGCCGCGCGTACGCTGGAGCAGATCAACAATCAGATCACCTCGCTTCAGAACGAAGCACAGATGCTCATCAATCAGGCCCGCAACCTCGCCAGCCTGCCATATTCCGCGCTCCAGCAGCTTCAGCAAAACGTGCAGCGCACCCAGCAGCTTCTGGGCCAGGCGCAGAACATCGCGTTCGAGGTCGGCCAGATCGACCAAGCGTTCGAGCAGCAATATGGCCAGATCTCGCTCTCGACCACCGATCAGCAGCTGATCGCGGATGCGCGTACGCGCTGGGAAAACACCGTGGGCGGCCTGCAGGACGCGATGCGCGTCCAGGCCGGCGTGGTCGGCAATATCGACACCAACCGCGCTGAAATGGCCACCATCGTTGGGCAAAGCCAGAACGCCAGCGGCGCGTTACAGGCAGCGCAGGCCGGCAATCAGCTTCTCGCGCTGCAGTCGCAGCAGCTTTCCGACCTGGTCGCGCTGTTATCGGCCAACGGCCGGTCCGAAGCGCTGATCGAGGCCGAGCGCGCCACCGCCGCCGAGCAGGGACGTGTCCAGCGCGAGCGCTTCCTCACGCCGGGTTCGGGTTATCAGCCCGGCAATGCGCAAATGTTCGGCAGCGGCAATTAAGACGCTGGGGAGGGGTGGCCATGGAGAGCAAAATGCTGGTCCGGCTTGGCGCGGTGATATTCGTCGCCATCGCGATTACCGCCACGGCGATCGAGCTGACGCGGCAGGAGGATACCGCGCGCGTCAGGTCCGTGCCGCAGCTTCAGCCCTCGGCAGACCCTTTGCAGGCGATGCTCCGCCGCTGCCAGGGACTTGGCGAAGCCGCCACCCGTGATCCCGATTGCCTGTCGGCATGGGCTGAATCTCGCAACCGCTTTTTGGGCAACACGCCGGCGCCCGCCGCGCCGCAACCGGGCGAGAGATAGCGACCCATGGGCGGAACCGGCGTCATCGACAATTTCCTGGGGGTCTTCACCAGCTACATCGATTCCGGTTTCGGTCTGCTTGGCGGCGAGGTCGCTTTCATCGCCACCACCCTGATCGTCATCGATGTGACGCTGGCGGCCCTGTTCTGGAGTTGGGGCGCCGATGACAACATCATCGCGCGCCTCGTCAAGAAGACGCTGTTCGTCGGCGTCTTCGCCTATCTCATCGGCAACTGGAACAACCTGGCGAAGATCATTTTCGAGAGCTTTGCCGGGCTCGGACTGCAAGCCTCGGGCACCGGCTTTTCCGCCGCCGATCTCATGCGGCCCGGCCGCGTGGCGCAGACCGGTCTCGACGCAGGTCGCCCGCTGCTCGAATCCATCTCGGGCTTGATGGGTTACTGGTCCTTCTTCGAGAATTTCATCCAGATCGCCTGCCTGTTTTTCGCCTGGGCGCTGGTGCTGCTCGCCTTCTTCATTCTCGCCGTCCAGCTCTTCGTCACCCTGATCGAGTTCAAGCTGACGACCCTTGCCGGCTTCGTTCTCATTCCCTTCGGGCTTTTCGGCAAGACGGCCTTCATGGCCGAGCGTGTGCTCGGCAATGTCGTTTCCTCGGGCATCAAGGTGCTGGTGCTCGCCGTCATCATCGGCATTGGCTCGACCCTGTTCGGCCAATTCACCGCGGGCTTTGGCGGCGCCATGCCGACCATTGATGATGCCATGGCGATCGTCCTGGCGGCGCTGTCGCTGCTTGGCCTCGGCATCTTCGGACCCGGCATCGCGTCTGGGCTGGTTTCGGGCGGGCCGCAACTGGGTGCAGGATCGGCCGTCGGCACCGGCCTGGCCGCCGGCGGCATGATGGTTGCCGGAGGCGCTGCCACAGGCATGGCGGCGAAAGGCGGCCTAGCTGCGCTTTCCGGAGGAGCCGCCGCTGTCCGGGGCGGTGCGGCCGCCGCAGGTGCTGCCACATCCGCCTATAGCCTTGGTTCGTTCGGTCAGACTGGTGCGGCCGGGGTGGCGTCCGGTGTTGGCGGTGTCGCCCGGGCAGCGGGGTCGGCCGCTATATCGCCGTTGAAAAACGCCGTCTCCAGGGCTTCGCAAAGCGTGAAGTCCAGCTTTTCCGATGGTGCGCGTGCCGGCCTCGGTCTGACCGGAGGCTCATCCTCCACGGGCGGCGCCGGTGGTGCGAGTGTCGCTCCAGGGGCAGCAGGGTCGTCCTCGCCGGCCGGTGGCCCGACAGCCTGGGCGCGGCGGATGCAGCGGCGGCAGGCGCTCAGCCACGGCACCACCATGACCGCCCATGCCGTCCGCTCCGGCGACAGCCATGGCGGTGGCTCTTCCGTCTCCGTCTCCGAAAGTGACCGATCATGAGCTTGTTTAAACGCCCCGCCGCCCATTACGGCAAATCCCCCGAGCCTGAGACACCCTATCAGAAGGCCGCTCAGGTCTGGGACGAGCGCATCGGCTCGGCCCGCGTCCAGGCGCGCAACTGGCGCTATATGGCGTTCGGCTCCCTGATCCTTACCGCCGGATTTTCCGCGGCGCTTGTCTGGCAATCGGCACGCGGGACCGTGGTGCCCTGGGTCGTGCAGGTCGACAATCTCGGCCAGGCGCAAGCGGTCGCGCCCGCCACGGCCGACTACCGGCCGACCGATCCTCAAATCGCTTGGCACCTCGGCCGCTTCATCGAGCAGGTGCGCTCGATTCCGGCCGATCCGATCATTGTGCGGCAGAACTGGCTGCGCGCCTATGAGTGGACGACCGATCGCGGGGCTGCGGCTTTGAACGATTATGCCCGTGCCAACGATCCGTTCGCCCTTGTCGGGCGCCAGCAGATCGCCGTTGAGGTGTCTTCGGTTATCCGGGCCTCACCGGATTCCTTCCGCGTCGCTTGGATCGAGCGGCATTATGAAAACGGACAGCTTTCCACCACCGAGAGATGGACCGCGATCCTCACTATCGTGATCCAGACACCGCGCGATGCCGAACGCCTGCGCGCCAATCCGCTTGGCATCTATGTCAACGCCATCAGCTGGTCGCGGGAGATGAGCCAATGATCTCCGCCATCCGTAAACCCGTATCGGCGGCTTTGCTGCTCGGCGCGACCCTGCTCGCCGGCTGTGCTACAAATCGAACGCCGCAGTTCAGCTACGACGCTGACGTGCCGCCGCTGCCAGCAGTCCAGGCATCCGTTACCGATGATCGGCAGCGACCGCTGCACACGCCCCCTGGCTGGACCGTTGCGCGCGGCGGAGAACCTGCGAGCACCGCGGCCGGCCGCGTTGAAAACGCCAACGCTGCCGCGCGCGTCGAGCCGCGCCGCGCGGGCTATTACAATGCCATTCAGATCTACCCCTGGTCGCAGGGCGCGCTCTACCAGGTCTATGCCGCGCCTGGGCAGATCACCGATATTGCGCTCGAACCAGGCGAAAGCCTGACCGGCGCGGGGCCGATTGCAGCGGGTGACACCGCCCGCTGGATTATCGGCGATACGACGAGCGGGTCGGGCAATGCCGCGCAGGTGCATATTCTGGTCAAGCCGACGCGGCCGGAGATTTCGACCAATCTTGTCATCACCACCGACCGGCGCACCTATATGATCGAACTGCGGGCTCGCGATGCGCTCTATATGCCGGCGGTCGCCTGGGCCTATCCGGCGCCACCACCCGGGCAGCGCCAAACTGCGCCTGTCGCGCCGGTCATCCCCAAGGAAGCGGCGCGCAACTACCGTTACGGCCTGACCGGCGACAGCCCGCCATGGCGTCCTATCTCGGTCTTCGATGATGGCCGCCGCGTCTATGTCGTTTTCCCGCGCGGCATCGTGCAGGGCGAGATGCCGCCGATCTTTGTTCTTGGGGCCGATGGCGAGCCGCAGATCGTCAACAGCCGCGTCCACCACAATATCCTGATCGTCGATCACCTCTTCGGTGCGGCCGAGCTTCGCCTTGGCAGCGGTGATCGCCAGCAAACGGTCCGGGTCGTCCGCATCGAGCAAAGGCAAGCTGCGGCATCGTCCTCTTCTGCGACCGGAGGCGCCCCGTCATGACGGAAGCTACTACCCCCAAGGACGCCGCAGCTCCAATGCGGCTGCGCGCGGAGCCGCCCCGGGTCACCCGCCTGTCCCGCAAGATGCTCGCCGCTATCGGCGGTATCGCACTTCTCGGCATTGGCGGTGCGCTCATCTACGCGCTGCAGACGCGCGATGCCGAGCCTGGAGGCGACGAGCTCTATTCTGTCGAGAACCGTCCGACGGCAGACGGGCTATCCGAACTGCCGCGCGACTATACCGGCCCGGTTCTTGGACCGCCCTTGCCGGGTGATCTCGGCGGTCCGATCCTCGATGCCCAGAACCGGGGGCAGCCGGTCACGCCGCCCGCAATCACTGCGCCGGCCGTCGATCCCGAGGAGCAGCGCCGTTTGGCCGAGGAAGAAGCCGCTCGTACCAGTCGTGTGTTTTTTCAGACCGCTCCTGCAACTGGAGCCACACCGAGTGCGGCTGCATCCAGCCTTGCCGGCCTCAATCTTGGGGGCCTGCCTGCCACACAGGACAGACACACCGCTTTCCTGAATGAGCCCGTCGATCGGCAGACGGTCGCCCTCGATCGCGTCATGGCACCTGCATCGCCCTATATCCTTCAGGCGGGAGCCGTGATCCCCGCAGCGATGATCACCGGCGTTCGTTCCGATCTGCCGGGACAGATCACCGCCCAGGTGACCCAGAACGTCTATGACAGCCCGACCGGCAGCTTGCTTCTGATCCCGCAGGGCACCCGCATCATCGGCGAGTACGATGACGGCGTGACTTTCGGTCAGCGGCGCGTGCTGCTGGTGTGGAACAGGCTGATCTTCCCCAATGGCCATTCGATCGTGCTGGAGCGCCAGCCTGGCGCGGACGCTTCGGGCTATGCCGGACTTGAAGACGGGGTCGACTATCATTGGTGGGATCTGATGAAGGCCGCCGGGCTCTCGACATTGCTCGGCATTGGAACCGAACTGGCGACCAGCGACGAGGACCGGCTGATCCGCGCCATCCGTGACGGCGCGCAGGACACCATCAATCAGGCTGGGCAGCAGATCATCCAGCGGCAATTGCAGGTCGAGCCAACGCTCACCATCCGCCCGGGTTTTCCGGTTCGGGTAATCGTCACCCGCGACCTCGTGCTCGAACCTTACAGGAGCTGATCATGGCGAAGTTGAAACTGGGTCCCATCGTCGAGGACAAACCCGTTAAGGTGACAGTGGCGCTGCCCGGGCAGCTTCATCGGGATCTGGCCGCTTATGCGGAAGCGCTGGCCCGGGAGAGCGGTCAAACCGCAGCGGATCCGGTGAAGCTGATCGTGCCGATGCTTGAGCGGTTCATTGCAACGGATCGCGGCTTTGCCCGGGCCAGAAGGGGCTCCGCAATCACGTCCTGATCCGCGCGATCTGACACGGCACCGACATTCGCATCCCTCGTAGATTGACCTGCCCTTTAGATGGGGATAGTAACTCAACGGGTCACATCGATATTCCCATCTGGTCTTTGTTTCTATCGACTTTGGGATGCTTGCGATGCCGGGGGGCAAAACGGTGCTGAAATGGGGCGTAGAGCGCCGGCTCGAATTCATTGAGTTTCGTCTTTATTGGGAAGGCGGGGTCAACCGTTCCGATATCGTCGAGGCCTTTGACGTGTCGGTGCCACAGGCATCGAAAGACCTGACGCTTTATCAGGAACGCGCTCCGTACAACGCCGTCTACGACAAAAGCGCCAAACGATACGTGGCGAGTGAGACGTTCCAGCCCTGCTTTTTAAAGCCTGACGCAGCCCATTATCTCACGCAGCTGCGATCTGTCGCCGAAGGCATATTGCCGGCCGCAGCGTCGTGGGTCGCACATTTCCCGCCCTATAGTGGTCCACCTGTCCCCGCGCGGGATGTCACCAACGAGACGCTGCAGACAATTCTCGGCGCCATCCGCGACAATCTCGCCATCGAGATCAAATATCAGTCACTTTCGCGGCCGGATCCGCGCTGGCGCTGGATCGCGCCGCACGCCATCGGCTTCGATGGCTTTCGTTGGCACGCGCGGGCCTTCTGCCAGATCGACCAAACCTACAAAGATTTCCTCCTCGCTCGGATTGTCGACGTGCGTGGTTACAAGCCCAGTGAAGTTGAGCCAGGTGGCGATACCGATTGGAAAGAGGAAATCACGCTGGAGATCGGGCCGCATCCCAAGCTGTCCGAGACGCAAGCTAAGGTGATTGCACTCGATTACGGCATGCGTGGTGGCAAGGCGAAGATCAAGGTGCGCAAGGCGTTGCTCTACTACGCCCTGAGGCGTCTCGGGCTTGATACCGATCCGAACGCGCGAACGCCTGAGGATCAACAGATCGTTTTGTTGAACAGGGAGGTGGTCGATGAAAATTATCGATAATACCTCTCAGCTTCTCGGAGATGATCTGAAGAGCACGATCGGGCGCGGGACACGGCTAAAAATCGCCGCGTCGTGCTTCTCGATCTATGCCTTCGAAGCGCTGAAATCAGAGCTTTCCAAGATTGATAGCCTGCAGTTCATTTTTACCGCTCCCACATTCATACCCACCGAAGCCACCGATCGCTTTCGCAAGGAGCGGCGAGAGTTTTTTATCCCAAAGTCGCGGCGGGAAAGTGGGCTCTATGGGACCGAATTTGAAATCCAGCTGCGGAACAAGCTGACGCAGCGTGCTGTGGCTCGCGAATGCGCCGAGTGGATACGCAAGAAAGCCAAATTTCGATCGAACACCACGAAAGCTCCGATGCAGCAGTTCCTGCACGCGGCGAGCAACGGTGGCGGGACGGCCTATATGCCGATCAGCGGCTTTACGGCCGTTGATCTAGGCTATCAGAAAGGCGACGCGGTCTCGAATTTTGTGACCCGGTTCGACGACCCGAGTCACACGCAAATGTATCTCCAGCTGTTCGATCAGATTTGGTCGGATCCGGAGAAACTCAACGATGTCACCGCCGCTGTCTGCGACCATATCGCGTCGGTCTACCAAGAGAATTCGCCAGAGCGCGTCTATTTCCTGATGCTGTACAACATCTTTCAGGACTTCCTGGAGGATGTTGACGAGGACGTTCTGCCGAAGGACCTCACTGGCTACCGCGACAGTCTCGTCTGGAACAAACTTTTTAACTATCAGAAGGATGCCGCCACAGGCATCATTAACAAACTCGAGACGTATAATGGCTGCATTCTTGCCGACAGTGTTGGCCTTGGAAAGACCTTCACTGCCCTGGCGGTTGTAAAATACTACGAGCTACGCAATCGCTCCGTGCTGGTGCTTTGCCCGAAAAAGCTCGCAGACAACTGGCGAAACTATAACACCAATCTGACCACCAATATTTTCGCCAAAGACCGGTTCAATTACGACGTCCTGGCGCATACCGATCTGTCACGAACATCGGGCGAGTCCTTCGGCATTCCGCTAAATCGAGTGAACTGGGGCAACTATGACCTGGTGGTCATCGACGAGTCCCACAATTTCCGGAACAATGACGTCTATAAGGACCGGGAGACACGTTATCAAAAGCTGATGAATAAGGTCATCCGCGCCGGCGTGAAGACCAAGGTTTTGATGCTTTCCGCAACGCCCGTGAACAATCGTTTCACCGACCTCCGGAATCAGCTCGCGCTCGCCTACGAAGGGCAATCGGAAACGCTCAGCGAGAAATTGGGTACGCAGGCCAGTATCGAAGAAATTTTCCGGCGGGCGCAAAGGGCCTTCAATGACTGGTCAGCACTTCCGCCCGAGGAGCGGACAGCGGCCTCAATCCTGAAGGCGCTGGATTTCGACTTTTTCGAATTGCTCGACGCGGTGACCATCGCGCGCTCGCGCAAGCATATCGAGACCTTCTACGACACGACCGACATTGGCAAGTTCCCGGAACGGCGCAAACCGCTCTCTTTCCATTGCCCGATTACGCAGCGGCCAGACGTAATGGGCCTGAATGAGATCTTCACGCAGCTGTCGGTGCTGAAGCTCTCAGTCTACGCCCCCATCAGCTACATTTTGCCGAGCCGGCTGCGCAAATACGAGGACATCTACGATACGCAGGTGGAGGGCGGCGGCGGCAAGCTGAGGCAGGCCGATCGTGAGCGCAGCCTCCAGGCGCTGATGACCACCAACCTGCTCAAGCGCTTGGAAAGCTCGGTCGCGGCATTTCGGCTTACGCTGCGTTCTCTCGCTGGCAATATTTCACGCACGCTCGATGCCATCGACGAATTCGAAAGAACCGGCCGCAGCGGTAGCGTCGGCGACCATCTTGCAGAGATTAGCGATTTCGATCCCGAAGATGACGATCTGTCCGGCCTTGATGAATTTACCGTTGGTAAGAAGGTTCAGATCAGCCTTGGCGACATGGACTTGCCGTCGTGGAAACATGACCTTTCGGCAGATTTGGGTCTGATCGACAGCCTGATTGCGTCGATGGACATGGTGGCACCCAGGGATGATTCAAAGCTCCAGCATCTGCTATCCCTGCTGAAGCGAAAGATCGAGGAGCCGCTCAACCCCGGCAATCAAAAGGTCATCATTTTCACGGCCTTCGCGGATACGGCAAACTATCTCTTCGAGAATCTTGCCCCGGTTGCTCAAAGCCTGGGTCTAAACCTAGGTCAGGTGACGGGATCGGGTGCGCCGAAGACCACACTCCGAAAGTCCTATGATTTCCAAAGCGTACTGACCCTGTTCTCCCCTCAATCGAAAGAGAAAGCAGTCGTCCTGCCCAATGAGCCGGCCGAGCTGGACATTCTCATTGGCACCGATTGTATTTCGGAAGGGCAGAACCTCCAGGACTGCGATTTCCTGGTGAACTACGACATCCATTGGAACCCGGTGAGGATCATCCAGCGCTTCGGACGGATCGATCGCATCGGCTCGCCCAACAGCCAGATCCAGCTGGTGAATTATTGGCCGGACATCTCGCTCGACGAGTATATCAACCTGAAGGAACGCGTTGAGAACCGGATGGTGATTGCGGACGTCACTGCCACGGGCGATGACAATGTGCTCACCGCGAAGTCCAGCGACATTGCCTACCGCAAGGAGCAGCTCAAGCGGCTCCAGGACGAGGTGATCGAGCTGGAGGATGTGAAGGCCGGCATTTCTATCACCGATCTCGGGCTGAACGACTTCCGGATGGACCTGCTCAACTACGTCAAGGCGCATGGCGAGCTCAACAACGTTCCTTTTGGGATGCACGCCGTCGTTCCGGCGCAGCCGGAGTTAGGCCTGCAGCCCGGCGTTATCTTTGTGCTAAAGAACATCCATGAGGGCGTGAACGTCAATCAGCAGAACCGCCTCCATCCCTTCTATCTGGTCTATATCGGCGATGACGGCGAGATCATTGCTGACCATACCGAGGTTAAGCGGCTGCTCGACCTGATCCGCGGCAGTTGCAAGGGACGGGAAGAGCCGATCCCGGACGTCTGCCGCATTTTCAATGAGCGGACGGAAGATGGGCGGCAGATGGGGCGTTATTCCGATCTGCTCTCAAGCGCGATCCGATCCATGATCGAGGTGAAGGAAGAGAAGGACATCGACAGCCTGTTCAGCGGCGGGCGTACGACGGCGTTGACCCACACCATCAAGGGTCTGGACGATTTCGAGTTGATCGCCTTCCTGGTCATTGAAGGGGGTGAATCATGACCCTCTACGATTGGCCGCGCGCAGCCGGCTTCGGGCGCGTGGTCCCCAAGAACAAGATCTATGAACACGCCGAGGCGAACACCGGCCTCAAGGACCTCTTCGTGCGCGAGGTCGATCAGATCGTCTGGTCGCACAAGCTGGCGCCTGAGACGGTCAATCTGGCAGCGACGAAGCAGGTGGTCGAGATACAGGTCTTCCGTATCACCGCTCGCACCGCCACGCTGGATCGTGACGTGCTGCGTGCCATAGACAAGGCCATTCCCTTTCCGCTGATCTTCGAGGTGGTCCATGGTGGCCGCGTCAGGCTGGCCGCGGCTTACAAGCGGCCGAGCGAAGCCGACAGCGCCCGCTGGGTGGTGGGCGACTATTTCGAAGGCGACTGGCTGCCCGGGGACGGGCCGCGCTCCCCGCTTCCGGTGGCGCTGAACATGGGCGCGCTGTACGAGCGACTACTGGAGCCGCTGGTGGCGGGGCAGACGGCCCGGCTTGTCACCGGCTTGGGAGAAGCGCCGCAGACGCCCTTCACCCCTCCCGAAGCGGAGCGCCCCGTGTCGCTGGAAGAGCGCATCGCGCGGGCCGAAGCAATCAAGGTGCAGGCGCGTGAGGTCGAACGCATCAAGGCGCGTCTGGGCCGTGAGAAGCAATTCAACAAGCGCGTGGCGATCAATGCCGAGTTGCGCGCGGCAAAACAAGAACTGGAGCGGTTGACGGCGAGAAACCGCAGTGCCGCTATGACGAACGAGTAAGAGGACGAGAATGGACAAGCTGAAGATGCACAGCTCCGATCTGAGCCAGGACAACATCGCGAAGATCCGCGAGATGTTCCCCGGTTGCGTGACCGAGGCACGGGACGAGGCGACAGGGGCGGTGCGTCTAGCGGTGGACTTCGATCAGCTGCGTCAGGAATTGAGCGACCACATCGTGGAAGGGCCGCAGGAGCGGTACAGGCTGGACTGGCCAGGGAAGCGGGAGGCGCTCGTGGCGGCCAATGCCCCGATAGCCCGAACAGTACGACCGTCTGTGGCAGAGAGCCTTGGTTTTAAATCCACCAAGAACCTCTTTATCGAGGGGGATAATCTTGAGGCACTCAAACTCTTGCAGCAAAGCTTCCTTGGTGCAGTCAAAATGATATACATTGATCCACCATATAACACAGGAAATGATTTCGTTTACGTGGATGATTTTTCTGAGACGACAAAAGATTTTTTTGAGCGATCAATGCAGGTTGATAATAATGGAAACAGATTGTTTGCAAATACAGAAAGTAATGGTCGATTTCACTCAGACTGGCTTTCGCTAATATACCCGCGCTTGAAGCTTGCGCGGAATCTTCTGTCAGACGACGGGCTAATCTTCATCTCTATTGGTGATGCTGAATTGGCGAATCTCAATAAACTGTGTGATGAGGTATTTGGCGGAGAAAACTTTATAGCAAATTTTGTTTGGGAGAAGCGCACGAATCGGGAAAATCGAAAGGTTGTTTCGTCTCGGCATGATTACATCGTGTGTTACACGAAGTCCCGAATTCAGGGCATACGGCCGATCGCTCAACTTCCAATGTCGGAGAAGGCGCTCGCAAACTACAAGAACCCCGACAATGACCCACGGGGGGATTGGAAGTCTGATCCCGCGACAGCCCAAGCCGGACACGGAACGAAATCTCAATTCTATGTCCTTGAAGCCCCCAACGGGAAAAAGCACGAACTCGAGAGCGGTCGATGCTGGGTTTATACGAAACCCGAGATGGATAAGGCAATCGCCGATGGTCGTATCTGGTTTGGACGAGATGGGAACGGTGTCCCTCGCATCAAGACCTATCTTGATGCCAAGGAGCGCGGCTTAACCCCTGAGACGATGATCTTTGCCGAGGATGCAACCACCAACGAAGTGGCAAAGAATGCGCTAAAGGAACTATTCGATGGTAAGGCTGTTTTCGAAACGCCAAAGCCAGTAAGCCTCCTAAAGCTGCTAATTCAGATGAGCTGCCAAGAGGGAGTTGTCCTCGACTTCTTCGCGGGCTCTGCGTCTCTGGCTCATTCCGTAATGGAATTGTCCGCACAAGATGGTGGATTGCGACAGTGCATATCGGTTCAAATTCCTGAAGAAACGCCTGCCGGATCAGAAGCCAGAAAGGCAGGATACGAGACTATTACAGAAATCGCAAAAGAGCGCATCCGCCGCGCCGGCAAGAAAATCCTTGAAGGCGAATGCCATCCCGACTGGAACCGCGATGTGGGCTTCCGGGTGCTCAAGGTGGACACGTCAAACATGAAAGACGTCTACTACCGCCCGGACGAGCTAAAGCAGTCAGATCTGCTCGACATGGTCGACAACGTGAAGGAGGGCCGCACGGCTGAGGACCTGCTGTTCCAGGTGCTGGTCGATTGGGGCGTCGACCTGACGCTGCCCATCCGCCGCGAGACGGTGCAGGGCAAGACCGTGTTCTTCGTTGACGACAACGCCCTTGTCGCCTGCTTCGATCGCGGCGTCACCGAGGATCTGGTGAAGGAACTCGCGAAGCGCGAGCCCCTGCGTGTCGTCTTCCGCGACAACGGCTTCGTCTCGGACGCGGTCAAAATCAACGTCGAACAGATCTTCCGCCAGCTCTCGCCCACCACTGACGTCAAGTCGATCTGAGGCCGGACATGAAGCTCAAATTCAAGGTTCAGCCCTATCAAACCAATGCCGTCAACGACGTGGTCGACTGCTTCGCCGGCCAGCCCATGACCTCTGGCCTGACCTACCGCATCGACCCCGGCCGCAAGGCGCAGTCCAGCGCCTTCGAGGAAGGCTTCAAGAATGCTGACCTCGCGCTGACCGATGCGCAGGTTTTCGAGAATATCCAGAGGGTGCAGAAGGGGCAGAACCTGCCGGTCTCGCAATCGCTGACGGACTTCACGACCTTCAACGCCCAGGGTGAGCGGGCGCCAGTCGCCGCGACCTACAAGCGTGATGCCCTGGCTGCGACCCGCGTTCATCTGGATGTCGAGATGGAGACAGGTACGGGCAAGACCTACTGCTACATCAAGTCCATCTTCGAGATGAACAAGCGCTATGGCTGGTCGAAGTTCATCATCATGGTGCCATCGATCGCCATCCGCGAAGGGGTCTACAAGTCGCTTCAGATCACGGCGGACCATTTCACCGAAAGCTATGGCAAGAAGGCGCGGTTCTTCATCTACAACTCGAAGCGCCTGCACGAGCTGGAGAGCTTTTCGTCGGACGCCGGGATCAACGTGATGATCATCAACATCCAGGCGTTCAATGCGCGCGGGGCCGACAACCGGCGCATCTACGAAGAATTGGATGATTTCCAGTCGCGTAAGCCCATCGACGTGATCGCCTCGAACCGGCCGATCCTGATTTTGGACGAACCGCAGAAGATGGAAGGCGCGGCGACAATGGAGGCGTTGCCGAAGTTCAAGCCGCTGTTCATCCTGCGCTATTCGGCCACGCACCGGACCCAGCACAACCGCGTTCACCGGCTGGACGCATTGGACGCCTACAACCAGAAGTTGGTTAAGAAGATCGCGGTACGTGGTGTCCATACCCGCGGGCTCGCCGGCACCAACGCCTATCTCTACCTCGAGGGCATCGACATCTCGAAGAAGGCCCCTGTGGCCCGGATCGAGATGGAAGTGAAGCTGAAGTCAGGCGAGATCAAACGCCAGCTCCGCCGACTCGAGTTCCGCGACGACCTGTTCGTGGAGTCGGGCGAGCTGGACCAGTATCGTGGGTTCACGATCAGTCAGATCGACGCCGTCAACGACACGGTCGAATTCACCAACGGTGAAGTGCTGAGGGCTGGCGAGGCAAACGGCGACGTCTCCGAACGCGACATCCGCCGCATCCAGATCCGCGAGACGATCAAGGCGCATCTGGACAAGGAGAAACAGCTGTTCGCACAGGGCATCAAGGTCTTGTCGCTGTTCTTCATCGACGAGGTAGCGAAGTATCGCGACTACAGCCAAGCCGATGATAAAGGCGAATATGCCCGAGTCTTCGAAGAACAGTACGAGTTGCTGAAGGCCGAGTACCTCTCGGAGCTCGCCATCGATAATGAGGCGTACCGGAAGTATCTCGCTGGCATCGATCCGGCCAAGACCCACAACGGCTACTTCTCGATCGACAAGCAGACCGGTCGGGACGTCGATGGTGCTATCAAACAAGAAAAAGACGCCGAGACTGGGAAGAAGGTAGCAGTCTCACAGGACGTTGATGCGTACGACCTAATTCTCAGGAAAAAGGAACAGCTACTTTCCTTTGATGAACCTACGCGGTTCATCTTTTCGCATTCGGCTCTACGCGAGGGGTGGGACAATCCGAACGTCTTCGTCATGTGCATGCTCAAGCACAGTGACAACACCATTTCCCGCCGCCAGGAAGTCGGGCGCGGCCTTCGGCTAAGCGTTGACCAGCATGGAGACCGGATGGACCATCCGGCCGTCGTGCACGACATCAACGTGCTGACCGTGGTGGCGAGCGAAAGCTACAAGAATTTCGTTGCGGGCCTGCAGAAGGAGATTGCCGAAACTCTGTCGTCGCGTCCGCGGCAGGCGACTGAGGCTTATTTCACCGGCAAGACGATCACGACCGAACAAGGTCCGGTCGAGGTGAGCGCCGCAATGGCCAAGCAGATCTACCGCTATCTGGTGAAGAACGACTACACCGATGATGCCGACCAGATCGCCGACGCCTATCACGAGGCCAAGGTGGCTGGAACATTGGCTGAGCTACCCGATGAGCTGAAGCCTCACGCCGAGCAGGTATTCCTGCTCATCGATGGTGTCTTCAGCGACTCTCAGCTTCCCGACATCGGCGATGGCCGCAAGCCCAAGACCAATCCGCTCAATGCAAACTTCGAGAAGAAGGAATTCCAGGAGCTCTGGAAGCGGATCAATCGCAAGGCGGTCTATCGGGTCGAATTCGATTCTGCGGAGTTGATCCGCAAGTGCGTCAGCGCGCTGGATAGCCAGCTGCGGGTTACCCCGCTGCAATACACCGTGCAGGTTGGTGTGCAGAATGACGGTTTGACCGACGACCAGCTTCGCGGGGGCGACGGTTTTACCGTCACGAACACGACTACCCAGCAGGGGGACTCGATCCACTCGCTGGTGAAGTACGACCTCATCGGGAAGCTGGCTGAAAACGCGCAGCTGACACGAGACACGGCCGCGACCATCCTTGGCCAAATCGAGGCTGCGATTTTCGGGCAGTTCAAGAGCAACCCCGAGCACTTCATCTCCGAGGCTTCGCGCATCATCGCCGAACAGAAGGCTGCCATGGTAATCGAGCGTCTGGCCTATGACGAAGTCGACGAGAGGTACGACGTCGACATCTTCACCGCCAATCAGACCGGGCAGGATTTCTCGCGCGCCACGGCGAAGCTGAAGAATCATGTCTATGATTACGCGATCACGGACTCGGATGTGGAACGGGCGTTCGTCAAAGAGCTCGATACGAGCAGCGAAGTCGTCGTTTACGCCAAGTTGCCGCGTGGTTTCCTGATCCCGACCCCCGTCGGCGATTACAATCCTGACTGGGCTCTTTCGTTCAGGGCCGGCAGCGTCAGGCACATCTACTTCGTCGCGGAAACGAAGGGCACGATGTCGTCCATGAAGCTGCGGGAGATTGAGAAGACGAAGATCGCCTGCGCCCGGAAGTTCTTCGATGAGATCAGCCGGCAGGTGACTGAAGATCGCGTCAAATATGACGTTGTTACCGACTATGGGAAGTTGATGGAGGTCGTGGGCGTTACTGCATGACAAATGGGGGCGGGGTGGGTTCTCGCGCATTGAAGTTGGTGGCCTGACCGACTCATGGCGATTACCCGACATTCCATACAGACTGCTTTGGAAGCAGAACGTCGTCTCACTCAGAAGGGCGGGGGCTTGGAGGTTGCCTCCGTTTTCTGGGAGGAGCACTATCTGGTTTTGAGCGTCAAGCCGCTCAAAGGCCGTAACCGTGTCGCCATTGACGAAGCCTTGGAAGGCGTGCGTGTCAAATGGGGTGCGGAACTTGAATATGCAGGCTTGATCAAGGTCGTCGATGCGGACCTCGAGCGCATCATTGTGTTGCCGGCTACCGGCGGGCAGCCCAACATTGGCGACACACTTTGGCTGTTCCCCGGAGATTTTCTTGGCCCGCTTATCGATATGTGGGGCGGGGAAATGGGCAAGCTGGCGGCGAAGCGATTGCGCCAGTCCAAAGACGAAACCGAACCGCTTCAGCAAATTCGTCCGCTTGGTCCTGAATTCGACGAGCTGCGCGAGCGGCAGAAAATTGCCGTTCAAAATGCCGCATACCGGTGCTCGGTGGTGATTGGCCCGCCCGGAACCGGCAAGACGTTTACGGTTGGCGCGCTGGGCACTTATCTTCTGCGGCGGTTCAGCAAAGCGCGCATATTGGTGATCGGCCCGACCAACGTGGCGGTGGACACGGCTCTCCTGTCCATCGATGACTGGTTGGCCAAAGCCGGGCGCCCCGACATCGCCAAGCAGATGAAGCGGGTCGGTGCGCATTTCGATCCGCGTAAATATGTTGACCGTCCCCATCTTCTGGCCGCCGGTCTGGATCAGAAAGTCACGGAATTTCTGCTTTTGGAGGCATCCGAACCATCAAAAAGCAAGATTGCCGAATATGTCCGATGGAAGGATCGCTTGGCGGCCGCACGCAAGGAGCTTGGCGCGGATATCGAAAGCGTCGCCCATAGCGCCCGTGTTGTAGGGATCACTGTCGCCACGGCGATCAAGTGGCATCATGTCTTGAAGGCCGCAGGGCCATGGCCGTTCGTCATCTGCGACGAAGCCAGTCAGATAATCGGGCCGGCGGCCCTCATGGTTCCGGCGCTGGGGCAGCAAACGATTTTTGCCGGCGATCCCAAGCAGCTTTCGCCGATCGTCCAGTCTGAGGGTCAGGTCCATGGGAATCTCCTCGCGAAGACTGCCTTTGATCTATTTGCCCACGCGCCCACCACGTTTCTGAACGAGCAGTCCCGTATGGCCATGGGGATTTGCCATGCAGTGAGCAGAACCTTCTACAATGGCGAGCTGACGGTTTGCCGCAAAGCTCGGCGGGACAAGGCCTGGAAGATGTACCGCAGTCCGTATTTCGTGAACGGGCGTGAAGTGCCGCGCGTGTGTTTCGAGCAAGTGTCGGAACCCTACCAATATTCGCAGAATTACGGCGGCTTCATCCGTTTTCAGTCGGCCAAAATGGTTGAGACGATTATTGATCATCTCGCTGGCTCTTACATCGATGCGGATGACGTTCTGATCCTTACGCCTTTCCGTGCGCAACGGACCCTGATCAGGAGTTTCCTGAAGCGCCGGCACCCGACGATCTCCGTCAGTACAGTCCATCGCGCGCAGGGTAGCGAGCGCAAGGTGATCATTTTTGATCCGGTCGACGCAACGTCCAGTTTTCTCCGTGGGAAGGAAGGTGATCGGCTGATCAATGTGGCGATCTCACGCGCCCAAGCCCATGTGATCATCCCCTATCATGTGTCCGAACTTACCAATCCGACGATCTCTCGCCTCCAGCATATTTCCTCAGGCATCTTCCAGACCAGCGGCCGATATATGCGGCCGTTTTCCTTTGCGACGGCTGGATAAGGCTGCGAACGATCTGTCCCACCGATGCCTTGCAGCCTATCAAGGGACGACAGGGTAAAAGGGCTTGCCCCAGTCCTTGTCGGGATTGTCCATCATTAGATCGGTGAAGACCGGCATCAGGAAGCCGAGGATTGCGGCGCCATCGCGGACCTGGGTCCGGTTGACGCCACTGTTCCAGGTCGAGCCGCCATGAACGAGCTGATTGCGCAGTACATATAGTCGGTCGAAGACGAAGCTGAGCACGCGCTGGGTGTCGCCGCTCTGGATGGCTTGCGCGAAGGCGCGAGAGGAGGCTTTGAAGCGCGCTTCCCAATCCTCGAAGCCGGCAATCCCGTTATGGTGCTGCCAGAACGGATTAAAGACGTAGCGGTTCTCCATCAGCAGTCGCACCGGTCCCGAAAAGCGCTGCCAGATCGCTCCATAGATACGACGCTGCTCGTCGAGCGCGATCAACTTTCCGAAGAAGTCTGCGAAAGCGGCGCGTTCGCCCGGCTGGATCGTCTGGAATTCTCCCTCGTCGGCATAAGCGGCGTTGAACGCGATCCATAGGAAGATGAATTTGGCGTCGTCGTCAGCCCCGCAGGCCTCGGCGCGGCCGATCCAGCTGATAGCGCGATGGACGCGCAGGCCCATTGTCTGCGGAAAGCCGTCGCGGATCGCGCGCTGCTTGGTTTTCAGTTCTGCATGTGTGAGGCCGGTCTTTTTGGTCATTCCGCTTCGTTCCTGTTGCCTTATGGCAGGGCGCCAAAATCGCTCCTGCGGTAATTTTCGACCAGCGTGCGCAGCCCCTGGGGCGCGATAACCTCAACCGCATCGCCCCATTGATAGAGATGCCACGCCATTTCGAGCCAGCCCGCCGCGTGAAAGCGCACGATAAGCCCGCCATCTTCTTGCACCTCAACGGTTTGCTTTGGGTGAAAGCAGAATTCGGCCGCCCTTGCTGCGGCATGCGGCGCAAAATGCCAGATGACCTCGTCATATTGCGCCGGGTCCTGATAGACGCCGAAGGATTGCGCCGCGTAGTCCTCCAGCGAAAAGCCGGGCATCAGGCTGAAGCTCTCATCCAGGGTCTGGGCGCTCAGGATCTGGTCCATCCGGAAGTTCAGCATGTCTTCGCCGCGCGCCGGCTGGCGCGCCACCAGATAGCTGCGATGCCCCAGCAGGAGGCCGTGCGGCTCGATGATCCGTTCAGGCGCATCCTGGTCCCGGTAGCGCAGCCGCAGACGAAACGGGCCGCGCAGCCCCTCGATCACGGCATCGAGCACCGCCGGCGCCAGACTGACGCGCGGACCGGGGCGCGTCACCGAGCCCATTGCCAGCAGGACCGCCTCGACATCGGCTTCGGTGCGCAGCGCATCCTTTGGTGTCAGCCGGGCCAGCAATCCGTCGCGCAGGTCTTCAAGGGCCGCCGCGTGGCGTAGTCGGCCATCGCCGCGCGCCGTTCGGCCGGCAATCTCCAGCGCTTCGACCGCAGTTTCCTGGCGGGTCTGAAGCCGGTCGAGCATGGGGTCGGCGACACGCCAGCGCCGCCGGCGATCGTCACCATCCACCGCTTCGACATTGGTGAATACGGTCTCCAGCGCATCGGTCATGCGCTGCGCCGTGCGATGCGAAACGCCGAATTCCTCGCAGATCTCATCAAGACCGATCCCCGTCCGCCGCGTGGCGGCCAGACGCGCCAGCCTGATCAGGTCCTGAGCCTTGGTGAACGACATGATCCAAATCCTGGTCACAGACTATGTCAGATATTGACACCCACGCACGCTATGGCTGAACGTGCAATCTGTCGAGACGCAAGTCTTGTTGGAGATTGCGTTCGACGAGGGGGCAACAATGCGAGCTATTGAGGGGGATCGGATACTCTTGTCCGCATCGGATCTGATGCGGTTCATGGGCTGCGCTCACGCGACCAGGCTCGATCTCGCCTATATGCACGGCAAGGGGCCAGTGCCGCGCGAAGATACCGAGGATGCCGCGCTACTCCAGAAGCAGGGCGATGCCCACGAAGCTGCCCATCTGGCCAAGCTCAAGGCATCGGATGTGTCCGTGATCGAAATCGACCGGTCCGACCTTGCCGAAAATGCGCAGGCAACCCGGGCGGCTTTGGCAAGCGGGCCGCAGATCGTCTTTCAGGGCGCGCTGCTGGGCGACAATTGGGGCGGTTGGTCGGACTTTCTCGAGCGCGTCGAACGCCCATCGGATCTCGGTTCCTTCAGCTATGAAGTCACCGACACCAAGCTCAAGCGGCGACCCCATCCCAAACATGTGCTGCAGCTGGTGCTCTATTCGGATTTGCTGACCGAGATTCAGGGCGTCGCCCCCGAATTTGCCCATGTTGAACTCGGTGATGGCAGCCGGGCGCAGCTACGGCTCGCGGACTATCAGGCCTATGCGCGCATGGCGCGTCAGCGGCTCGAGGCATTCCTGGAAAACCCGGCGCCGACCCGGCCGATCCCTTGTGCCGATTGTGGACTTTGCCGCTGGGGCGATCACTGCGAAAGCCAGTGGCAGGCCGAAGACAGCCTGTTCAACGTCGCCAACATTACTCGGACACAGGTCAAGAAGCTCGAAGCGGCTAGCATCACCACCATGGAGCGGCTGGCCGGGCTCGATCATCCCATACGCGGCATGGCTGAGACCACTCGGGCGCGGCTGGTGACGCAGGCGCGCCTGCAGCACGCCCGCAAGACCGGGGCGCCGGCCTTCGAGTTGCGCGAGGCCGAACCCGGCAAGGGCTTCGAACTTTTGCCCGCTCCGCAGCCGGGCGATCTTTTCTACGATATCGAGGGCGATCCGCATTACGAAGGTGGCCTCGAATATCTCCACGGCGTCTGGTTCGACGGCCAGTTCCAGGCTTTCTGGGCCCATGATCACGGCGCCGAAGCGCGGGCCTTGTCGGACCTTCTGGAGTTTTTCCGGCAAAGGCTCGCGGCCTATCCCGAAGCGCGCATCTATCACTATGCACCCTATGAGATCACCGCCTTGCGGCGGCTGACTGCCCAATATGGAATCGGTGAGGCTTTTCTCGATCGTCTGCTGCGCGAGCGGCGCTTTGTCGATCTTTTCGCGGTGGTGCGCGGCGCGCTGATCGGCTCGGAAGCCAATTACTCGATCAAGTCGATGGAAGCCTTCTATGGCCGGGTGCGCGAAGGTGAGGTGAAAACCGCCGGCGGCTCGGTCGTTGCCTATGAGCGCTGGCGCGAAACCGGCGAACAATCGATCCTCGACGAGATCGAAGACTATAACCGCATCGACTGTATCTCGACCGAGGAGCTGCGCGACTGGTTGGTGAGCATCCGCCCCGCTGCGCCCTGGCCAATACTGGCAGTGGATGCCGGCGACAAGGAAGTCGAGGAAGACGCCGATACGCAGGCCTTGCGCGCGAAGCTTGCCGCATCCGGTCTGCCGCAGGAGCGGCAAGACATGTTGTTCAACCTCGGCCTGTTTCACAAGCGCGAGGCCAAGCCTGCGCAATGGGCGGTCTTCGACAGCGCCGGCAAGGACGAGGACGAGCTGATCGACGATCTCGATGCACTGGCCGGTCTGGAAGCCATTGATCCGGCAGAACCCGTCAAACGCTCGGTGCTGCGCCGCTATCGTTTTCCGCTTCAGGAGACCAAGCTGCGGGCCGGCCGCAAAGCGACGGTTCCGGTCATCGACGGGCCGCCGGCCACTGTCAGCATCGAAGAGCTCGACCGCAGTGAGCGGATCATCGCGATCAAGGCGGGGGCGGCCAAAGCGCATCTTTTGACCGATCGTCTGACGCTCCACCCCGACTGGCCGCTCAATACGGACGTCATTGCCGCGGCCCTGCGCGATGTAATCGACGATCAATGCGGCGTGCGTCGACTGACGGCGCTCGATGATTTGCTTGCGCGCACGGCCCCGCGTCTGGTGACGGGACCCCGCGCCGATCTGCTCGATGGCGACGATCCCTTGACCGGCACGATCGCGGCGATCGCCGCCATGGATGGCACCGTGCTGCCGATCCAGGGGCCGCCGGGAACCGGCAAGACCTATGTCACCGCGCGGGCAATCCTTGCGCTGGTGCGCCAGGGGCACCGCGTTGGCGTGGCCTCGAACAGCCATGAGGCCATCCGCAATGTGCTGATGGAATGCCTTGCCGCGCAAGATGATGGTGATTCTGTCCCGGGCCTATGCGTCGGGCACAAGGTCAGCAGCGGCGAAGACGGTTATCCGGACGACTGCTTCGGCGTCATCCGCTCGACGGCCAATGACGATTCCCTCTGGGGCCGCGCCCATGTGGTCGGCGGCACCGCCTTCTTTTTTGCCCGGTCGGAGCACGAGCAGGCGCTCGATTGGCTCTTCGTCGATGAAGCCGGGCAAGTTGGGCTGGCCAATATGGTCGCCATGGGGCGCTGCGCGCGCAACATCGTCTTGGTCGGCGATCCACGTCAATTGCCGCAGGTCATCCAGGGTGCCCATCCCGATCCGGCCCACCTTTCCTGTCTCGAGTGGATGCTGGGCGAGCACGCCACCATCCCGCCCGATCGCGGCATCTTCCTGCCGGTCTCACGCCGCATGCATC
The DNA here is from genome assembly GCF_018398315.1 of Chelatococcus sp. YT9. Classification (NCBI taxonomy): domain Bacteria; kingdom Pseudomonadati; phylum Pseudomonadota; class Alphaproteobacteria; order Hyphomicrobiales; family Chelatococcaceae; genus Chelatococcus; species Chelatococcus sp. YT9. Next base: position 3,722,392 of record NZ_JAHBRW010000001.1, read on the forward strand.
CCGATGTCTGCGGGTTCATCTCGCAGCAGGTCTATGAAGGCAGGCTTGTTAGCGCGCCCGATACAGCCGTCCAGGCAGTCCGCGGGACGGGCTTTCCTGAAGCTGGCGCTTTCTGGGTGCCGGTCGTCCATGAGGGCAATGCCCAGATCGCAGCCGAGGAAGTCGCTGCCATTCAGGCGGCGATCGACGATCTGCTCTCGGGGAGCTGGACCGATAAGGATGGGACACCGCGCGCCCTTCAGCCCGTCGATATCATCGTCGTTGCGCCCTATAATGCGCAGGTCAATGCCCTGCAGGACGCGTTGCCCGCTGGCATTCGTGTCGGCACGGTCGACAAGTTCCAGGGGCAGGAAGCACCCGTCTGCCTGGTGTCCATGACCGCCTCCTCGGTCGAGGAAACCCCGCGCGGCATGGATTTCCTGTTCTCGCTCAACCGCATCAATGTCGCTGTCTCGCGCGCCAAAGGCCTGGCGCTCGTCTTCGGCGCACCGCGGCTGCGCGAAGCAAAATGCAACACCGTTGAACAGATGCGCCTCGTCAACACGCTTTGCGCATTGCCTGAATTTGGAGACGTTTGAATGTGGGAGAATTTCGAGGCACGCCTCGATGAAAATGAGCGCGAAGGCTCCATTCCACTGCGAAGAGCGCTTTTCGAAATATTGCGCAGCTCGGGGCTCCGTCCCGGCGCGGGTATCACCAAGAAGATGGTGTCGCTCGAATTTGGCGCTGGCGAGCGGCTCGTGTGGGAAATCCAGAATCCGTCCAACGTCTTCCTGCACACAAAATGGCGCGATTCTGCCGAGGCGAATGGCTTTGCGACCGAGCTGCGTCCCTATCAGCGCGGCATGAAGGATGGCGGTCGGCATTCCGCCCTCAGCCGCGACTGGTCCTTTGGCGACGCTGACTGCTTTGTTGTCAGGATTGAAGATGCCGAAACCCTGCGCCGGCTGATCGCGGTGCTGTTGCAGTCCGGCGATGCGCTGATGCTCAATCCGGCGGCGATCACCCGCTGGATCGAGCGGCTACGCCATTTCTTTCCCGCCTTCGACCGTTTCGATCCGCCCGATCCGCATTTCGATGAGGCGGAGCGGACCTACAAATTGGCGATTGCGGCCGAGCTCAGGACGGCGATCGAACAGGCCGGCTCCGACCAGGAACTGGCCGATGCCGTCAACACCGCGCTGGCCAAAAGCAATCTGCTGCAATGGCGCGCCTATTGGCCGATGTCGCCCAAAGGCGACGGCGATCGCGAGCAGCTCTGGCCGGCCTTGCGCGCGCTTGTCGACGCCGCGCTTGGCGAAGCGGGCGGTCACGCCTTGGCGCTGGAGGCCTTTGTTGCCGCGTGGATTGCGGCGGTTCCGGATGGCAAGCCCGATCCGGCGCGCCAGATCGCCGAATTCCTGTTCCTCCATCTCGCCCCTGATGACGGCATCTATATCCGCCATTCGGTGCGCCAGGATCTGTGGCTCGAAGCGGTTGGCAGCCGCTTCCCCGATCATGCGTCGATGGCCGACACCTATCGCGACGAATGGCGCTTCATGCAGGCCGTGCGCGCTGCTTTTGCTGACCGGGGTCTGGCGCCGCGCGACATGATCGACGTGCAAAGCGCGCTGTGGATCGTCCACAACTACAAGGAAGAAGATGCCGCGACCTTTTCGCGCGAAGCGATCGAGGCGGCGATGGTCGCCTATGATAGCTACCGCCAGTCGGGCGAGCACGCCGCCATCTTCGAGGCCTTTGGCGAGCCGCGTGACTATTGGGTGCGCTCGACACGCGCGCGGCCGGGTCGCGTTTATCCGTCCAAGCCGATCGTCGGTTTCCTGCGCGGCAAGACGCAGCTCAATGGCGGGTGGGGACAGAAGGCCGATGCCGCAGCCCAGCTCCACAATGCGGGTTACATCATCGTCGATGCCGATGACGCACCGGTCCCCCCGCCCGAGCGCTACGAACATCTGATCCGCGACGCAGATCGCATCCGGCTCTGTGCGCGAAACTATTATGTCGAACCGGCCCGTGAGAACGGCGCGGCAGACATTGCAATCCGCGCTGGCGATCTTGGCCGCGACATGGGGCTGCGCGACGCGTTCCCGGCGATCTGCAGCGCGCTCGGCGGCGAGAAATTTCAGAAGCTCGCCAACGTTCCCGCGCCTTCGCACACGCTGCCAAATCCCAGCAGTTCCACCGTCTTCACTTACCAGCTCGCCTCAGCGGAAGGGCACCAAATCATGACCTTTGAACCCATGACCGCGATGCCGGCGACCACCAATCTCATCCTTTACGGCCCGCCCGGGACCGGCAAGACCTATGCCACCGCCTGGGAGGCCGTGCGGCTTTGCCTGGGCGATGCTGCAGCCGAACCACTGCGCGATGACCGCGATGCCCTGATGGCCGAGTATCGCCATCTTGCCGGCGAAGGACGGATCGAATTCGTCACCTTTCACCAGTCCTTCGCCTACGAGGATTTTGTCGAGGGGCTGCGGCCGACGACAGGCGTTGACCAGGAAGGTGACGATGAGGCTGCCAGCACGTCGGGGGGCTTCAGTCTCAAGCCCCATGCCGGCGTGTTCAAGATCATCAGCGAGAGAGCGCGGCTCGACACCGGCGATGCGCCGGCCAAGCGGCTCGATCGCTCACGCCCGATCTACAAGGTCGCGCTCGGTCAGCGCGGCAGCCAGGAAGACCGGATCCGCGTAGGCCTCGATGGCGGGCTGATCCATCTCGGCTGGGGCGGCGATATCGACTGGTCCGACGAGCGCTTCGATGATTTCGAAGAAATCCGGAAAACGTGGAACGAGGAGAAGGATCCCGACGCATCCGGCAAGGACCCCAATATCGAGATGCTTTACGCCTTTCGCTCCGGCCTGCAGGTCGGCGACTATGTCGTCATCTCCGATGGCCGTGACAGCTACCGTGCCTTTGGCCGGGTGAGCGGCGAGTATTATTTCGATGCCGACGCCGATTTCCATCCGCATCGACGCAGCGTCGAATGGATCTGGCGCGATGATAATGGCGCCGAGCGCGCACCGTTCTACGCCCGCAATTTCCGTCGTCAGTCAGCCTACCGGCTTGATCCGGACCGGATCGACTGGGATGCGCTCGAAGCGGTGGTGATCGATCCCAATGCCGAGCGGCCAGTAGCCGGCGCGCGGCCGCATGTACTGATCATCGACGAGATCAACAGGGCCAACATCTCCAAGGTGTTCGGCGAGCTGATCACGCTGCTCGAAACCGACAAGCGGCTCGGCTGCGAAAATGAGGTCCGGGTGCGGCTTCCCTATTCGGGGACGAGTTTTGGCGTGCCGGCCAACCTGCACATCATCGGCACGATGAATACCGCGGACCGCTCGATCGCGCTGCTCGACACCGCTCTGCGCCGCCGCTTCACCTTCCGCGAGCTGATGCCCGATGTCGAGGACCTGCGGCGGGCGCTGGCGGCCAGGGGGCTCGATGCAGCAAATCTTGAGGGGATCGATCTGTGCAAGCTGCTGCACACGATCAACGAGCGGATCGAATATCTCTTCGATCGCGAACACCAGATCGGCCACGCCTATTTCACTGGCTGCCGTAGCCGCGCCGACGTCGAAGACGTCATGCGCCATAAGGTCATCCCGCTCTTGACCGAGTATTTCTACGAGGATTGGTCAAAGGTCGCTGCGGTGCTCGGCGATGGCGACGGCACCAATGGCTCCCATTTCCTCGATGCGCGGCGGCTGACGGCGCCGGCCGGTTTTGCCGACGATGAGCTGGGCGGCGACAAGCGGCGCTGGAGCGTCAAGGCGCGCTTCGACTTTTCCGAGTTTGCCGCCTGATGCCCGCCTATACGGTTCGGGAATGGGACAAGCTCGCCTATGGCGAAGGCGCGGGGCAGATTCTCGATGGCCATGCCGAGAGGCTGGCGGCCCTGGCGGCACGCTCGGCCTTTGCCGGACGCGGCGGTAGCGGCGTACTCGAACATGGCCGGCATGCCTTGCGCGCGCGCGGCGTGGTCGGAATTCTGGCAGCGGGCGATGCGAGCCTGGAGATCTTGCCCAAGATCGATGTGGCGCCCGGTGAAACAACCGATCACCAGAACGCGGCGATCCGCAAGCGCCTGGTGCACATGCTGGCGGTTGCGCTGGATTTGAAAATTGACCTGGGCGTCATCACCGATCTCGCCTGGCAGCGCGAGACCCTGCTCGAAATCCTGATCCGCATCTTTTGCGACAAGCTGACCGAAGCGCTGCGCAAGGGCATGCCGCGCCGCTATATCACCTGCGAAGACGATCTGCCGACCTTGCGCGGCCAGCTCGACATTACCCGCCAGTTCACCCGCCATGCGGTCAATCCCTCGCGCCTTGCCTGCCGCTTCGATCTTCTGTCCGAAGACACGCCGCTCAACCGGATCATGAAAGCGGCAGTGCTGCGCCTGGCGCGGCTCTCGCGCCGGCCCGCAAACCAGCAACGTCTGCGCGAGCTGGCTTTCGTCTATGCCGATATTACCGACGTGCCGGTGGCCGCGCTGCGCTGGGATCAGGTGATAATCGACCGCACCAACCGGTCCTGGCAAGAGCTCTTCGCCATGGCTCAGCTCTTTTTGCAGGACCGCTATCAGACGACGACCGGCGGCGCCGGCCAGGGCACCGCCATGCTGTTCGAGATGAACGCGCTGTTCGAGGAATATGTCGGGCGCTTGATCGCCCGCGCCCTGGCAGGAACCGGGCTCACTGTTTCGTTGCAGGGCGGACGGCTGTTCTGTCTGAGCGCGCAGGACAGCGGACGCGCCCTGTTCCAGACCCGGCCCGATATCCTGATCCGCCAGGGTGGCAGGGTCGTTCATGTCATCGACACCAAGTGGAAGCGGATATCGGCGCGGATCGATGATCCCAAACAGGGCGTCTCGCAGGCAGATGTCTACCAGATGATGGCCTATGCCCAGCTCTATGACGCGCCGCGCCTGACGCTGCTCTATCCCCACCATCCCGGCCTCGGCGGCCAAGACATGGTTCATGGGCGTTATGCGATCACCGGACACGCCACGATCCTGGAAACCGCAAGCATCGACGTGGCCAACAGCACCGACATGCTGGGGCGGCTTCGCCGCCTGATCCTGAGGGAAGAGCCGGTGGATCTGGAACCGGTAGGATGATGGGCTGGCGATCTCAGGGAACGAAGCTTGGTCCAACCGGCGGCGGTTACGCACTCATCCGGGCAATTTACAAGCGTTGCGAGGGACGAAAATGAGCAATTTCCGCTTCCGGCGTCTTGAGCGCCATAGAACAGGAGGTACGCGCGATAAGATGCAGCTTTCCTACCCGCTGCCCCGCAGTCCTTCGTGCAAGGCCTACCAATATTCTCCGAATCCGAGCGCGGCGCCCCGGCTATTTCTGATCGGGGACCCTCCAGAGACGCGTGCGATATCGGAAGAACACCGTCTGGCCATCCGACGCGAGCCGGGCCCGGGACAAACGGTATGTCCCTATTCTGGCTTTGTGGCCGATGACGATGAGTTCATCCATTTCTCCGACATCGAGGCCGTCAAAAAGCAAGTGGCGTGGGAAGCAACAGCGGACGTCGAGGATCATATCGCCGATCTGGCGAAGAGCTTTAACCGACGTCAGGGCAAGAGCGGGCTGATCTCGATAAAGATGGATTTCAAGCCGAGCAGACGACCGCAGCCTCTCGCCATCCGTGAAGACCTCCTGCGAGAATTGACCTGCAATGTCTGCGCGCGAGAGTACGCTGTCTACGCCATCGCGCTGTTCTGCCCCGATTGTGGTGCGCCGGGCTACGGCCAGCATTTTGAGCGGGAAGTCGAGCTGGTGCGCGAGCAGGTTGCGCTTGCTGACGCGCAGGATGAAGCCGGACGGCCCGAGACGGCGTATCGCCTGATGGGAAACGCCCATGAAGACGTTCTGACGGCGTTCGAGACTGCCCTAAAGACGATTTACCGCCATCTTGTTCGTGAAGGCCTGCCGGACAAAGCCGAAGGACTGCTGAAAAAGAAAACGGTCGGTAACGCCTTCCAGAACATCGGGCGTGGACGTTCCCTTTTCAAAGGGATTGGCATCGATCCATTCCACGTCCTGTCCGAAGACGACCTCGAATTGCTGCGCCTGAATATCGAGAAGCGCCACGTCATCGGGCACAATCTCGGTATCGCCGATGAGCATTACGTCGAACTCACGCAATCAGACCAGCCCGGCGAAACGGTACGCCTGATCGGCGGCGAGATCGAGCGCTTCGCTGCGCTCTGCCTGCGAGTCGTGCTTGATCTGGAAAAGTCTCTGCTGCCTGGCCGCCGGATACACACGAACAGACCAGTTGATCAGTAAGAAGAGGGGGGAGCTATGGGCTACCGCAACAAGACCTATGTGATTTTTGATGGCGACAACGACATGTGGGCCTATGCCTACATGAAGGGTTGGAACCAGAACAAGAAGATCGATTTCAACTTCAACGACGCCCATGATCTGAACACGATCACCAATGCGTCGAGTGAGGCGAACACTAAACGGAAACTCCGCGAGCGGTTCTCCACTGCGAAGCAGGCCATAGTGTTGATCGGGGAGTCGACCAAGAACCTGTATCGCTTCGTGCGGTGGGAGATCGAAGTCTGCCAGACGCTCGGCCTGCCGGTCGTGGCTGTGAATCTGAACAAGATGCGGCGCTATGATGCCGACCTCTGCCCACCGATTCTTCGTGATGCAGACGCCGTGCATGTGTCTTTCAATGCCCGGATCATCAAGTACGCCCTCGATGATTTCTGTACGAGCTACAGTAAGTACCAGGGCAAAGGGGATAACTGGCATTATAAGGAGCAGGTTTATAAGGACCTCGGCTTGTGACGCCCGAAGATTACCCCGCTCTGTTCCATTCCGCTGACGCATCCTCGGTTGCCGCGCAATCGAGCTACCTATGGCTGATCCGGCTCCAATATGGGCTGTTGATCACGGCCGCGTCAGTCGCGTTATGGTTCGATTATGCGCCCGCGCTTCTCCTCGTTTACGCGTTTATCGTCGGAGCATCGACGGCGTTGCTGATCTATATGTCGGTCAAGAAGCCGGAGAAGGACTGGTACGGTTGCCGCGCGCTGGCAGAGTCCATCAAGACGTCGACCTGGCGCTATATGATGCGCTCCGAGCCGTTCGAAGACGTTCCTCAGGTAAGTTCGGTTAAGCAGAAGTTCGCCGCGTTCCTCAAAGAGATTCTGGACGCAAATGGCCATGTGCGCGATTCAATCAGCCGCCGCCCCACGCCCGGCGATCAGATTACGCCCAAGATGAATGAAATCCGTGCCCTTCCTCTTGAGGAACGCCGTGAGTTTTATCGGACCAAGCGCATTGTAGAACAACGCAACTGGTATGTTGGGAAGGTAAACACCAACCGACGGCATTTTCGGGGCTGGATTGCTTTCTGCATCCTCATTCAAGGCAGCGCTATCGTTCTTGCGCTCATCCGTTCGCACTATCCTGAAGGTTGGTCGGTCTGGCCGGCAGAACCGCTGCTTGTCGCCGCGTCTGCTGCGATCGGTTGGATTCAGATCAAGAAATTCAACGAGCTGGCCTCGGCCTATAGCCTCACAGCTCATGAGATCGGTATCATACAGACCCGGATCAGCGATGTTACGACCGAGTCTGAATTCTCTGAATTCGTGAACGAGTCTGAGCGCGCATTTTCGCGCGAACACACCCAATGGGTGGCGCGTCAGAACGATTGACGCGGTGGCTAGTCGGCCACCGTCTTTCCTACTCGGGTCGGGTATCGAGTTCCGGGCTTTTGACGACTGTCATACCGCCTGCGGCAACTAAACGGTTTGACGGACAGCGCTTCGAGCAATGCAAGATCGGCGTGCCGGAAGGCGCCTTCCGGCACGCCGATCTGTGGTGCGGGAGCTTGTGGTGCTTCCGCAGGGCGGCTGGACCTGATGGCGGCCAGCCTGGTGGGCTTCCTGCGGGTTCGCCGCCATTCCCACCACCATGCTCGATCCGCCCCACAGTGCGGCGTCTCCCATGGTCCCCGCGCTTATCGGGTCCGGGTCCCCATTGCCTGCTCAGGCGTCAGGCTCAGCGATCGGCGCGAGCGTGTCGATCTCGGCGATTTTCTGGAATTCGCCGAGATATTCCTGGCGGTGGCTGGCAAGCCAGCGCGCCACTCGGCCATTGGCCAGAAGCTTGGCAACATAGCCGCGCGCCACCGTCAGATGCAGATTGTCGACCCCATAGGTTTCTTCAACCGATTTGACCTGCGTCTGCAGCGCCGCCAGTTCGCGCTCCATGCGCGCGATCTGCTGGCCGGACGGCGTCGGTATGCCGGCGCCTTTACCTTTCTTGGCTGTCGCCAGCTGATTGTCCGGGGTCGCCGCGCGAAGGGCGCGGGCGAACATGATCGAAAAATTGTTCTGCCCAATCATCAGGTCCGCCGCCTCGATCTGCCGCACCGCCGACATTTGCCGCAAAATGTCGAACACCTTCATCGAGCAGGGCGTGTCTTTCAGCATCTCGGCCGCTTCCGGGCTGATGCCCTCGAGCAGGCGGAAACGCCGGATGACCGATTCCACCTGCAGGTTGAGCGCCTCGGCAATATCGGTGGCCGCCACCCCGCGATCCATGGCCCGTGCGATCATCCGATGCTCCTGGATCGGTGGGATCCGGTTGACCCGCTTGTTATAGGTATAGGTGTCGTCGTCGGTGGCGATCAGGCATTCGACCTGTTCAATGCCAAGCTCCTTCAGCGCTTCGATCCGCAAATGCCCATCGAGCAGGAAATACGAGCCGGTCTTGGCCGTATCGGCCATGACCGCCGGGGCTTCGATCAGCCCGACCGCCTTGATCGAGGAGAGCACCTGCGCGAAGGTTCGACCTTCACGCGCGCCATCGGGCAGCGTCTTGAGCGGCACGATGCTTGCGACGGGTATGGTCACGAACTGGCTTTCGAACGCCTGATGGATGCGATCGCCAGGATCGTCGATCCGCTCAGCCATCGTGCTCTCCCGCAATCCGCATTGCCAGCGCCCGCGGCATCGTCGCCAGGCCTTCGGCTCTGAGCAGGTTAAGAAAGCTCTCGTCGGTGAGCAGGTCTTTGAGCGCCTCGACAATGAACAAGAGCCGCGTCTGCGTGAAATCGGATTTCTTGACCAGGAGCCGCTGCTTTTCCGCCTCGCGCTGGTAGACCTGCATGAGATCGTTGGCGGTCATCCGTCTCCCGCTGCCCTTGCGGCCCAGTCGCCCCGAAGGCAGCCCCTTGCGCTGCGCCCGCAAGCGCATGTCGAGAATGCGCCGCGCAGCCGCCAGCTTCTTGCCTCTGAGCTTGCCGGTCTCATAGGCGTCGAGCAGCAGGGTCTGGGCTTCTTCGCTCTCGGCCTTGGAAATCTCCATCGCCAGCGTGATCGGGATGACGCCGGTTTCGACCGCAGCGACCAACCGTTCCTCGCCGCGCTCAAGCAGCGAAGCGATCATGTTGACCCAGGACGCGCCGACGCCGAGCTTTTCGCCGATCGCCGTGTCGTTAAAGCCGCGGGCGCGCAAGGCGCCGATCTCGCGCATGATATCGATCGGACGCGGCGTGCGCCGGGCAATGTTTTCAACCAGGCTCATCACCAGGCATTGGCTCTCGCTGGCCTCGATCACCACGGCCGGGATTTCGCTCTGGCCGAGCATCTGGAAGGCCTCAAGCCGGCCTTCGCCGCAGACCAGATCGTAGCGCGCGCCGCCCGGGCCATCATGGCGCGCCACCGTGATTGGGCGCTTGAGCCCGATCGCCTCGATATTGTTGACGATCTCGCGGTGCTGGCGCTTGTTGCGCGCCCGCGAATTAAGAACCGTGATCCGCGAGATCGGGATCATTTCCACCTGTGTCGAACGCACGGCAGGCATCAGGCAGCCTCCGGTAAGGGGATGGGAGCGGCGATGGTGTAGAGAAGATCGAGGTCGTCGAAGCGGTAGGCGTCGAGGACAAGCGCATTGTCTTCGCTCAGCCGGACCTTCTCGGAAAGTGTCTCGATGCGCGGGAAAAGATAATAGTCGAATGGCGCGCGGTTGGTACGGTCCATGCGCACGACCACGGTGATGTCGGGCGCAAGCGAAGCATCGAAACGCAGCTTCCAGCGCAAAAGCCCCGTCGGGGTCTCGAAACAGCGCGCGATCACCACCGAGACGCTGAATTCGCCATTGACGATCACCCGGTCGCTCTCGTCCTCCTGCCAGCTCTCGCTGCCCGTGGCCGTAAGCCCCGCAATCAGCTCGGTCACAATGCCGGGATGAAGCTGGCGCAGCTGCCGGTTGATTTCGATGTAGCGATAGTCCCGCTCTGGCGTGAACCCGACCAGACTATAGGCTCTGAGCAGGCTGCCGAACCGCGAACTGTAAGCGCTGCTCGAGGCCATGGCCTCGCATTCGTCGATGATGATCCCCGAAAGCATGCCCTGACGCTGGTAGAGTTCGGCCAGGGCCTGAAGCATCTCCTCATCGCTCAAGCGGAACGAGCGCGCGGCGATGATCGTGCGCGCCGCCTCGAACAATTCGCGTTCGACAATAGCCTCAAACGCGCCATCGGCGCGGATCCACATCTCGGGCGCATTGCGCACCCGCTTCTTCTTGAGCTTGAACGAACGGCGGTTCCAGACATTGTCGCCAACATATTTCTCATTGATCAGGACCTGATGGACCGTGCCGCGCGTCCAAAGCCGGCCAAGATCGGTTTTGAAGCCGCGCGCATTGAGGTCGGCCGCGATCGCGCTTTCGCTGCGGCCTTCATGGACAAAGGCGCGGTAAATCTCGCGCACCAGCGCGACCTCTTCCTCCGGTCCCGGCGTCAGGATCACCCGGTCGGTCTGGATGCTCTTGTGCTCGCCGCGCGAAAGAACCCCCTTGATGGCGCCATGCTCATCGATCAGCATGCGGCGCAGGCCAAAACCGGCCGGTCCGCCCTGGCGAAAACCCTTTTCGATCAGCCTTCCTTGCCCGGCAAACACCTTGGTCGAGAGCTCGCGGCTATATTCGCCGGCCATGGCGCGTTTGACGCCTTTGACGATGGTCGAGACCGGGCTGCCATCATTGTCGAATTGCTCGGCGCAATATTGCACGGCAATCCCGGCGCGCCGGCAGATATATTCGTAGTAGGCGCTCTCATCGGCATCCTGGAACCGGCCCCAGCGGCTGACATCATAGACCAGCACCAATGTGAAATCGGCCGTGCCGGCCTCAACATCCTCGATCAACTGCCTGAGCGCATCGCGGCCCTCGATCTTGAGCCCGCTCTTGCCAGCATCGGCATAGGTGCGCACGATCTCGATGCCGCGCGCTTCTGCATATTGCCGGATCGCGTCGGATTGGTTTTCAGTCGAATATTTCTGATGATCGGTCGACATGCGGACATATTCGGCCGCGCGCACCAGAGGTGCCGGCTCGGATCGGTCGTCGTCGTTAAGATCCCATCTCGGCAAACTTTGCCCTTTCCTGCTTTACCTGAGGCGGTCCGGGCAACCGACCGCCTCAGCACGTGGCCTCGCCACCGCTTCCGCACCTCGACCAGTTTAACTGCGGAGAGACCGGAAGATGTTGCAGAAAAAGGGCAGGAAATTACCGCCATGGAAAGGTGTCCTGGCCACGCGCCAGATCTATGCGCAAACCATGGCCGAACTGCTGCGCAAGGAGCACGGCGACAGCCACCGTGCGATCAAGCAGATCATGCGCCAGACCCATGCCAGCGAGCGCACCGTCAAACACTGGCTCTCGGGCCAACACGGTCCCGATACGGTGTTTTTCTTGCGTCTCGTGGTGTCCTCACCAGTCATTCGCGCGTTCGTCCTCGGGATCATCGAGGGACCGGTGGCCGCCAAACTGTCAGGGCCAGTCGATCGCTATGCGCTGGCGGCGGCCAGGTGCGCCTATGTCGTCGGCGAGTTTGCCGGGGGCAGGAGACCTGCCGATCACCGGCCAAATGACCCTAAAGATGACTCTAATCGCGACCCTATGAATGACCCTGATCGGGCTGAACTCAATGAGCGCCAATACTGGTTTCTGGCCAGACTCGCCGAAGGCGATCGCTGCGGCGCCAGCGAGATCATGGCCTTGTGGCAAGTCAGCCTCAAAACCGCGCGCCGCGACATCGCTGCGCTGAAAACGGCGAACCTGATCTGCTATGTCGGATCGCGGCGGAAAGGGCGATATCGACGAACAAGCGCTGCTTCGGAAACCGACGCGCGTCCGCTCGGCGGATGAGGCCGTCATTGGGGCGAATTGTACTTCGTTCCAGCCGCCGACCCGGCCTTATGCGCGTCGTCGCAAGCGCGCGGCCGAAGGCGCCTCGGCTCCTTCACTATGCCTGCAATCGGGGAACTGGTTGCACCCGCTGAACACCGTGCCGTTCCTGTTGCGCTTCTCGACCATCTGCCCGACCAGACACTTGGGGCATTGACGCAGCGCCGCGCCTTCGATCGTCTCAAACCGGATCTCGTCGCCCGCGATCTCGCACAGCTCCCGGATATAGCGGGATGGCTGCCGGCTATTGGTGATGAGATATGCGCCTCGGCTGGCGCGTGTCAGCGCAACGTAGAACAGACGTCGTTCTTCCGCATATGCGTAGGTCTCTGGGCGCGGAATAACCAGATTGAGCAGTTCATCGTCCTCGATGCGGCTCGGCACACCGTAGTCGCCCTCGCTCACATCGAGCAAAACCGTGTAATCGGCCTCAAGCCCCTTGGCCCGGTGAAAGGACATCCCCGAAACCTCGATATGGGCAAAGGCGGGCGGACGTCCTGCGAAGGGATCGAGCAGATTGTACCGCCATAAAACCAGAACCTTGAGCTTGGCGTCCGGCTCCTTGCGCCACTGCGCGGCGATACCGCCCAGAGCCGTGTCGAGCCGTTCGAGCAGGCGATGGCAAGCCTGAGCAAAATCGGGTCTGCCGCGCTCATCTTCAATGGGAATGACGCGGATCGAGCGCGCAATTGCGGGCCGGGTCGAGCGGACCGCTTTGGCGATCTGCTCGGGATTGCGCTGGACGAACTTGGCGGCCGTTTCGGCAATCAGCTGATTGCAGCGATATGTCTGTTCCAGGCGCCCCCGCCAGCTTGCCCCGAAATTGGCCTCGAACTGCGTGAAGATCGTGATGTCCGATCCGGCAAAACGGTAGATCGACTGCCAGTCGTCGCCGACGGCGAATACCTTGCTGAACGCCTTCTGCTGCTTGAGCGCTTTGATGAGATTGGCGCGCGGCTCGGAGATATCCTGGAACTCGTCGACAAGGATCAGCGAGTAGGGACTCTGATAGCGGCCGGTTTCGACAAGCCGTACGGCATCGGCGATCATGGAATCGAAATCGATCCGGTTGGTCTCTTCCAGGCGCCGGGAATAGTCTTGCGCGATCGACCAAACGACACGGGCATAGAGCTTTGCCCGCTCCTTGTCGTGCAGCGTTTTCGCACGCTCGAGCAGCATGTCGAGCGTCAACTGGCTGGCGCGAATGTGCTTGATGCAGATCGATATGAGCTTGTGGTAATGCTTGATCACCACCGGCTCGAGCGCTTTGGTGATCTCGGCATAGCTCTTGCGCTCCAATGGCACGGCGCGCTGCGCCAGCTCGGCTTCGAGCGTGCTCAAGAGCGTTTCGCTGCTGGCCTGTGCTGACGTCGTCTCGAAGAAATCGATGCCTTTGCGGCCATAGGCCTGCCGCTTGCTCTCGGCATGCTCGACATAGTCCGTAAACGGTGAGGTCCCATCGGCATTAAGCGCGAAATGCTCATGCACCGTATCGGACTGCGGGTAATAGAAGTCGGGATGGAGGTGGCGCACCGTGCCATCATCGTCTTCGACCGCGATCTGCCGCTCATAATCGAAGGCCACGGAATGCAGCCATAGCCAATTGACGATCTTCTGCTCCTGCAGGGATTTGACGACGGTGCCGGCAAGCGAACCGATTGTGGCAGACCCCTTCCTGAGGCGATCGGAGACATAGCGATTGTAGTCGGTTTCCGTGTCGAAGACCTCGACCGGAATGTCGGCCTTGGGATGCACCACCAACAGGTCGCTCCACATCCGCGCGAATTCCGGATCGCTCTCGACCAAGGTTTGGATGATCTCTTCGATGACCCTGGTTTCGCCGGCGGGGTGCTCGACCCAATTGGCCAGTTGGGGCGGCCGGCCCTCGACCTCCTCGATAATGCCGCGTCCCAGCGCATGAAACGTCGTGACGCGGCAAGCCAGTTCGCTTTCCTCGACCTGCAACTGCCGGGCGATCCGGGTCTTCAATTCATCGGCAGCACTCTTGTTGAAAGCCAGAAGCAGGATCTCCTCAGGCCGGTAGAGCTGCTTTTCCAGGACATAGGCAACCTTGCCGACCATGGTCGCGGACTTGCCCGAGCCCGCCGAGGCGACCAGCAAATTGTTGTCCTCGAGGCGAATGCAGGCTTCGCGTTGCTGATCGGACAGGGACCGCCCGTCGAGATCGTCGAAGAACGGCCCGAATTTTTCCAGCTCCGCGGCGACGAATGCTTCATTATAGGCTTGGCGAACGCCCGGATCCGTCAGGAAGGTGAATGACGCCGGCAGAGACGCCTTGAGCTTGACCGGCATCAACTGTGAATTCAGGAGCGGATGCGCGAGGGCCGCCGCCGCATCGCCTGGCACGCTGGCAATCGCCCGGCCAAGATCGGCCTGAGCGAGATACTGCCTGCTGCCTTCGGTGATTTTCCGAAGCCGGGCATCGACATCGTGCAAGCGGCCAGTTTCGGCGCCAATCAGGCCGAAAAGATGAGTATTGATGAAGGCGTGAAGGTCGGCGACCAATTGCGCGGCTGCTTCACCCGTCAGGCCGGACAGACCATCCGTTCTGCCGCGAGAGCGGATCTCAACGCTGTGCCACAGCAGAGCCTTGCTGGCCGAAATCGACACGATATCGAGGCAGGCAAGCTCGATATCGCCATCCTGGCGCAGCCGGATGCGCCCGGATGATTTCGGATCCAGGGTCAGCTTCCATTTTCCGGAAGCAAACAACCTTGCAAGAAAGCCGGGGCGGTATGTCTGCGCCCGGCTGGACAACAATTTGCTCAATGCCACATTCGATATGCCCGAAACATCCAGAATTCACATGGCTGATTATCAGCAACGTGTTGAGATGTTCCAAACCGGTGGCGGGCAGAGTCTTGAATGAGCGGTCATGAGCGCCGCAGGAACGACGCTCTGACTGCTAATCGATGCGGCGCACGCGCACCGCCTTGGGCATGCCCTCGACATGCATATACCGGCCGTCGATCACTACGTGCGGCCGGTATTTGTACTGATAACGATAATAGTACTGATCCTGGCGCCAGACCGTTCCATTGGCGAGCTTGACAATGGTATCGCCGCTCCAGCCCGTCCAGGCTCCTGCAATACGCGTCTGCATCGGCGTTGTTCTCCTAGTCGATTCGGCGGACGCGGATGCCGCGGCTCATGCCCTCGACATGCATGACGTTGCCGGACAGGGTCACCGACGGGCGGTAGGCGTAGCGATATTCATAATGATACTCCTCCTGGCGCCACACCGAACCGTCGGTCAGCCGGACGATGGTGTCGCCGTCCCAGCCGCTCCATTCATCCTCAACCTGTTTTCTCATCTGAGTCTCTCCTGGCGCCTCTGGCGTCACGCCGCGTTCGGCAAGCGCACGACGTCCGCGATTTCCGCGGCAATCTCTTCGACGGTGTGGGTGGCGGTGCTGCGCGCCAGTCGATCGGCGAGCGAAGCCGAGTAGCCGATCACCTCGCGTTTGGAGACGTTGTGCCAGATCGGGAGCAGGATCTGCTCGCCCGATACGGCGCGGGTGACGAGCCCGTCGAGCTCGTATTCGGGCCAGCCTTTGCCAAAGAACGCCTGCGACAGGACAACCACGCCGAAGCGGCTGCTTCCTAGGCCCCGGTCGATTTTGCGGCGAAGGCTGTCGCCGATCCGCAGTTCGAATTCGTCATACCAGACCGACAATCCTGCTTCGCGCAGTGCATTTGCCAGCGGTCGGACGACCTCGTCCTTGTCTTCGGACGCATGAGAGATGAAAACGTCGAACACTCGGCCATCGGGTGCCTCCGGGGGGCGGCGCGAGATCATCATCGGCGTCGCGGACGAGTGTGGGGACGCTGCGCAGCGGTGCCTCGTTGATCGTGGGCAGTGGGTTGAACGCCGCACCCGGGACGACCTGAACACCGGACCGCACCGATCCGCGAAGTCCCTGCATGTCGACGGCGACATGCCAGGTGCCGGAATGCGGTACCGGCAGCCGCACCGGAGAACGTTTGGCGAGTCCGCCGACGTAGCGATGCTGGCGCCCGGACTTGTAGCTGTTGAAGTTCGAACCATCCATGAGGCGGACGTTGGCCGCGCTGCCGCTGAGCGTCACCACGACGACACTGCCTCGTTCGACGTGTCCCAGATTGTAATGCGTGAAATTCATCGAGCTCTCCCGAGTACCGGCGTCCAGCTGACCGAAGAGCAGACTATCCGGGGCGCGGTGAGCCATCGCGAATCGTCTGTCTCTCAGGACAGATTCGCATGATAGGGTGACAAAATCTGGCACCGACGGCGGTCGCCAGAGCAGTCCCATGTGTCCCGACGCATAGCTGTACAATCGACAGCTATCATGTGGGTGCACACAGGGACTGGTGCCCTGCGACCTTTTCCGATATCCATCATCTCAATGATTCTTGAAACATTGAGATGAATATGGACGAGAAGCAGGCTCTCACGGCGTTTGCCGCGCTTTCGCAGGAGACAAGGCTACGTATCGTTCGGCTTCTTGTGACGGCCGGGCCCGAGGGAATGGCCGCAGGCGCCATCGGCGAAGCAGTGGACGGCGCGTCCTCCTCGCGCATGTCCTTTCACCTGAGCCATCTCGAACAGGCCGGGCTTGTCGAATCCCGGCGTGCCGGACGCTCCATCATCTACACCGCTGCACTCGGGGCGCTCTCGGGCCTCGTCGAATTCCTCATGCGCGACTGCTGCCAGGGCCACCCGGAAGTGTGCAACCCGGCCATGGCCGCGTTGTCACGTTGTTGCGAACCGACGAAAGCCGCCGCCCATGCCTGAAGCAACCCACCCCGATCGCATTTTCAATGTTCTGTTTCTGTGCACCGGTAACTCGGCGCGCTCGATCCTGGCCGAAAGCATCCTGAACAAGGATGGCGCGGGTCGCTTTCGCGCCTTTTCCGCCGGCAGTCAGCCCAAGGGAGACGTCCATCCTCTCGCGTTGAAGGTCCTGAAAAGCTTTGACTATCCCGACGGTGGATTGCGCTCAAAGAGCTGGGAAGAGTTCGCTGCGCCTGATGCGCCGGCCATGGATTTCGTGTTTACGGTCTGCGACAGCGCGGCCGGTGAAGCCTGTCCGGTCTGGCCGGGTCAGCCGATGACTGCGCACTGGGGCATCGAAGATCCCGCCGCGGTGGAAGGCTCCGAAATCGAACAGGAAGCCGCTTTCGTTGCGGCCCTTCGTTACCTCAAGAACCGCATCTCCATCTTTACCGCACTACCCGTAGCCAGCCTCGACAAGGCATCCTTGCGCGCCAAGCTCGTGGAGATCGGGCAATCGGACGGGGCGTCCTCGCCCCGCAACAGCGCCGCGTGAGGTCAGCCATGGACATCATCATCTATCACAACCCCGACTGCGGCACTTCGCGCAACACGCTGGCGATGATCCGCAATGCCGGTATCGAACCTCACGTCATCGAATATCTCAAGACGCCGCCGTCAGGGGCGATGCTCGCCCGGCTCATCCAGCGCATGGGCATTCCCGTGCGCGCCCTGCTGCGCGAAAAGGGAACGCCTTATGGGGAGCTTGGTCTTGGCGATCCGGCGCTGACCGACGACCAGCTTTTCGACGCCATGATGGCGCATCCGGTCCTCATCAATCGACCAATTGTCGTCACACCCAAGGGCGTGAAACTCTGCCGGCCCTCGGAAGAGGTGCTCGACCTGCTGCCGCCGCAGCAAGGCGAATTCATCAAGGAAGATGGCGAGCGCGTCATTGACGAGCACGGTCGCCGCGTGGCGAGCGCATAAGGGAAATCCATGTCCACATTCGAACGCTATCTGACCCTGTGGGTCGCGGTTTGCATTGTCCTTGGCATTGCACTTGGCCATTTTGTGCCGGGCGTGTTCCAGGCCATTGGCGCAGCCGAAATCGCCAACGTCAATTTGCCGGTGGCTGGGCTGATCTGGCTGATGGTTATACCGATGCTGCTCAAGATCGACTTCACCGCGCTCGGCGAAGTTGGCCGACACTGGCGGGGCATTGGCGTGACGCTGTTCATCAACTGGGCGATCAAGCCCTTCTCGATGGCCTTGCTCGGCTGGCTGTTCATCGGCTGGCTTTTCCGGCCCTATCTGCCGGCGGGCCAGATCGACAGCTATATTGCTGGCCTCATCATCCTCGCCGCCGCGCCTTGCACGGCGATGGTATTCGTCTGGTCGCACCTGACCAAGGGTGAGCCGCATTTCACGCTCTCCCAGGTCGCACTCAACGACGCGATCATGGTGGTGGCCTTCGCGCCGATCGTTGGTTTGCTGCTCGGCCTGTCGGCGATCACCGTACCATGGGGCACGCTCGTCCTATCGGTTGTGCTTTATATCGTGATCCCGGTGATCATCGCCCAAATTCTGCGCCGACGCCTCTTGGCAACCGGCGGACAAGCCGCGCTCGATCGGCTGCTCGCCAGGCTAAGCCCGGTCTCGCTGACGGCGCTGCTGGTGACACTGGTGCTGTTATTCGGGTTTCAGGGCGAACAGATCATCGCCCAGCCCATGGTCATCGGGTTGCTCGCTGTGCCGATCCTGATCCAGGTCTATTTCAATTCCGGACTGGCCTATCTGCTCAATCGGATCTCGGGGGAACAGCATAGCGTTGCCGGCCCCTCGGCGCTGATCGGCGCGTCCAACTTCTTCGAGCTGGCGGTTGCCGCCGCCATCAGCCTGTTCGGCTTCCATTCCGGCGCAGCGCTCGCCACCGTCGTCGGCGTGCTGATCGAGGTCCCGGTCATGCTCTCGGTCGTGTGGATCGTGAACCGCTCGAAAGGTTGGTACGAGCGGGGCAGCAAGACCGCGACTGTCGCGGAGGCGAACCACTCATGCTGAACGCTCTACCCAATATCGATCCCGGTTGCATCGCTGTTCCCGATACTGACCGGCTGCGGGCATCGCCTTCGGCGCATCGGCCGCGCATCCTGCTGCTTTATGGCTCGCTGCGCGAGCGCTCCTATAGCCGGTTTCTGGCGCAGGAGGCCGAACGACTGTTGAATGCCTTCGGCGCTGAAACACGCATCTTCGATCCGTCCGGCCTGCCATTGCCGGATGGAGCCGAGGTCGGTCACCCGAAAGTGCAGGAGCTGCGTGAGCTGTCGCTTTGGTCGGAGGGGCAGGTCTGGACGAGTCCGGAGCGGCACGGCGCGATGAGCGCGGTGATGAAGGCGCAGATCGACTGGATACCCCTTTCGGTCGGGGCCGTCCGGCCGACGCAGGGCCGAACACTGGCCGTCATGCAAGTATCGGGCGGCTCCCAGAGCTTCAACGCCGTCAATCAGATGCGGGTACTCGGTCGATGGATGCGCATGGTGACGATCCCCAATCAGTCATCCGTCGCCAAGGCGTTCCAGCAATTCGACGAGTCTGGCCGCATGAAACCGTCCTCCTACTATGATCGCGTGGTCGACGTGATGGAGGAGCTGGTCAAGTTCACGCTGCTCACACGGGATGTCTCGGTCTATCTCACCGATCGCTATTCGGAGCGCAGGGAGAGCGGGGAGGCTATGATGCGCCGCGTGAACCTGTCGGCGGCGACCTGACGCGTCATCCGATTGTACCCATCGTCACATAATCAACGGCGGCAATGTCCGTGCATATGAGAATTTCTGAATGGATCATGGCCGGCAACAACCACAAGGTAGCGTCTCCGAGGTTTTTCGCGTCTTTCTGAAGCTTGGCCTGACATCCTTCGGTGGCCCCATCGCCCATCTCGGCTATTTTCGTGATGAGGTGGTGACGCGCCGCAAGTGGCTCGGTGAGAGCGCCTATGCCGATCTGGTGGCATTGTGCCAGTTCCTGCCCGGCCCGGCCTCCAGCCAGGTCGGCTTCGCGCTCGGCCTCATGCGGGCTGGCTGGGGCGGGGCGGTCGCTGCCTTCCTCGCCTTCACGCTGCCGTCTGCGCTGCTCTTGTTTATCCTCGCCCTGACGGCAGCGCGGGTTGAAAGTCCCGTAGGCCTGGGCGTCCTGCACGGGCTGAGGATCGTTGCCGTCGCCATCGTGGCGCAGGCAGTCTGGGGTATGGCGCGCAATCTTTGTCCCGACAGGGAGCGCGCGACCATAGCGGTGGCGGCCGTAATCCTGCTGGCATTTACCCCAGGCGCTCTCGGGATGATGGGCGCAATCTTTTTAGGAGCCGTTGTCGGGCATGGCCTTGGTAAGGGACAAGAAGCGACCGGCACGCATTTGCCCGTGCCAGTCTCGCGGCGAGCGGGGATGACTGCGCTGGCGCTGTTCGCCTTGCTCCTGGTTGGGCTGCCGGCTCTGGCCGAGCTCGGCCAGGGATTTGCGCTGACCGACAGTTTCTATCGCGCCGGCTCTCTGGTCTTTGGCGGCGGCCATGTTGTGCTGCCGCTATTGCAAGCCGAAACGGTCGTACCGGGTTGGGTAAGCGAGGATGCGTTCCTAGCTGGCTATGGCGCAGCGCAGGCGGTGCCCGGACCGCTGTTCACCTTTGCCGCCTGGCTGGGCGCAGTCATGGGACCTGAGCCGAATGGTGTTACCGGTGCTGTGATCGCACTTCTGGCGCTGTTTCTGCCGGGCTTCCTGATCCTGATTGGCGCACTGCCCTTCTGGGACCAGTTTCGGCGCAAGGCATGGGCGCAATCGGCCATGCAGGGCGCCAATGCGGCGGTCGTGGGCATTCTCGGCGCAGCACTCTATTCACCCGTCTTCACCAGCGCCCTCAGCGGGATGCCCGACTTTGCGCTGGCCCTCACCTGTTTCGTCGCGCTGACAGCGTGGAAAGCCCCACCTTGGGCGGTCGTCCTTCTGGCCGCAGCAGGTGGCGTTGCGTTGGGCTTGATGGTGTAAGCGCGCGCATCCGGCCACTGGCGCATCTTTCATGCTGCACGCCGCGCTATCTTTCTGCGGTAGGCGTGGCGTGGGACCGGTTGGCCCGCGACCGGATTGCTTGCCGGCGGCGAGGTTGGTGTCCTTTCCTTGGCGCGAATAGGATCGCGGAGGAGGCGCAGGCCGTTCAGCACCACAAGCACTGTGCCGCCTTCATGGCCGATGACAGCCAGCGGCAGCGGCAATTCGAAGAACAGCCCGCCAACGACGAGAACCGCCATGGCGCCCATGGCAAAAATCAGGTTCTGGCGGATGATCGTGGCTGTGCGGCGCGCTAGCCGGTGGGCGTCGGCCAGCCTGCTCATATCTTCCGAAAGCAGCGCCACGTCAGCGGCCTGGAGCGCAACGTCCGAACCGGCTGCTCCCATGGCGATGCCGACATCGGCGCGCGCGAGCGCCGCAGCGTCGTTGACGCCGTCGCCGACGAACGCCACCTTGCCTGTCGTCGCAAGTTCGCCCGCCATCCGGACCTTGTCCTCCGGTAGCATATCGGCGTGGATCTCTTGGGGCTTCAGCCCGAGTTCCTCGCCAATTCGTAAGGCGACGGGAAGGCGGTCGCCCGTCATCATGACGATCTTCTCCACACCGCCCTCACGCAACGCTGTGAGCGCCGGCCCGGAGGTCGAGCGCGCGATATCGGCGACGGTGACCGCGCCCAGCACCCGCGCATCCCGACCGGCATAGATGACTGTCTGCGCATCCTGCGCCAACGCCAGCAGCGCGGGGTGGTCGATGGACGCGCCCATCTGGGCGGCAAGGCGCGGGTTGCCTGCCCACAGAAACCCTTCGCTATCGCTGCCGACAATCCCCGCGCTGGGCCGCGTGGCCACATCCTTCACATCGATAGGCGTGACGCCGCGCGCGGCGGCCTCATGGCGGATAGCCGCGGCGCTATGATGCTCCGACTGGGCCTCAAGGCCGGCAAGCAGCGACAGGAAACCTTGCTCATCGCCATCAAGCGCCACCACTTTGTTCACGGACGCCTTGCCGGTCGTCAGCGTTCCGGTCTTGTCGAAAGCAAAGGTGTCGACAGCAGCAAGTGTTTCAAGCGCGGCTCCGCCCTTGAATAGCACTCCGCCGCGCGCGGCGGCCGACAGCGCCGACAGAATGGCGGCAGGCACCGAGATGACAATCGCGCACGGGCTTGCCGCCACCAGCAGCGTCGCGGAACGGTAAAGCGCTTCCTCCCAGCCGCGCCCCAGCCAGTAGAAGGCCGCGAAGGCAAGGACCGCGCCCACCATCACCGCAACCGTATAGCGCTGCCCGAACCAGGCGCTGAACCGTTCCGATGGGGCCTTTGCCGCCTGCGCCTCGGTGACCAGCGCGATCATGCGCGCCACCGTGCTTTCCGCGACTGACTTGGTCACGATCGCCTCAATCACGCCATCGATATTGACGGTCGCTTCAAATATCTGCGCGCCTGGCTCCTTTGCCACAGGCATGGATTCGCCGGTGATGTTGGCCTCATCGAGCGAGCCGCGCCCGCTAACGATCACCCCGTCGGCAGGAACGCGCGCGCCAGGACGCAGCACGACGATGTCGTCCACCTTCAGATCGGCAGCCGGAACCTCGAGGACCGTTCCGTCCGTTCCCTTGCGCAGGGCCGTCTCCGGACGCAGTGCCATCAGCGCCTCAATGGCCCGGCGGGCCCGGCCGAGCGCGCGTTCCTCCAACGTGGTCGAGATACTGAATAGCGTCAGCAGCACAGCGCCCTCGAAGGGTGCGCCGACTGCCGCCGCTGCGACCGCTGCAACGACCATCAACAGGTCGATATCGAGGATGCGCTCCTCCCATAAGGTGACGGCGGCCCGCCAGCCGGCGGGCAGGCCACCGGCGAGATAGACAAGAGAAAGGCCCGCGAGCGAGGCAGCACTGGCTGCATTCCCTTGGAGCGGCCAAAGCGCCAGAACGGCCAGAAGCATACCGATAACGGTCAGCGTCGTCAGAACCGTCGAACGATCAAGGTCAAGCAGTTTCTTCACGGTATCTCCTGGGGAAGGGATACTTACTTGCCATCATTTTGGCCGACCCGCGAATGGGCTACCCCTCCCGCTGATCGGCAAGAGGGGTCAATAGATCGAAGCAGCAAGGCTGTTGGCCATACACAATGAGGGCTGCTCATGGCTTCGGCAGTGAAGAACTACCCTTCGCTCGTTTTGCCGTCGAAGTGTTCATGAGCTGCGTCGGCCTCGGCCTTGGTTGGATAAACGACACCATCGATATGCTCTGGAGGACTGTAGATCGTATAAAACTTCAACGGCTTGTCGCCAGTGTTCTTTACATTGTGCCGCGCGCCTGCGGGTACGATCATGGCCATATCGGACTTGATCTTGCTCACCGTCCCATCGATCCAGATTTCGCCCTTGCCCTTCTCAACGCGAAAGAACTGATCTCCGTCATCGTGCACTTCTTCGCCAATTTCCTCGCCGGGCTGAAGCGCCATCAGGACGAGTTGCAGGTTTCTTGCGGTGTAGAGAACACGACGATAGTCCGTATTCTCTTCGGTCAGCTCTTCTATGTCGTCCACAAATCCACGCATAATAGGCTCCTTCTTGCTATTTGTTGCATGAGATGTTGGTTCGCTCGTTGATGTCGCTCAAGGTGCTCCACATTCCACCTGCTTGGATATTCTCACACATCATCATATTGCAGGTGCGACTTCGGTGTCATTGCGAAACTGCCCTCCCAGCAGCGGCGCTTCCTTCGCTAACGCCTCCGCGAGGAAATCGAGGAAAGCCCGGATACGCGCCGTCCGGCGCAGATCCTCATGGGTCAAAAGCCAAAGATCGAGCGCAAAATCATCGGGCAGTGGTGCAACGCGCACAAGGTCGGGCTCGAGATCGGCGATGCCGCAAGGCAGTGGTGCAAGTCCCAGGCCCGCCTTGGCCGCGGCAACAGCCGCCGCCACAGAATTGGCGCGCAAGGCTGGCGTAACATCGGGCAGAAAGCTGGCAAAGCGCCGGACCAGTGCCGCATGTTCGGCGTCAAAGCCGATCCAGTCGTGCTGCGCAAGATCGGGCTCGGTGTACCTGCCGCAATAATCGGCGCTGCCATAGACGGCGAAGACCAGCTGTCCGACGCGGCGGCCCACGAGGCTCTCCGGCGGCTCGTTGCCGACACGAAGTGCTACGTCTGCCTCGCGCCGACTGAGATTAAGTGCGGCGTTGCCGACGACGAGTTCGATCTCGATGCCGGGATATAGCTTGCGGAAATCGGCGAGGTGACGCGGCAGCAGCCCGTAGGCCAGCATGTCGATGGTGGTGATCCGCACCGTACCGCTCAGGCGCAAATCCTGCCCCGTGACCTTGCGGCTGAGGCCCGCGATCTCCTCCTCGACCCGCAGAGCACCCGCCTGCATCTCCTCGCCGGCAGGGGTCAGCAGATAGCCGTGTTTCCTTCGCGGTAACGCAGGATATTCGCCTGGCGCTGACCCTGCTGGTCGTTGGCTGCCCCGGCGCGCTGGTCATCTCGACGCCGGTCTCCATCGTCGCCGGCATCGGCCGCGCCGCGCGCAGCGGCATCCTGATCAAGGGCGGCCAGCATCTGGAAAGCGCTGGCCGCATCGACACGCTGGCGCTCGACAAGACTGGCACGCTGACGGAGGGCAAGCCGCAGCTTGCCTCCATCGTCGCGCTTGGCGGCATCACCGAGGCCGAGCTGCTGCATCTGGCCGCCACCGCCGAGGCCGGCTCCACCCACCCGCTCGGGCGCCCCATCGTCGAGGCCGGCCGCGCGCAGAGGCCGCTTTCGACGCCCGAGGCGCTGGAGGAACATGCCGGCATGGGCCTCACCGCCCGCATCGACGGCCAAACCATAGCCGCCGGCAACCGCCGCCTGATGGACACGCTCGGCATTACGCTGGGCGAAGATGGTGAAACCGCATTGGACCGTCTGTTGGCTAATGGCCAGACGCCGATCCTGGTGGCGCGTGACGGGCGGTTGATCGGGTTGCTGGGCATGTCCGACATGGCTCGCGAAGGGGCGAAGGAAGCCATCGCCCGCTTGCGCGATATCGGTATAGGACGCGTGGTCATGCTGACCGGCGACCAGCTTGGCGCGGCCGAAGCGATTGCCCGCAAAGTCGGCATCGACGAGGTCCATGCCGGCCTGATGCCCGAGGACAAGCTGGACCTGATCCGCAAGATGAAGACAGACGGCGCGCATGTCGCCATGGTCGGCGACGGCATCAACGACGCGCCCGCGCTCGCGGCGGCGGATACCAGCATCGCCATGGGCGCGGCGGGTAGCGACGTCGCCATCGAGACCGCCGACATCGCGCTCCTGAAGGACGATCTTGGCAAGATCCCCGAGGCGATGGCGATCTCGCGCGCCACGCTGGGCAACATGCGCCAGAACCTCGTCATCGCGCTGGTGACGGTGGCGGGCCTGCTGGCCGGCGTGTTCACCGGCAACGTCCATATGGCCGGGGGCATGCTGGTCCATCAGCTCTCGGTGCTGATCGTCATCGCCAATGGTATGCGCCTCCTGCGCATGCCAAAGGCCGCAGCGGCGGGCGCCAACGACTCGAGAGCGGTTGCTGCCCGACAGGCGGCCGCTGCTTCGCAAAGCTGAAGCGTTCTCTCAGGGACCCCGCGATAGGGCGCGGGGTCCCTTGTCTTTGCCGCATTAAAGCGGTCTCATCGCGCAAGCCGGAAAGGATCGACATGACTGCCAGGACCGCTCCATGGAACGACATTCTCGACTTCTGGTTTCCCGAAGGCCGATCGCTAGAGGTGGATGCCGAAATCCATCGCAAATATTGGTCATGGCGGTTGCATGGCGGCGCGGACACCAAGATCGTCGAGCGCTTCGCCGATCTTACGAGGAGCGCAGCAGCAGGCGATTTCGACGACTGGGCCGCCGACCCCCAAGGCAGGTTGGCGCTTATCGTCATGCTCGACCAGTTCTCGCGCTCGCTGTGGGGCGGCACACCGCGCGCCTTTGCGCAGGATCCTGCCGCGCTGACGCTGGCGATAGAGGGGTTTTCCAACGGTCACTATGCGTCCCTAAGCACGCCATGGTTCAAGATCGTCTACAGCCAACCCCTTGGCCACTGCGAAGGCGCCGATCACCTCAACCGCATCGATCTGCTCATCAGGCTGCGCGAGGAAATCGCGAAGCAAGCGCCCGCTTCGCTTCAGCCGATCTACCAGTCGCTGGTGAAACAGGCCGGTGACGTGCGCAAGGTCGTCGCCGCGTTCGGCCACCATCCACACCGCAACCGAGTTCTGGGCCGGCAATCGACTCCACAAGAGGAGGCATACATTTCGGAGGGGGATTTCCCGCATGAGAGGGCGTTTCGAGGCTGACTTCCGACAGCTCGAGAACTGTTTTCGGTCGATCAAAGCCCCGTTGCAGCGGCTGTTCTCCGCAAGGCTTTAATCCAATCGTGGATATAGCGGCCTCAACCGGTTATTCACCGTCACAAGCTGCTGAAGGAGAAGCGGCTGTCGACGCTTCAACGACATCCTTCAGCAGGATCTTGAGCGGGCGAACACGGTCCTGGCCGGCATAGACGAGGCCCAATCCGCACGCGGTTCCTGAGGAGAGTTGGGTGCTGCTTGCGCCGGTGGCCCGCCCGGCGTGCTTGAGCGCGCGATGCCCGACGCATCCGCGCAACGGCTGACGCCGTCCTCCGCTTGCGCTTCGGCTCACCGATCGCTATTCGGAGCGCAAGGAAAGCGCCGAAGCGCTGATGGAGCGGGTGAATCTTTTGGCCGCTACCTGATGGCTCGCCGATGATGATGACGGCCGACCTTCTCCGAACCTAGGTTGCCAGAACCTCTTCAAGCTGCCGCACCAGTGCCTGGCGCTTCTCTGCCTTCAGACCATCGAGGTTCTGTTGCCGCCATCGCACGGCCGGCAGTTCGCGCACGAACAGATTAATCGCTGTGCCGCCCTTCATCGCGAAGCAGTCCTCCGCGGCCACCGAAGGCAGTGTGCGGATCAGTAATGCGACCTGATTTCGGTAAGTGTCCGCAAATGCCATCAATACGTCTCGGCCAGTTCCTTGGGGACGGTGATCGCGTAGGTCGGGTCGTACCTGCCATCCTTGACCAGCATGCGCTTGCCCGATCCCAAATCGATTGCGGTCCGGTCGACATGCTTGAGCCATGCATGGCGATGCCGGTCGGCAAAGAAGAAGAACAGGCGCTTCACCTTCACACTGCGGCAGCGGACAAGCAGCTTCTGGATCCGCCTCGGCGCAAGATCGCTCAGACCTTCCATAAGCACGTCGACCTGATCGAAACTTTCATGTTGCGGGAGTTCATCGAGAAGTTCGAGAACCGCCCGTTCGGGCGTCGATACCGTCAACGGCCCATCCCATTGGCCCCAGGGCAGAGCGCGCAGTCCGGCATCCTGAAAAGATCCCGCATCTCGGGCATCAGGTGCGCGCTCGGAAACGAGGGAAGGGAAGCTGATCTCCTCCAGGTCAACCCCGAAAAGCGGCGTGCTGTTATGATACGCGAACTGTTCCTTGAGTGGCAGCGTCGTGAGCCAGCTGGGCGGCCTTGCCGGACCGTGAAGATGGATCTCGGAAAGATCCTGCGAGAGGTAATGGGCATAGCCTTGCAGCTCGAGGGCTGTCCGGCCGCCAACGGTGAGACGATAGCCGAGAAGCGTCTGCAGCGAGACGACCACCTGCTGCCAGCCAAGCTGCCCGCGAGGACGCCGATAGACTCGGCGGGCCGGCTGCTCGAGCCAGCCCGAGGCGACATATTTGGTGCGCAGTGAGGTTGAGTAGCCGTGAGCAGAAAGCCACGCGGCATCGACGAGCAATCCCTCTGGCAGGAGGTGCTCCAGCTGCTTTAACTTCCCCGTTGTTTGCTCGCTCATGGTGAGTATTTTAGCATGATTTCAAACTATGCGTCAGTTTGAAGGAGTCTTGGTTTGCTGCGCTGTGGTTAGCAAATCCGCACAAACGCAAACCGACCTCTTGTTCGAGGCAGGTCGCTCATTGTGGTCAGCGGTGTTTTCTGATACAGATCGGCAATTGACGTGGGGTGGCCTTCAAAGGGTCCAAACGGGCGATAGACGCCGATTATCCTTGAAACCCACAGATTTTTTTTCGACCCTTTTTCCTTTTAAAATCAAAAGCGTAACATTTTGACTAGCCAGTAGTCGGTTTTTGTGTGCGCAAAGGCCATATTGACGTGTAATATCAATAACTTAATCCACATTTGGACGATTGAGTGGGAATGATTTTGCCTTCCGTGTAGGTCACCATGCAGCTTCTGGATATGGAATAGCGATAGCGCGACGTTGTTCCTCATTGCGGCATATGCCGGATAGGCGCGGCTGAAGTGGTGCGTACTAGCGGTACCATGCGGGTGTCGGGCAAGTGCATGTTGCGACGCGGCTGGCTTTGCCGCTCGTCTGCTGTTTTCTTTCGGCGCTTAGAAAAGCGCTGACATGGCGCTGTTCGGCCGGAACGCCCCGAAGCCTTGCGACGTTGAGGCTGCGGTGTACGGAGGCGTTTCATTTCAGATGGCCGACAAGATCACGATCAGGCGCCTTGCGCGCCGCTATGACATGCGAATTGTGTCTCCCTCCGAGCTCACTATCCTTCGCAAACGCCGCGGCCTGGGCTTCAGCTATCAGACCCAGGAGGGGGTGTTGTTGAAGGATGCGGAGATCGTCGCCCGGCTCAGGAGCCTCGCAGTTCCACCGGCCTACCAGAATGTGCGCTTCGCTGCCGATCCCCGCGCGCATCTGCAGGCGATCGGGGAGGATGCAGCCGCGCGCCTGCAATATCGCTATCATCCCGACTGGACACGCGTGCGCGAGGCCATGAAGGCAAACCGGCTGTCCAGCCTTGCCCAGGCACTCCCCACCATCCTGCGGGCCGTGCGCCGTGAACTGCGCCGGGCGGAGACCGACCGGTCGTTTGCCCTCGCTGCCGTTGTGCAGCTCGTCGCGCTGACCGCCATTCGCGCCGGTAGCGATGAATATGCAGAAGAACATGGCACACGCGGCGCGACGACATTGCTCCGCTCGCACGTGCGCATTGCGGGCGATGAGGTGGCACTCGCCTTCACGGGAAAGGGGGGCAAGCCTATCCGCAAGAAGGTCCGGGACGCCAACCTTGCTCGCGCGCTGGAGCGGCTTAAGACGATCCCGGGGGCGCGTCTGTTCAAATACCGTGATGATGCGGGCACCATCCACATCATACGGGCGAACGAGGTCAACACGTTTCTGAAGGCAATCAGCGGCCATCTCATCTCGCTGAAGGATTTCCGCACCCTCACGGCGTCGCTCGGCGTGATCGAGCGGCTCGGACAATTGGAGCCGGAAAAAAGCGTCCGCGGCCGGCGACGACAGATCCGGGAAGCCATTGCGCCCCTGGCCGATGAACTCGCCAATACGCTGACCGTCTGTCGAACAAGCTATGTCCATGACAGTGTGATCGCCGCTTTCGAAAGCGGAAAGCTGGGGAAAGCGAGCTCTGCAGCCCAATCCCAGACCGCGCGCATGCAGGTGCTCGCGCGTCTCCTTCGTAGCAACGCCTGTCGCTGAGCGCGGCCGCGCCCTGACCTCTCCGCAGAAGGCGAACGGCTCCCGAGAAGGAACGGCACCGAAGGAATGTTGCTCCCGCGAGGGAACTCGGCCGGAGGCTGGCGGATTCTCCAAGAGAATGCCTCTGAGAGAGCCATGGTTCTCCCCTGAACCGGAAGGATGTTCATGAGTCGGCGACATGGTGTTGTACGCATCGGCGTTTCCGGCTGGACCTATGCGGGCTGGCGCGGACATTTCTACCCGGAAGGAACTGTCCAGAAGCGCGAGCTCGCCTACGCTGCAACACGGTTCCCGGCACTGGAGATCAACGGCACATTCTATGGCCTGCAGAAGCCGCCGATCTTTGCGCGATGGGCAAAGGAGACGCCGGACGGCTTCATCTTCGCGGTGAAGGGATCACGCTACATTACACATTCCAAACGATTGCGCGACGTCGAGAGCGCGCTCGCCAATTTTCTGGCTTCGGGGGTTCTGCGGCTGGGCCCGAAGCTCGGCCCGCTGCTCTGGCAGTTGCCGCCAAACCTGCGTTTCGATCCCGGGCTGATCCGCGACTTCCTCGCCCTCTTACCGAAAGACACCGACGCCGCTTCGGCACTGGCACGGCATCATGACAGTCGCGTCGACGGTCGAGCGGACACCGAGACCGATGCGCGCCGGCCGCTGCGCCACGCCCTTGAGATCCGCCACGAGAGTTTTCGCGATCCGGCCCTCATCGATCTTCTGCGGGAGGCCGGAGTGGCACTGGTTTGCGCCGATACCGTGGACTGGCCGCGTCTTATGGATCTTCCCGCGGATTTTGCCTATTGCCGCCTGCACGGGTCCGATGAGCTCTATCGCTCACGCTACAGCGATGCTGCGCTTGGGACCTGGGCCGCCAGGGTGGCCGCTTGGGCCGCAGGACGCACGATGAAAGATGGGGATTTCATCGGCTCCGTGGAACGTCATCCGACGCCGCGTGACGTGTTCGTGTTCTTCGACAACACCGACAAGCGGCACGCTCCGGAGGATGCATTGCGGCTCATGCAGCGGCTCGGCGTGGAATGGCATGCCGAAGACAAGAAGGCTGCTTGACATGCCAGAAGCGGATGATGCTCTCACGAGAGAAGACGACTTCCCGTCGATCGAGGCATTTAACGCGGCGTTGGCCGAGAGGCAGGCGCCCACGCCGGGTGAAGCGCGGCCTGTCCAGGGGGAAGGTCCCGTGGGGGCGCCGATCGCCTTTGTCGGCGAACAGCCCGGTGATGAGGAGGACCGACAGGGGCGTCCCTTCGTTGGCCCGGCGGGGCGGCTGTTTGACCGGGCACTTGCGGAGGCGGGCATAGAGCGAGCCCGCAGCTATGTGACCAATGCCGTCAAGCGTTTCAATTTCGTCCAGCGGGGCAAGCGGCGTATTCACCAGAAGCCGACGACTGGGGAGATCGCGCATGAGCGGTGGTGGCTCGAGCGCGAGCTCGCGCTCGTCCACCCGCAGGTCGTGGTCGCCCTGGGCGCGACGGCGGGTTACGCGCTCGCTGGCCGGAAGGTCGCCGTAACGCGTGAACGCGGCGCGCTCGTTTTCGGCAACCGGCGCGGATATCTGACCGTGCATCCCTCCTACCTCCTGCGGGTGCCGGACGCGGCGGCCAAGCGAGCCGCCTACGAGGCTTTTATCGCTGACCTCAGGGCTGTGCGCGATATGATCAGCTAGAGAAGTACGCCCGACGACGGCGCTAGGCGGCCTCGAGGCGGATGCGATAGGCGCAGCGGCGTGCGCCGAGGATGATGTGGTCCACCCGTTCAATCGAACAACCTGGCCCCAGCATTTCTCGAAATATAGCCAGTTCGGCACGGCAGAAGCCCTGGCACACGGCCGCCGCCGTGCAAATGGGGCAATGATTTTCAATCAAGAGCCAG
Organism: Chelatococcus sp. YT9; assembly: GCF_018398315.1. Taxonomy (NCBI): domain Bacteria; kingdom Pseudomonadati; phylum Pseudomonadota; class Alphaproteobacteria; order Hyphomicrobiales; family Chelatococcaceae; genus Chelatococcus; species Chelatococcus sp. YT9. The sequence goes on from NZ_JAHBRW010000001.1 coordinate 3,753,889, forward strand.
CCGTCGCCATCGTCCGCTTCTCGGTATTCCGCCATATAGCCCTCGCGAGAGCGGATCGCCGCAAGCGCAGCGATCCTGGCCTCCAGGCCGGCGATCGGGCGCAGTTCTGCGCGATAAGCAGCACGCATCTCATCTTCGCGTGCGCTGATCAGGCGATCGAGCGCGTCAGTTCCAAGCAGATCACGAATATTCTTCAGTAGGCTGGCGGCCAGTTCGCCATGGGCATCCGGAAACCGTGCGTGCCCCTTCGCAGTGAGCCGCCAATATTGGGCGGGGCGGCCGACCCCGCGAACGACAACCTCAGTTTCGACTACGCCTTCCGTCGCAAGCTTCGACAGCTGTTGACGCGCGTTCTCGCCGGTCGTGCCAAGAGCGTGCCCCAGCTCCGCCGCAGTCAGAGGGCCTCGGGTCTTCAACAGCACCAGGAAGCGATCCGGGCTGGGACGTCCCGGCAATTTTTCCGAGGCCGGCATGGGCATGTTCAAGCTATCGATATTCAAAGCAATCGCTTGATTTATAACCCTTGCAGCCAAGCAGCGCAACAACCGGGTTGGCTCGCTCAGTTCGCCGCGCGCTGTCCTGAAAGTGGCCTTGGCCTTGGCTGGTATCGGCGGGCTTCACCTCCAAAGATGCGGCTGCGGACGGAGTCCATGCGCGCGTTGCCGGCAGCGCTGCCAAGCGTCCGCCTCATTCCGCAGGGGAGAGGGCGAATTCCTTGGGGTCGGGAACCGGAAAGACGCGATCGTAGACAATATTGAAGACGAATGCGTAGACGAGATAGAACGCGACAATCGCGATATCCATCATCAGGGCGGCCCAAAGGCTGATGCCGAGATACCACGCGATCATCGGGATGAGCATGATGACCAGCCCGCCTTCGAACAGGATAGCGTGCGTAACCCGGATCATGACCGTCTTTCTGCTATGTCCGCGGAGACGGACGAGGGCGTGGTCGAATGCGAGATTGAACAGGAAGTTCCAGGTTGTGGCGATGGTTGCCGAAACCACGCCGATAACGCCCATATGGGCAACCGGCTGGTTGAAGAGCAAGGCGGCTGTTGGGGTGAAGACGGCAAGTCCGATGACCTCGAACAGGATGGCGTGCCGCATCCGGTCCGGGAATGTACGCAGAGACATAGTGAGACCTGTTGAATGTATCAGCTTGATAGCGTTGCGGCTGGCTTTCTATCTTATTCTGGAAGATACTAAAGTTAGATAATATCTGGAAATGAGATAGATGGCCGTTTCTATGGAGCAATTGGAGGCCTTTGTCGCCGCTGCGGACACGGGATCTTTCTCTGCGGCCGGACGGGCCCTGCGCAAGGCGCAATCGGCGGTCAGCACGCAGATCGCCAATCTGGAAGAGGATCTTGGACTGGCGCTGTTCAGCAGGGTCGGTCGCAACCCCGTTCTCACCCCGGCCGGGGAACAGCTCCTGCCGGAGGCGAGGCTTATCCTCGACCGTCGTGAGCACCTGATCGGCATGGCGGCCAGCTTCGAAGCGCATGTGGAAAAGCGCCTCGTCGTCGCGATCGACGAACTCTATCCCGAACCTGCGCTAGGCGAACTGTTCGCTGATTTCGCCAGCCATTTCCCGCATGTGGAGCTCGAACTGCTGTTCCCGATGATGGAGGACGTGAGCCGCCTGGTTTTGGACGGGAAAGCCGATATTGGCGTGATGTGGCGGCAGGAGGTGCTTCCCACGGAGCTCGGCTTTCACACGATCGGATGGGTGCCGCTTGCGCTTGTCTGCGGAAAGAAGCATCCGCTCGCCCATGCCGTCGTGGACTGGGAAGACCTCAAGCGGCATCGTCAGATCATGGTGACGGTTCGCACCGAGGGGACGGAGCGGCACAGGCTGCGCGTCGCCGCAGAGGTCTGGTGGGTCGAAAGCCACTGGGTGATCCTCCAGATTCTCAAACAAGGCATCGGCTGGGCGCTTGTCCCTGTTCATATCCTCAGGAACTCGCCGGTCACTCAGGATCTCGCGACGCCGGCCTTGCAGTTCGACGAAGGTATGCACCCTGTTGCGCTTGAGGCGGTTTGGCATAAACAGCGTCCCGCAGGGCCAGCAGCGAGATGGTTGCGCGACCGTATCGCCACGACGAAGATCGACGCATTTACAGGATAAGTGTTGGTGGTGATCGGCGGCTGCCCCCACAAGTGATGAGAGCAGGAATGATCGATGTCTAAAGCAACGCGCGCGACCAAGACGCTCGAGAAGGCGGGCGTCGCCTTCACGGTGCATAGCTATGACTATGACCCGGATGCCGAGCGCGTAGGACTCCAGGCAGCGGAAGCGATCGGCGAGGAGCCGGAACGCGTATTGAAGACGCTGATGGCGCTCGTGGACGGCAAGCCTGTTTGCGTGATCGTGCCATCGGATCGGGAAGTCTCCATGAAAAAGCTCGCCGCAGCTTTTGGCGGCAAGTCAGCGGAGATGATGAAGCCCGCGGATGCGGAGCGGATCACAGGCTACAAGGTTGGCGGCATCAGCCCATTCGGACAGATGCGGCGGGTTCCTGTTGCCATTGAGCAGCAGTCACTGGCGCATGCGCTTGTTTATATGAATGGGGGGCAGCGCGGCCTGCAGGTTCGCCTTGCGCCTGCAGATGCACGTACGGCACTGGATGCAAGGGTGGCGGCCATCGTGGCATAGCGGGTGGGTCAGTAAATTTTACAAGCGTTGGCTTGACAAACTTTCCCTGCCATTTATCAAATTGATTGCTTGGTAAATCAGCTTCCGGTGATCGCGGCCCGAGGACCGACGTCCACCTGTGGAGATCGCCGGAGAGATGCCTCACCTTCTCAAAGGAGCTTTTGATGGCCTTCGAACTTCCAGCCCTCCCGTATTCTACAACTGCCCTCGCTGCCGCCGGCATGAGCCAAGAGACGCTTGAGCTCCACCACGGTAAGCACCATCAGGCCTATGTGACGGCGCTGAATGGCTTTGTGGAGAAGAACGAGGAGCTGAAAGGCAAGTCTCTGGAAGAGATCATCCGCTTCACCGCAGGCAAGGCGGATCTCGCACCCGTCTTCAACAACGCCGGCCAGCACTGGAACCATATCCTGTTCTGGCAGGCGCTTTCGCCGCGGGGTGGCAAGATCCCGGGCGGCCTTGAGAAAAAGCTTGTCGCCGACTTTGGGAGCGTCGATGCCTTCAAGGAGGCCTTCAAGACCGCTGCGACTACCCAGTTCGGTTCAGGGTGGGCATGGCTTGTCCTTGGCGATGACGGCAAGCTGAAGGTCACGAAAAGCGCGAACGCGGACAATCCTCTCGCGTCCGGTCAGGGGAGGGCACTCCTTGGCCTCGATGTATGGGAGCACAGCTACTACGTCGATTTCCGCAACCGCCGGCCGGACTACACAGCCAACTTCCTCGACAAGCTCGCCAACTACGAATTCGCGGAAGCTGAGCTGAACAAGGCTTAACGGCTTTCGAGCGGCCGGCTGGCCGCCGGTGAGGCTGGCGCTCTGACGGCCGTCGCGCCAGCCGAACATAGCCGAGACCGTTCGCACAACCGGATCAAATGGAGCCATGGTCGCCGTGGCTCCTTTTCTGCTTTGGGCGCGAATTGTCCAAGGATCTTCATGACCCCCCTGGCGACCACCGCACTCTTGGCGATCGGCGCTCCCGGATGTGAGGGGATCGATCGGGCGACCGTTCTGGCGGCGCGTGGGCCGCATCTCTGCTCGCCATGGCTGTCCGCCGTCCCGACATCGCGGCCCTTATTAAAAAAAAAAGAGTTGCCATTCATATAAGTCGTTGCTTATCTATCGGCATGATCGAGAACGAGATCTTCCGGGCCCTGTCAGATCCCACGCGCCGTGCGATCTTCGAGAAGCTCGCGGCAGGTGCGATGAACGCGACCTCTCTTCGCGCGGGGCTGCAGATTAGTCAGCCCGCCATGTCCCAGCATCTTGCGATTCTACGGAGTGCGAAACTGGTGCGGGAAGAGCGGCAGGGGCGGTTTGTGAACTATGAGGTCGATCCTGAAGGTTTGACTCTCATCGCACAGTGGTTGGCAAAATATCGCGCGTATTGGCCTGCGCGTATTGAGTCCCTGAAGGTCTTGCTGAAGGATATGGACCAATGAGCGGCGAAAAGACGGAAGACCAGAAAAAGGGCGTCGAGCTCGAATACCATATCGATGAACCGCCCCATAAGGTCTGGCGCGCTATCACCGTTCCTGAGCTCCGTGACGTCTGGCTCCCCAAAGAAGCGTTGGCGGATCCGGAAGCTACGTCGCTGACGCCTGGAGAAGAGGTCAGCTACAGGATGCGTGAAAGCGCTCCGCCATTTCTTGAAAGCGTGGTGACTTTCCGCGTGTCGCCCAATACTTCGGGTGGAACCAGCTTGCGTATCATCCACGTACTCGCGGATATCAGGTCTGGCTCAACGAATGCGGCTGCTGCGAACGACGACATGATGCCGGTCCTGCGAGCGGCCTGACGGCTCAAATCCTCAATCATCTGCAAGATTGGAATTCGCCGATGCGCGAAGCGATGCAACTCGTGCCCATGGTCATAGAACAGTCGAGCAAGGGAGAGCGCTCTTTCGACATCTTCTCCCGGCTGCTGCGCGAACGGATCATTTTTCTAAACGGTGAGGTCAACGATTCCGTATCCGCGCTTGTTTGCGCACAGCTGTTGTTCTTGGAAGCAGAAAACCCGAAGAAGCCGATAAACCTTTATATCAATTCTCCAGGCGGTGTCGTAACCAGCGGCCTTGCCATGTACGACACCATGCGCCACGTTCGCGCCCCGGTGCACACCCTGTGCATGGGGACCGCCCGCTCGATGGGATCGTTCCTGTTGATGGCAGGCGAGCCCGGTCACCGCGCGGCGCTGCCCCATGCAAGTTTGCTCGTTCATCAGCCGTTGGGCGGCTTTCAGGGACAGGCTTCGGACATCCTCATTCATGCCGAGGAGACGCGACGGATCAAGCATCTGATGACGCGGCTCTATGCCGAGCATTGCGGCCGGACCTACGAAGAGGTTGAACGCGCGCTCGACCGCGATAACTTCATGACGGCGGAGGAGGCCCGGGAATGGGGGTTGATCGATCGGGTCCTTCATGTGCGCGCGGACGAGGGCGTATTATCGGGCTCGATATGACATCGACCACCGCGTATCTCCCATGTTATCGGCCGCATCCTTCGGGCCGTGAGAGGCAGTTGTGAAACCGGAAAGCTCCATGCGTAAGCGGCCGTCCGCGCGCGTCCTTCTGCTGGATCAGTCAGGATGCGTCCTTCTTTTCAAATTTGTGCACAGGTCGGGGCCGCTCGCCGGGCGAAGCTATTGGGCGACACCTGGCGGAGCGGTGGAGGAGGGCGAGACCTTCGAGGAGGCTGCCCTGCGCGAGCTGGAAGAAGAGACCGGGCTCATCAGGAATGAGATCGGTGCCGAGGTTGGCCGTCGAAGCCTTGAACTTCAGCTTACCGACGGAGAGACCGTGTGGGCGGAGGAACGATTCTTCGCTCTCCAAATAGCGCGGACCGCAATCTCGGATTGGGGCTGGAGCGCTATAGAGCGAGAAGTGATGGCCGAACATCACTGGTGGTCTGCTGAAGAAATCCGGACGACGTCAGAGATCATCTTTCCCGATAATCTTCTGGAACTGATCGAGGCGGTGCCTGCACCAAAAGGCGTCTGATTGCGCCGTGATCCGCTCGCGGCGCATCCAAGCGGGCGCCGCGAGAGACAGCAAGGTGCACGGATCAACTGGAGACATCCAGCCCGTCCGCTTTGGCATCCTGCCTCGGGCGACGGACGGCTCTCACCTTTCCGCTGGGGCCGCCGCCGCAGAAGAAGCGGTCGGCGCCATCGGACTCGAGCCCCGATACCCCTACGCCGGGAGGCATCTGCACTTGCTCGAGAACGTTCCCGGTTCTGGGGTCGATGCGTCGCAATTCGCTCTCATCACCTTCCCACGTGCCATGCCAGAGTTCACCGTCCACCCAGGTCACCCCGGTGACGAAACGGTTGGAGGCGATGGTCCGGAGAACGGCGCCCGTTTCGGGGTCAATCTGGTGAATCTTGCGCTCTCGACATTGGCCCACCCAGAGGGTGCCCTCGGCCCAAGTGAGGCCTGAGTCGCTGCCGCCGCCTGGCGCCGGGATCGTGGAAAGCACGCGCCCGGTCCGAGGGTCGATCTTCTGAATGCGATCGGCGGCGATCTGAAAGAGATGCTCACCGTCGAACGCCGTGCCGGCATCCGCGGGGATGTCGATCGCACCTGTTGTCGTCCCGCTTGCGGGATCGATGGCATTGAGCTTGTCGCCCGATGCAAACCAGACGCGCTGACCGTCGAACGTGACGCCATGCACCTGGTCAATGCCCGGAAAGGGCCCGTATTCGTGGAGGATTTCAGCTGTCTGTTTCATGGCTCGAGGCTAGCCGCTTGGCAGCGAGGGCGGGAGTAACAAGGTTGTCGTGAATCCCGGCATGGGCGGGGTGAGCCAACGACGGGCCCGTCCTTGTCCGAATGCCTCGACCTTGGAGGCTGCCGCGAGTTCGTCGAGCGCGCGCTGCACGGTGCGCTGGCTCGCGTGAAGGGCAAGCGCCAGCGCCGAACTCGACCAGGCCTCGCCATCGGCGAGGAGCGCCAGAACAGCCGCATGCCGTTCTTCGACGGGCCGTGCCAGAACGATCACCTGGTCCGCGCGGCGCGGGGTCAGCGCGAAACCCTGCTTCGTCGCATCGACATCTGCCCAATCCCGGAGGACGTTGCGCAGCCGTCCGATTTCGACCCGAAGCCTTGCCCGATGGGATTCGTCCGCGCGCTTCGCTCGGAACGCTCGCGCAACGAGGCCGTCCCGCGAAGCTTCACGCGGCCAGGCTTCGGCCAGGGAACGCACGAGGGTGAACAGAACCGGGCGTGTGGCGAGCGAGATGATGGCTTGCTTGTACCGTACGACATGGCGGCATGCATCGATGATGAGAGCGTCCGATGCCAGCAGCCGCTCGACGTCATCCAGAATGAGCTGTTGATCCTGCCCATCCGTGATCAGGCGGGCGGCTGGCGCCTCCAGCGTGAGGGATGCGGCGGCGACCTCCGCGATCAGCGCGGAAATACCGGCATGCTCCGCGGCCACTCTCCCACGCGCCAGAGCGGCGCGCGCCTCACCGATCCTCAATCGTCGCATAGCGATCCCGGCGAGTATCATCTCGTGAATGGTGCGCAGAGGCGGGGGCAGCGGTGCCGGATCAAGCCCACCCAGTGCCTGCTCCGCCTCCTCGAGGCGCCCGATGAGAAGAAGGCGCCGGACTTTGAGATGCTGCGCATGCGCAGCATTGATCCGGTCTCCATGCAGTTCGAGAACTTTCCGCGCCGCATCAAGGGCCTTGGTCGGCCAGCCGAGATCGCGCGCGGCGAAAGCGACATCCGCCTCGGCGACGACGCAACGCGCGCGGGCCACGTCCTCCTTCGGCCCAAACGCGCGCGTGGCGTTGCGCAGGAGGAGCCGCGCGCGGGCAAGATCGCCGAGCTGGGCCATTGCAATGCCCCGCAGCGCAAGCGCGGGAGCGTCTTCGCGAAGCGCGACATAGTTCAGCGCGGAGAAGGGATCACCGGCGGCGAGGGCGCGCGCAGCGGCCGTGATCAGCGAATCCATTCAAATCCCGCCACACTTGTCACTCCCACCCCGAGATCTCTGGCCCCTACCCTTATCTCATGATCAGCGATCGGCCGTCACATCATGCGCCGAAGAAATGATCGAGGGAGTGACATCATGACGAAACATTTGACCGGAACACGAGAGGAATGGCAGGCGGCGCGGCTTGATCTGCTGGCGGCGGAAAAGGAGGTCACGCGGCTCAGCGATGCCCTCGCGCAGCAGCGTCAGCGTTTGCCGTGGGTGCGCGTCGACAAGGAGTATCGTTTCGAGACGCGCGAAGGCGAAGCATCTCTCGCGGACCTCTTCCGGGGACGCTCGCAGCTGCTCGTCTATCACTTCATGTTTGGAGCGGATTATACGGCGGGATGTCCGTCCTGCTCGGCGATCGCGGACGGCTTCAATGGTTTCGTGCCGCATCTCGCCAATCATGACGTCATGCTGTGGGCCGTGTCCCGGGCGCCCCTCGCGAAGTTGCAGGCTTACCAGCAACGCATGGGCTGGACGTTCCCCTGGGCATCCTCGTTGGCGAGTGATTTCAATGCCGATTTTGGCGTTTGGTTCTCGGAAGAGGAGCAACGCGGGGGTGGTATTTCATATAACTACCGGCCCGAGAAGGCATTCGCATGGCGTCCGGGACAGGAGGGCGGCGGCGCGGATGCTGAGGCGCATTTGGCGGCCACCTGCGGGACCGACACGGCCACCTACCAGCGCGAAAGGCCTGGCATGAGTGCCTTTGTGCGGGAGGACGGCGTCGTCTATCACAGCTACTCCACCTACGCGCGCGGGGTGGATGGCCTGTGGGGGATGTATCAATGGCTCGATCGCGCTCCCAAGGGGCGAAACGAAACGGGCATCTGGTTCCGCCGCCATGATGAGTACGGAGAGCCCGCAAGCAGCTTGGGTGCATCGTGCTGTGCCTGAGCCCGGCGGAGCGCGCCTTCGGCCTCACTGCGGACCGGGCACGCGACGACGCGATGGCGTGCGGGCACGGCCGTCAGCGCGTTGTTTCAAGCGTCGCAGCGCTGGTCTTCGTGGCCAGCACAGCTGCCACAATCCTTGGATGTGCCTCCATGGAGACGATGGACGGGATGCCGATGCCCGGCGACTGGTCAATGTCTCTGGCATGGCTGCCGATGTGCGGTCAGACCTGGTCCGACGCGGCCCTGAGCTTTCTCGGTATGTGGACCGTGATGATGGTCGCCATGATGCTCCCGTCCCTGATGCCGATCCTATGGCGCTACCACCGGGGGAGCAGCCTGTCCCGTGCGGGGCAGCCGGGTCTCCTGACCTTGCTCGTCGGCGCCGCCTATTTCCTTGTCTGGGCGCTGTTGGGGATGCTCGTCTTTGTGATCGGCTCCCAGCTGGCGACACTCGCGATGAGGCGACCGGACCTCGCCCAAACCACGCCGATGCTCATGGGAGCCTGGCTCCTGCTCGCCGGCGTGTTCCAGTGCACGCCGTCAAAGGCGCGCCTCCTGGCATGCTGCCGGAGTGCGCCGGAAGGAGGCGGGCAATGGGCGAACGGGTTCGCGGCCTCTGCTTATGGGCTCCGGCTCGGTCTCATCTGCTGCCTCAGCTGCTCCGCTCTTGTCGCTGTCCTTCTGGTCCTCGGCGTGATGGACCTTCGCGCTATGCTTCTCGTGACAGCGGCGATCACCGCTGAGCGTCTCGCCCCCAGAAGTCTCCGCGTTCCTGAGGCCATAGGAACCGTCACCGCCGGGGCAGGCGGCCTCTTGATCGCGCAAGCCGCTGGCCTCACCTGAAGAGCCCTCAGCGCACAAGTTCCACCCGCGAACCGCGTCCGCGGGTGGAGCTTTTTTAGGAGCGTGAGCCCCCAAGAGTGGGGTTTTTGTGGTCAGGCTGGAGCGCGGGCCTGCTTCTTCTTGCGCCAGGGCGCGTTTGCCGCCCAGTCGCCGGCCATGATGCAGCCGTAGGGGATCACCTCGTCGACGATCTCGGCGAGGCCATAGTGCTCGATCTGCCGGCGCACCGACGCAGCGTTCTTGTAGGCGCTCGGTAGCTCCGAGATATCCGTCACACCCGAGAAGAAGCGCGCGTCGATACCCTGGGTCTCCGCGGCGAAGATCTCCGCGTCCGTCCGTCCCGCCTGAAGGCGCTTGTGCTGGCTACGCGAGAAGTTGCGACCCGCGCCATGAGGCGAAAATCCAAGGCCGTTCGGCGCATCCTTGCCACGCACGATCAGTACAGGCTCCGCCATGTTGAGCGGAATGAGCGTCAGGTCCGTGGCGTCTTCGGCCCAGCCGGCGAAGGCCGGCGTCGCGCCCTTGCCGTGGTAGAACAGCCCGTCCGAGCGCCGGAAGACGAAGTTGTGCTCGTTCCAGAAGCGGTCCGAGACCTTCGCCGACAGCCGTTCGGCGGCCGCGTCGTGGATCAGCATATGGTTCGCTTTCGTCCAGGCCCGGATGGTCTGCAGAGCCTCCCAGTAGCGGTCGCCCTCCTCGGTATCGGCTGGAATCCAGGCGTTGTCGCGATGGGTTTCCGGCGACGTCATCATGCGTACGGCATTGGCGATCATCATGCCCTTGCCATAGAGGCGAGCGCCCGGCGAACGCGAGCCGTGATGCGTCACCAGAGCCGTCTCGCCCGTCGACTTGATGGTTCCGACGAAGGCAAAATGGTTGCCGTCGCCCTGCGTGCCGAAATGCTCGATCGCCGCGCTGGTGATGTCGGCGAGCAGCGCGTTCGTGGTGAAGCGCTCCATCAGCGCCGGCTCCGGCCGGAACTGCTGGCCCCGCGGCCGCCCGCCCGGCCCGAAATGCGTCACCGCATGCACGGTGTCGAGGAGAGCCTGCGGCGCGACGCCGGGATAGACCGAGATTGCCATGGAACAGCAGATATCAGCCGAGTGCATGCCGGGATGGATGGCTTCCGACACCGCGATGCCGCCGACCGGGATCGTACCCATCGGGCCTGCCGGGCACGCATCCGGCATCACGGCGCCGGCCCGCACGACCGGAGTGCGCATCAGTTCCGTCATGCTTCGCGTCACCGCATCGACATTGGCCTGCTCGACCTCGTTCTCGGCATCGATGTTGATGTGGAACGGCACGGCGCCGGTGGGGCGCAAAGGGGTCGCGGGCGGCGGCTCGAACTGGCGCGCGGCCTCCACTGCGGCTGCAAATGAACCGCCGCTTTCCAGCACGGCGTTGCCCGCGGCGAGCGCCTTGCCAAACCACTTGCCTTGCCGCATCCCGGCATCGATCAGGTCCTGTCCACTTAAAATCTCAGTCATCTCATTGTTCTTTCTGGCCACCCGTGGCGGCCGTCTTCGGCGTTCAGGACGACAAGTCGTGAGCGCAACGTCTTTTTCCGCCACCGCATCCGGGCCTCCGGCAGTCCCGGACTTGGGAAGGGATCGAACCTTCACGCCTCACGGCATCCGGTTATCCCGGATCGCGTCTTCCAATGGAGTGGCGCTCGCATTCGTCCTGATCGGCCGCTGGCGACAAGCGTGACGCAGGACCTCTTCCCTGAGCTACATCCGATCCCGAAGGACCGGGAGGGGTGACTTGAACACCCGACCTTCCGCCTCGAGCGAGGCGGACGCTCTGACCTGTAGTCCTGCAGGCATTCGCCGGCGGAGTGGTCTTCGAAGCACGGCGACAAGGATGGATGAAACCAGGAATGTCCCGCTCATGCCAGAGAGCGCCTGCAAGGTGAGGAGTCGAACCCCACGGAGCATTCCGTCTATGCTGCTGTAGTTCCATCCGGCATTCGCCGTTCTTTGAAGGTCTTTATTCCATTGATTACTGTCCAGAAGCGGTCCGGTTAAGGTCATGACGACAACGGTCGGCGAAACGCTTCTGCTCTACCACTGAGCTACGGGCCAAAGAGGAGGCCCGACGGGGATCGAACCCGCGACTTGATGTAGTTTCGCCTGCATTCGTCATGGCTGTTGCCTCGGATCGTCGTTGTTCATGAAGAAGGCATGACGACAAGGGATGATGAAACCTCTCCCACCGTAAGCGGGAACCCGCTCTGACCACTGAGCTACGAGCCCGCAGTTGGTGGACCCGGCGGGATTCGAACCCGCGACCTGGAGGGGACAGCCTGTAGTTCCATCGGCATTCGTCATGCCAGGCCGTTAGTTCCTGTTGTGCCCCGGCGGCGGACCGCCGGAGCTGCCGTTAGAGTTCTATGGCGTCGATCGCCTTCACCCAGTGATCCCGGTCTCGTCCGCTCTTCGCCATGGCGGCGATGAGTGTGAACACCTGGTCCGAGAAGCCGCCGACATTCAGGATGTCCGCTTGGCCCTTGGCCTGGGTCGTCGTGCTCGGCTGGATATCGATGCAGACGAGTTTCGCAGCCGGATTGAGGACCTTGATCCTGTTCCACGCCTGCATTGTCGCCGTGCCGTGGTGGCGATGGGGCACCCCATCCACCCACGATTCGTTATCCGACACGAACACCACCAGATCGACCTTCGCCTTCTCTGCAGCTAGCTTTTGCAGCGGCGCGGAGCAGTTCGTTCCGCCACCGCCGATCGCCGCCAGCTTCGCCGCGTTGGTCATGACCGTGTCGCGCGGGTTGAGGTCGACGCCGACCACATCATGCTCGAACGGCAGCACGCGCGCGGTCCTGTTGGCCCGCAGGAGCGCCGCGGCAACGAGTGCCGCGACATCGACGCAGCGCACCGTCGTGGTGGCGCCCCGGCGATAGCCGGTCACGGGCGAGCACATCGAGCCCGACACATCAGGGCAGACCACTACGTTGCCCTCGATCTCCGGCACGTTGGCGAGCGCGATCTCCATCGCATCCTGCAACGCGTTCTTGACCGCGGTCGGCACGCTGCTGTCCGCCATGGTGAAGGCCACCATGAGCTGATACGGGAAGACCCGGGCGCGCCGGATCTCGGCCGCGTCGGCGAGCCGTCCGGCCAGCCGCTCCGTGAATCCCTCCACCTCGAACACGCCGTGGCGGGCGAAGGTGTTGAGGTTCTGGCGCAGCATCTGCCAGCCGGCTTTGTCAGCGATCTCCACCCAATGCGCCTTCGACAGCGGCATCGCGGTGAGCATCTGGAACGGCACCGGTGGCACCGGCAGGGAGGGATCGCGCTTGAATGCCTCGAAGGCCTTCACCACCTCCGGCAGGGCCAGCACGTCATAGGGCTTGCCGATGAGATAGCCGTAGAGCGCCTCACGCGAGGCCGATGCCGGCTTCGGGTGAACCATCTTGATGATGTCGGCCAGCGACGGATCGTTGCCGACAGCGGCGCGCATGATCTCGATGTCGTCGGCCTGCTCCAGCCATCCCTGCACGAGGCGCTTCGGCCGGCTGCCGAGCGACTTGCGGCCCGTGACGCCGGAGCGCATGAGCTGCACGAAGTTGCGCAGCATCTTGCCGTTCCGGACGATGCGCGGGAAGGCCCGCGAGAACTCCGGCCCCGGCATCATCGACAACGCCGCCAGAAGCAGCGCCGGCATGTCCTTCATCAGGCCGCGCTCGTAGGCATGGATCGCCGCCTTGGCGACGAATTCCGGCTCAACTTGCCAGACGAGCTTCAGCACCTCGTCGAGCTGCTCGCGCGGCTCGGCGTAGAAGGTCGCGTTGAACGTCCCCGTCGCCGCCAGCTGCGCGAGTGCCTGATGGGGCGTGAGCGCATAGGCCAGCGCGCCTTCATGGTTGACGCTGTCGGTCTTCGGCAGCAGCTTTCCTGCGATCGTCGCAAACACGGATTTGTTTGCCATGGGTCCGTTCCTTCTGTTCACGCCCCGTCTAGTTCAAGCAGCGTGCCAGTCCGGCGGTGATGGCGGGAAAAATGACCATTTTTTTAGTAAATGCTTGAAATTGTTATATTTCATTTTTTGAGCGCACGTGCGCAAGGCGGAGCGCGGTTGCTGGCGCGTTTCTCTGATGATATTGCTATCTAGCATTTTAGAAATTTGGATAAGCGAATGCGCCGCCGCATTGCCATCAGCGTCCTGGGAACCACACTCGACAGCGGCGGGCGCAAGGACCGGTGGAAACGCTGGCGGCCGACGGTTGCGCTCTGCCAGCAGCCCAACCTGTTTATCGACAGGCTGGAGCTCATCCACGGCGCCAAGCACCTGCCGCTCGCAACACAGATCACCCGAGACATCGAGCAGATTTCGCCCGCTACAGAGGTGAGGCTGCATGAGATCACCCTGCGTGATCCATGGGATTTCAGCGAGGTTTACACAAGCATGCGCGATTTCGCGCACGGCTACAGCTTCGATCCCGAGCGAGAAGACTATCTCGTCAACATCACCACCGGCACCCATGTCGTGCAGATCTGCTGGTTCCTTCTGACGGAGGCGCGTTATATCCCCGGACGGTTGGTGCAGCTCTCGCCGCCGAGGAAAACCGAGGATCCCGGCGATTATTCCGGGACGCATTCGATCATCGATCTCGACCTGTCGCGCTACGACGCGATTGCCACGCGCTTCGCGGCGGAGCGCGCGGAGGCGACGTCCTTCCTCAAGTCCGGCATCGCAACCCGCAATGCCACGTTTAACGAGATGATCGAGCAGATCGAGAAAGTTGCGATCCGCTCGCGCGCGCCGGTGCTTCTGACCGGGCCGACCGGGGCGGGCAAGTCACAACTGGCCAAGCGCATCTATGAACTGAAGCAGGCGCAGAGGCAGGTTTCAGGTGCTTTCGTCGAGATCAATTGCGCCACGCTACGGGGCGATCACGCGATGTCGACCCTCTTCGGACACGTCAAGGGCGCTTTCACGGGCGCGCAAGCGTCGCGCGCGGGGCTGATGAAGGCAGCCGACAAGGGCATGCTGTTCCTCGACGAGATCGGCGAACTGGGCCTCGATGAGCAAGCCATGTGCCTGCGCGCGATTGAGGAGAAACGGTTCCTGCCGGTCGGTGCCGACAGCGATACCACCTCCGATTTCCAGCTGCTGGCAGGCACGAACCGGGATCTTGCCGTCAGCGTCAGGGAAGGGCGCTTTCGCGAGGATCTGTTCGCGCGGCTTAATCTGTGGACGTTTGAACTGCCGGCGCTCAAGGATCGTCGCGAAGATATTGAACCCAATCTCGATTTCGAGCTGAAGCGCTTCAGCGAGCGGGAAGGACTGAACGCCACCTTCAACAAGGAAGCGCGCGCGCTCTATCTTGCCTTCGCCATGAAGCCGGAAGCCGCCTGGCGCGCCAACTTTCGCGATCTCTCTGCATCGGTGACCCGCATGGCGACGCTCGCGCCACAGGCACGGATCAACGAGGATACGGTACACCAGGAAATTGATCGCCTCAGGCGGCAGTGGTCATCGGCGACTGACGGTGATGGATCAGAGGAGTTGCTCGTCAGCATACTCGGGCAGGAGCGGGCGGCTGAGCTAGATCTCTTCGACCGGGCACAGCTCGCAACCGTCATCAAGGCCTGTCGCGGCAGCGCCTCGATCAGCGCGGCCGGGCGGCAGCTGTTCGCCGTATCGCGACTGCAGAAATCCACCGGCAATGATGCGGACAGGCTGAGAAAATACCTGCTGAAATACAATCTCACATTCGAGGATGCCAGCCGGCCGCACTGAGGCGGCGTGAAAAGCGCTTCGCCGTGAGCGTCAAAGCGAGGCCGCTGCCGTGCATGCCGCGACAGCCTTGCGCCTTAGCGCCTGATGTCTAATAGGCTTGGGTGCCACGTGCCGCGGCGGTCGGCCGGGCCGAGAGAGCGAGGGCCGTTGTGACGTCTGAAATTGATGCGTTTCATATCACCACCCTCCACCAGGATCCTTCTTTCCGCGAGGTCGTGTCGGACCGGATCTGGAAAGCTTGGTGGCGTGACGAGGGTTTCAGCTTTGAACAGATTGACCAGCGCGTTGGCCTCAGCCTAGGACCGGAGACGATTCCATCTGCACTAGTTGCGAGCAGCGAAGCTCAGTTTCTGGGAACCGTGTCCTTGATCGACAGCGACATGGATGAGCGACCCGCTTACAGCCCTTGGGTCGCGGCCCTTTGGGTAGAGCCCGAGCATCGCCGCAAAGGGATTGGGGCCATGCTGGTGAAAGCGGCGGCGACCATGGCCTTCGAAGCTGGAAAGGCGGAAGCGTACCTCTGCGCCACGCCTGACAACGCGCCCTTCTATATCGGCCTGGGCTGGCGACAGATCGAACACGATGTGAAGGGCCTCATTATCCTGTCGCTCTCGCGTTAGGACCGCGCGATACTACCGGACCGGTAGACGGCACTATTAGGGTTGGTGCGTCGTGGCCATGATTTTACATTGCGCCGGGTTTCTGCGCAGACGACTTACCTGAGACTAGCCACGATCGGCCCTAACCGGGCTTTCCGCGAGATTGATCGCCGCGCTGCGCGAAAAACGCGGCGATCGTGCGGGCGGCGGTCGTCAAATGTGCGCGCAGGACCTCGACCGCTGTCGCGACATCCCGTCGCCGCGCGGCCGCCACCATGGCGCGGTGGTCGTCCTGGGACATGTGGGCACGCCCCTTGGCCGCCAGGTGAAAGCGCAGATAGCGATCGAAGGAGGCAAGCTGGCTTTCGGTGAGCGCTATCAGCTTGGGATGGCCCGCGGCACCATAGAGCGTCATGTGGAAGCGGCGGTTGAGCTCGCCCATCCGCCCCGGCTCGTTGACTGTGTCCATGTCGACAATCAGATCCTCCGCGAGAGTGAAATCCTCATCGCGCAGATGGGGAATGGACAGCGTGAGTGCCGCCGGTTCAAGGGCCATCCGGATCGCGTAAGTGTCCGCCGCGTCGGCCGCCGAGATCTCCGTCACCACGGCGCCCTTGTGGGGCACGAAGTCGAGGAGCGCCTGCGCTTCCAGTTGCCGCAAGGCCTCGCGCACCGGCATGCGGCTTACGCCGAAAGTTGCCGCAAGATCCTCCTGTCGCAGCGGCGTGCCGCCCGGCAGACGTCCGGACAGGATGGCATCGCGCAAGGTCGCTTCGACAAAGGCCGTCGCGGTGCGATGGCGCGTGCCGCTCGCCGCAATGAGGTCTGCTATAGGCTGGAGATCTGACATCCAATATCCAATTGTTCATTGGATCCAATTGTGGCATACCTCGGGAGCGTTGTCATCGGTGACTGCGGCCGGCAGCCGTTCCAGTGGACTCATTCCATGCATGATCAGGCGAAACATTCCTCGCAAGAGGCACAGGGCAGCGTCGTCACACCAGCGGCACCGTCTTTGGAAGACGGACTGATCCAGCCGATTGCCGCAGGCACGCTTGCGGCGGTTGTTGGTTTCGCCAGCGCCTTCACCATCGTTCTGCAGGGGCTGGCCGGCGTCGGCGCCACGCCGGCGCAGGCGGCGTCAGGGCTGCTTGTGCTCTGCGTCGGGCAGGGAATTCTGGCGGTCGCGCTCAGCCTGATGAACCGCCAACCCATCAGTATTGCCTGGTCGACGCCGGGCGCCGCCCTGCTTATGGGGGCGGGCGTGCCACAGGGCGGTTTTGGCGTCGCCGTCGCAGCCTTCCTCGTGACCGGCCTGCTCATCGTGGTCGCAGGGATCTGGCGCCCGCTCGGCCGGGCTGTGTCCGCCATTCCGTTGCCGCTTGCGAATGCCATGCTCGCCGGGGTTTTGCTTGAGCTTTGCTTGGCGCCCTTCCGTGCCATCGCTGCCGCCCCACTGCTCGCGCTGCCCATTGTCGTCGCATGGGCATTTGGTTGGACTTTCGCGCGTCGCTTCGCTGTGCCCATCGCCGTTGCGATGACAGGCCTCATCGTGGCGCTCGCAACCCCCATACCGGCGGAGGCCTGGGCGCATCTATGGCCGCAGCCCGTATTCGTCATGCCGGTCTGGGAGCTTGTGCCGGTGATAGGGCTCGCCATCCCCTTGTTCATCGTCACCATGGCCTCGCAGAACGTTCCCGGTCTCGCTGTCTTGCGCAGCAACGGCTATGATGTGCAGGTTCGACCAGTGTTCATCGCGACGGGCATCGCAAGCTGGGCGGTTGCCTTTTTCGGCGGCCACGGCCTCAATCTTTCCGCCATTACGGCTGCGCTATGCGCCGGGCCTGAAGCAGGAGGGAATCCGGCACGGCGCTATATCGCCAGTGTCGCCGCGGGGCTGGTGTATATCGCCCTTGGGCTCGGCGTCGGCTTTGCGGCGACATTCATAGCCGCTTCGCCGCCCCTCCTGATCCAGGCGGTGGCCGGCCTTGCCCTGCTGACCAGTCTCGCGGGGGCGCTGGCTGGGGCTCTCGCACGCGAAGCAGGTCGCCTGGCGGCGCTTCTGACGTTCGTCACGACGGCTTCAGGGATCAGCGTCTTCGGTATCGGTGCCGCCTTCTGGGGGCTCGTCGCCGGCGGATTGATGGTGATGCTCGAGCGTCGGCAGAGTCCGGCGGCTTAGCGCCGTCGCGCCAATTGGAACGCTGGCGTCGACCCGGACGTAGAGCGACACTGTGCTTTCCGCGAGGAAGATTCGATCTTTCCCCTTTCTGTTAGATTACAGCCGTATTTCAAAAGCTTAAGTTGATGCAGCTCGGGATGTCGGCATGATGCACGGCGCGGGAGGGAGGGCCCGCCGCCCCGGCTGCAGCTGGTGTCCGGTCTCACGTTCGCCCCGTCTATGTGATCGCCGCCCCCGGCGGTCGTGCGAACGTCGTTCGAGATCGTGCCTTGAGCGATTCGCCAGGCGGACCGCGCGGCCGGGGCGTCATTTTCACGGAGGCCTCATTGAAACGGCAACGGGGCCCTGGGGCCCCGTCATGGTCTACGCTGGATGGATGCTAATCGCCTAGCGCTAGCGTATCGGCGGGGCGTAGAGGATGCCGCCCATGCTCCAGAGCTGGTTGAGGCCGCGCGGGATGCCGAGTTTCGACTGTACACCGAGATTGCGCTCGTACATTTCCGCATAGTTGCCGGACGCCTTGACGGCCTGCTGCGCCCAGCCGTCACCAAGCCCCAGCATCTTGCCAAGTCCGCCTTCAGCGCCCATGAAACGGCGCACGTCAGGCTTGGTGGAATTCTGGGCCTCGGTGAGATTGGCGCTGGAGACGCCCAACTCCTCGGCATTGACGAGGGCGAAGTTCACCCACTGAACGATATTCGACCAGGCAACATCATCGTTGCGCGTGACTGGTCCCAGGGGTTCTTTGGAGATCACGTCGGGCAAGACGACCGCCTCGCCCGGCTTTCCAAGCTTGAGCCGCTCCGCATAGAGGGCCGACTGGTCGCGGGTGAGCACGTTGCACTGCCCGGCCTCGAAGGCCTTGAGCGCCTCGGCGGCGCTCGGGAAGCTCAATTCCTCATAGGTCATGGAATTGGCGCGGAAGTAGTCCCCGAGATTGAGCTGGGTCGTGGTGCCCGCCTCCACGCAAACCTTGGCCTTGTCCAACTCCAGCGCCGAGGACACGTCGAGGCTGCGCGCCACCATGAAGCCCTGGCCATCGTGGTAGGTTATCCCGGCGAAGGTGAGACCAAGGCCGGCTTCACGCTCGAGCGTCCAGGTGGAGTTGCGCGAGAGAAGGTCCACACGCCCGTCTTTCAGGGCCTTGAAACGCTCGCTGGCCGAGAGAGGGACGAAGGTGACCTTGGCGCGATCGTCGAAGATGGCGCCAGCGACCGCTCGGCAGAAGTCGACGTCGAAGCCCGACCACTGCCCCTGGGCGTCCTTCTCCGAAAATCCGAAAAGACCTTCACTGACCCCGCACTGCAGCTGCCCGCGCTGCTTGACCGTGTCGAGCGTCGCGGCCGAGGCGACCGGCGCCAGAAGGCATGCCGCGGCGATGCCGGCCGTCGCCGCGAGGGCACGGCGCATGTGCCTTTGCGCTATCCGCGTGGTGGCGTGGAACCCGGCGCGGGGTTGGGCCGCTTGCAGCATCGTCTTCGTTCTCCTGGTCGCCCGTGTATGGTCTTTCGAGAACCCGCCGCCCATGGTGCGCCGGGAAACCTTTGTTAAAGCCGCCGCGGCTCAGATCGTGGCGCCGTGCCGGATGATCACCTTCGTGCCGACAGGGACCCGCTCGTACAGATCGATGATGTCACCGTTGGCGAGGCGGAAGCAGCCAGAGGAGATCGCGTGACCGATCGTCTCGGGCTGATTGGTGCCGTGAATGCGAAACACCGTCGAGCCGAGATAAAGCGCGCGTGAGCCCATGGGATTGCCGGGGCCGCCCGCCATGAAGCGGGGCAGATAGGGCTGGCGGGCGATCATCTCCGGCGGCGGACGCCAGTCCGGCCATTCCGCCTTGCGGCTGACATTCACGAGGCCCGACCACTGGAACCCTTCGCGGCCGACGCCGATGCCGTAACGGAGCGCCCGGTTGTTGCCCTGAACGAGATAGACGAAGCGCTCTGAGGTATGGATGACGAGCGTGCCGGGCTTCTCGTTGCTGCGAAAGAAGACCATCTGGCGCGCGTAGGGGCCGTCGGTGATCACGACCTCTTCGGTCGAGACGCGGCCGGGCTCATCGCCGATGTCCAAGGTTTCCTTGCCCGGGATGCGCGGCGCGCTTTGGGCGAGAGCAGCCCCTGCCACCGCGGTCGAGAGCGATAGTCCGGCGAGAACGGCAAAGGCCGCTCTCAACGTGGACCGTCGAAGGGTCTCGTTGATGTCCTTGAGCATTCCGTACTCCACTTGTACCTGCTGCGAGCACGCTCAGTTGCCGCAGCGCGCGAAAATGAACGTGCCGTACCGGCGATTCGCGTCAGGGTCGACGAAGCGCATCACGAGGAACTCGCCATTGTAGGAGAGAACTTCGCGGTCCTGCGGATGGCCGGCCGGAGCCTCGAAGCCGATGTAGGTCCTGCCATCGGCGCCGCGCTTGAGGGCCAGCTCATAGAGCTGCGCGTCGTCGGCGACATGCATCATCACGCCGTTGGTCGGGCCCTTGGTGATGACGTAGGGCTGGCTGCACTGCGCGCGGGCCTGGGCCTCGGTGCGCTTGCGATCCTTCTCCTCATGGAACGACGCTATGCCCCAGCGTCCGACGAGCTGGTCGCGGGTAATCGCAAGGCCCGCGGGCGCTGTTTGGCTGAAGCTCTGCCGCTCTTCCGGCATCATGGCGCAGCCTGTCAGGGTGAGGGTGCCCAGCAGAAGGGCAGCAATCGCGGCGCCGCGAGTGCGCGAAGATTGCAAGTTGTTCGGAGGCAACTGTTGGGAAGGCTTGTCCGGGTGAGCCGCCATGAAGGCTCGGCCGCCAATAGAGTGTAGCCCGTGCATCGTTCCTCCCACGTCTCAGCACTGGACAGTCAGGATTGCTTTTGCTGTGCAACCCAGACGTCTAGCATAAGCTATAGTATGAGAAGGTGATGACGGAAAGAGCAAGACGCACCAGCGCGCGGCCTAGCCGCGCGGGCGGGGCTGTCGTCTTGTGGTCGACCGTTGAGAGGACGTCGCGGCGCCGGATCAACCGTTCCGCGCCGCCTTCCTCGCCGCGTCAGTGTTCCCTGAAGGCGCCGGACATGGCGTCTGTGAGGGGTCTCATGAGGTAGCTCATGACGGTCCGCTCGCCTGTATTGAAGATGATTTCGGCGGGCATACCGGGTCTGAGGCGTCCCTTGAGCTCGGAGGGGATATCGGTATCGGCGACGGAGATGAGGGCGAGGTAGTAGGGTTCGCGGGTCTGCTCGTCGACGAGGCGGTCGCGGGAGACGTTGCGCAGGGTGCCGAGGATGAGCGGCGTGGTGCGCGAGTGGAAGGCCGGGAAGCGGACTTCCGTTGATGTTTCCGTCCTGAGATTGTCGATATCGGTGACCTGGACGCGGGCCTCGATGACGAGCTCGTCGTCCTGGGGAACGATCTCGACGAGGGTGTCGCCGGGGCGTACGACGGCGCCGACGGTGAAGATGCGCTGATTGATGTTCTGGGCTTCGCCGGCGCGTGGCGCGCGGATTTCGGTGCGGCGCAGGACATCCTCGGTGACGTTGAGCTTCTCGCGCATGTCGCCGAGCTTCTGGCGGATGTCGAGGAGCTGGGCGCCGACCTCCTCGATGAACTTCTGGCGGGTCTGGGTCGCCTGCAGGTTCATCTCGCCGATATTGTTCTGGGCCTTGGCGGCATCGGCGAGGTTGCGGCCGACGACGCCGTCGAGGCGGGCCTTCTCACGCTCCAGCGCCGACTGGCGCGACTTCGGGACGAGACCCTTGAGGGCGAGGTCGCGGATGCCGACGAGCTCGTCGTTGATGAAGTAGAGCTGCTGCTCGGCGGATTTGCGCTCACGGTCGAGGCCGTCGATCTCGGCCTTGAGCTGGTCGACGCGACCGTTGATGATGTTGAGCTGGCCGGTGATGGAGGCGCGCCGGTCGGTGAACTGGGCGGTCTCGTCGGCGATGACCCGCTTGACCACCGGATCGTCGGGATGGTCGACGAGGAGGGCGGGGAAGGTGATCGCCGGGGCGTCGTCGCGCTCGGCGACGAGGCGGGCCTCGAGCGCCAGGCCCGCATACACCTGGTTGCGCACCGCGTCGCGGTTGGCGAGCGCGGTGGTGTCCTCGAGGCGGAACAGGAGGTCGCCCTCCTCGACCTTCTGGCCCTCGCGGACCTTGATCTCCTTGATGATGCCGCCTTCCAGGTGCTGCACGACCTGGCGCTTACTCTCCACGGAGATGACACCCGGCGCCACGACGCCGGCGTCGATATTGGCGAGCGCGGCCCAGCCGCCCATGACGCCGAAGGTGAAGATGATGATGGCATAGCCGGTCAGCGCGATGCGGCGGAAGTCGCTGTCGGGCTTGCCCGGGGAGCCGGTGCCGTCGCTGCCGCCTTCCGCCTTGTCGCGCTTGCTCTTGCCCAGGCTGAGGGCGGCATCGATGGCCTTTTCGAGGAAGGGCAGCTTGCGTCCGGTTTTGTCCTGCATGGCCTTGTTCTGCAGAGGCTGGCCCTGGATGGCCTCATGGGCCGGCACCTTCGCCGGCGTGATGGCGGCGAAGGGGGTGGACCCCGCTGTTTCGCCCTCGAACCTCGCTCCCGAAACGTCTTCCGGCGCGGCGGCTGTCGCCGCGGGGCCGGCGGGTCGCGCTCCGGCCGGAAGGGGAGGGGTGGGCTGGCCCGACATGGGTTGGCCCATGGTGGGCTGGCCCATGCTGGCCTGGCTTTGAGGGGGCTGGTTTGGCGGAATGGGTCTGCCGAAGGTCAGCGGCCGCGGAAAGCGCGTGCTCTCGCCGTCGGCGCCGGCCGGGACGCCGCCGGGGGCTGACACGGCCACCCGCGAATGGTGACCCGCAACGGGCTGTGCGAACAGGGACTGGCTCGATGCGGGCGGGTTGGGGGCGGGCTGGTTTGGGGCCTGCCCTGTCTCGGCCTGCACAGGCGCTTTCTGCACAGGAGCCTTCTGCACCGGGGGGATCTTCTGCTCGGACATCAACCACGCTCCAGCGTCACAGACCAGACTCCGGACCAAGCCGGAGGAACAACAGGGACAAGCGCTGTCCGGACCACGCGGCAACCGGGCCAGCGAACATAAACACCGGCGCCGCCGCTCGCCACAGGAGAGCCGCCGGCTCCGATCACATCGGTGTTAGCCCCCTCGGGGGTCATTGGGCGGCCGCTTGAGGTCACGCGAGGCCCCTTTGGAGGCCAGGCTTGCTCAACCCGGCGCGGCGGCCGCGGCGATGCCCGGCTGGCCGGGGGCGGCGGTCGCCGGCCCTGCGCCCTGCGGCCCGACGATGCGCGGCCCGAGCACCTTGGCCAGCACCTCGTCGCGCGGCCCGAAGGCCTGCACGCCACCTTCCGCCAGCACCAGGATGGAATCGCACAAGGCCAGGGAATTGGTCTTGTGGCTGATCAGGATCACCGTGCGCCCGGCCGCCTTCAGCTGGCGGATCGCCGTCATCAGCGCCTGCTCGCCGGCCGCGTCGAGGCTCGCATTCGGCTCGTCCAGCACCAGGATCGGCGGCGACCCGTAAAGGGCCCGCGCCAGTCCCACGCGCTGGCGCTGGCCGCCCGACAGGGCCTGCCCGCCTTCGCCGATCTGCGTGTTGTAGCCGTCCGGCAGGCGCTGGATCATCTCATGCACGCCGGCCAGCTGCGCCGCCCCCACGATCCCCGCCTCGTCCATGTCGCCGAAGCGCGCGATGTTCTCGGCGATGGAGCCGGAGAACAGCTCCACGTCCTGCGGCAGATAGCCGAGGAAGCGCCCGAGCTGCTCGGGATCCCAATGGGTCAGGTCCGATCCGTCGAGCCGCACACAGCCCGCTGCCGCCGGCCACACCCCGACGAGCGCCCGCGCCAGGCTCGACTTGCCCGCAGCGCTCGGCCCGATGACACCCAGCACCGTGCCCGCCGGCACCGCGAAGGAGATGCCCTTCAGCACCGGCACGTCCCGCGTCGGCACCCGCACGATCAGGTTCTCGACCGAGATGTCACCCTTCGGATCCGGCAGACGCATGCGCGCGCCCGGCGCCGGCAGCGCCCGCAACAGGCCCTGCACGCGCTCATAGGCCGAGCGCATGTTGATCAGCGACTTCCAGTTGCTGATCGCCATCTCGATCGGCTGCACGCAGCGCCCCACGATGATCGAGGCCGCGATCATCATGCCCGGCGAGATCTCCCGCTTGATGGCGAGATAGGCTCCGACCCCCAGGATCAGGCTCTGCATGAAGGCGCGGTTGAACTTGATGCCCGCCATCAGCCCGCCGGCCCGGTCGGAGGCCTGCGCCTGGTGGCCAAGCGCGTCGTAGTGGTGCTTCACCCACTTCTCGCGCAGCCGTCCCACCATCCCCATCGCCTGCAGCACCTCCGCATTGCGGAAGGTGGTCAGCGCTTGGTTCTGCGCCGTGATATTGGCCTTCGTCGCCTGGTCGAGCACCGGCCGCGTCGCACGGTCGTTCGCAAAGGCCAGCGCCGCCGAGATCAAGGCCGTGATGATCGCCAGGATCCCGTACCAGGGATGCAGCAGCGTTGCCGCGATGATGTAGATCGGCACCCACGGCACGTCGCAGAAGGTGATCAGCCCCTGGCCCGTGAAGAACTCCCGGATGCTGTCGACGTCGCGCAGGGCCTGCACATGGCCAGGACCGGGCTGGCGCAGCGAGGCCCGCTGCACCGCATTGAACGCATCCGCGTTCACCTCCTCGTCAAACCGGACACCCGCGCGCACCAGAAGGCGCGTCCTGAGGCTCTCCAGCGAGGCCGAAACAAGATACAAAATCGCGATCAGGATCGTCAGGACAACAAGTGTCGTCAGGTTCCGGCTCGACAGGACGCGGTCATAGACCTGCATCATGTACAACGAACCCGTCAAACCCAGAAGATTGATGAAAAACGAGAAAATGATCGCCGTCACAAACGCGGGTCGCGTCGCGCGGATCGCCGCGTTCAGCGCCGTCGGAGCCTTCTTACCCCCACCCATAATCCCCGCCTGTGACATCAATCTACGCTCCAATCCCGATAAGCCATCATACGGGGTTTCATAAGCACTGTATATCGCACCAACCCAAACTTATGGAGGCAATTACCACAGCAGGCATTCCTGATGTGAGGCAAGGCGAGACGGCGGCGGAGCATTCTCCGCCGCCGTTTGCGCTGTCGGTTGCCGGGACGGGGCGGGAATCTCCGCCCGTCGGACGTCAGACGAAGTCTGAATGGTCGATGACGCCCGTGTATCCCGTGACCTTGATGATCACGTCGTCGGCGCCAAATGCCGCACCTGTATCGCGGGCGGCAACGAGATAAACATCCCCACCATAACCGAACAAACCCGCTGTGTTATGGCTGCCGTCCAGTTCACCGCCTGCATGGAACAGCCCATCAACGGCCTCCTTCAGCGTAGCGCCGGTGATGGCCTGAACGCGGGAGGTGTTGGCGACGAGATCAATGTCGAACGCGAAGTCGACCGTGTCGACCCGACCTTTGATGTTCTGGGTGCCGAGGTTCAGACCGTCGATCACCTTTTCTGCGTCGCCGTCTTGGTTGAAGCCGCCGGAGTCGACGGTGTAGTTGGTGCCGGTGTCGGTCGACGTTCCCTTGACGGTTCCATCCTTGGCGCCATCGCCACTGTCGGTGCCGTCCGTGCCGTTGCCATGAGTGTTGGTGCCGTCGGTGCCGCTGGTGTTGGTACCGTTAGTACCGTCCGTGCCATTGCCATTGGTGTTGGTGCCGTCGGTGCCGCTGGTGTTGGTGCCGTCAGTACCGTCCGTGCCATTGCCATTGGTGTTGGTGCCGTCGGTGCCGCTGGTGTTGGTGCCGTCAGTACCGTCCGTGCCGTTGCCATGAGTGTTGGTACCGTCGGTGCCGCTGGTGTTGGTACCGTTAGTACCGTCCGTGCCATTGCCATTGGTGTTGGTGCCGTCGGTGCCGCTGGTGTTGGTGCCGTCAGTACCGTCCGTGCCGTTGCCATGAGTGTTGGTACCGTCGGTGCCGCTGGTGTTGGTGCCGTCAGTACCGTCCGTGCCGTTGCCATGAGTGTTGGTACCGTCGGTGCCGCTGGTGTTGGTACCGTCAGTACCGTCCGTGCCGTTGTCACCCGTGTTGGTGCCATCGGTGCCGTCAGTGCCGGTCCCGGATGTGGGCTTCTCATAGGGGGTCTTGGCAACGTTTATCGATGTGCCATTCCACTCGTCCATATGCGCCGAAACGTCGCCGCCCTTCAGGCCCGCGTCGCCATGGATGACGAGCGTGTTCCCGTCGGCAATCACCTTGCCGCCGGTCAGCGCCTCGATTGGCCCTTTGTTCAGCTCCACGAACCTCGCAAGCGAGCCTGCCGTGTCGATACCGAACACGCCGTAGGAGGAGTAGACGTGCTCCCCAATGGTGAGCTGGAACTGCTGGTGCTGCATCCACGGCCCGATCGTGATGCGGTACTCGCTCGATGTCGGCGTGGTTGCAGGCGGCTCGAAGGCGGCGCTTCCGGCGGCCGCAGTAGCCTGCTCCACGTGCAGGACAGCGGGCGAGTCAGAGCCTACGCCGCTTTTTTCCAGATAGGCGGAGATGGCGCCGCCCTTCAGCGAAGCCGCGCCCATGATCGCAAGGTCGCCATCCTGAACGACGAGCTTTCCCCCGGTGAGCGCTTCGATGGCAGCGCCATTCGCGTCCACGAACTGGGAGAGGGAGGTGGACCGATTGGCGTCACCACTGCCATAGAAGGCATGCTCGCCAATATTGATGTGCAGCGTATCGGAGGCGTCCCAGTCGGCCACGTCGATGATTGCCTGCGCCGTACCAGAGACATGCGCGCCGTCGGTGGTGACCGGCTCGGTGCTGTGTTCGGGAATGGCAGCGGGCATGCCTTTCGTCGTCACGCTGACGAGGCTGTCCTGCGCGAGGCCGTCGCCATGCGCTGGCGCATGCAAGCTCTTGCCGCGGTCCATGGCGGCGGAAACGGGGCCGCCATTGAGATCCGCACCGTCCTTCGCCTGGATGACGATCTCGAAATTGCCGGATCCGCTCTGGGCGGGCCGCACGAAAACAGTACCGCCGGTCAGGCTCTCGATCGCGGCCTTGTTGAACGCGACGAAGTGGTCAAGCGAGGCTTGACCATTGCATTGCGGGCCGGTGGGCGTATTCAGGCGAAAACCCTCAACAACGCTCGATGCCGAGAATACATGGCTGCCGATGCTTAGCTTGAGCTGCTCGTAGAGCTGCCATTGCTTCACCTCGATGGCGTATTCTTTCAGGGTTGTCGAATTTGTGGCACCAGACATCGGCGCGCCGTCAAGCGCGTCATTTACAGCAATATCAGTCACAGAAAACCTCAAATAAAAAAATATATGAATATAATTCCACAAAGCCTTTGTAGTAGAGTGTGTTAACGCCGTCGAGCTGTCTTTGTGCAATAATTATCGCAATATGAGAAGAGATATTCGTAATAGTGTTCTATCTTCATTGTTCGTTGAGGCTGAAGCAGCGCGCGACCGGAGCGCTCTCACGCTATGCGCAGACGTATCAGGGTCGGCAGCAGCTCCTCGTGAAAGGTCGACAGACGAGTCTCGATTTCGGCGCGGTTGGCGGCCTCGTCGTGCAACGGCGCGCCGTCCTTCATGAGGCGTTGACCTTGCGCCGCAAAGATCGACCAAATGAAGCCGACGAGATCATCGGCCTTCTGCCGGCGGGCCAACAGCGCGAGCTGGCTGATGCGGTCCACGGCGATCGCGCCACCGGTGACGGGCGAGGCGAGATACGACAGCTGACCGCTGTGCCGTGCGGCATTGAGGACAGCGTCGTTGAAATGCGCGGTGCCCACAGCGCGGGCCTCCTCCCCCTCGAGGGGGAGCGCGGGGCTCGCGGCCCCCTGGCCGACGAGGATCAGCAAGGCCTGGTGGAGACGTTGCCAGCCGATCTTCGCGAGCGCTGGCGTGTTCAGGAGCTCCCGCACGGATTTGGGGCGTTCGGCAAGAGCCTCGACGAGCGGATCGTAGATCGCCTCCTGCAAGCCGATCGTGCCGACGGGTGTGGTGATGGAGCGCGCGATGGACTGCGGGGCGCTCGACAGGACAAAACGTTGGGCCGCCCAGGCCTCGAACAGTTGCGCGCCTTCGAGAGGCAGGCGGCCCCGCACGAAGAGATCGCGACGGAACGGACGGTTCAGGATGATGTCGCTGGTGAGGTCCCGAAAAGCCGCGTCCTTGATCTCGGCGAGGAGCGCCCGCTGCGGCTCGGTGAAATTGATGGCATCGACGTGATCGGAGAGCTGCACCTGGCCGACGTAGCTCAGCTTGGCGCCCTCGAAGTCGCGGCGCACGTCGGTGCAGTAGAACGGCGTCCAATCGGCATTGAGATATTCGTGCGCGATATAGGCCTTCTGTTGCTTGCCGAGCCCCTCGAGCCGGCTGCCGACCGTGGGCGACTGGGTGAAATAGCGGGCCTGGGCGCTCTCCAGCCGCTTCGCAAAGGCGAGGCTCGCGTCGATCCGGTCGAACAACGGACCGGATTGCTGGGCGGCCGCGTCGATGAGCAGGCGGCGCAGGGGTGCGGCGGCCGCCCAGCCGGGCAGGGCGTTGTAGGACACGTAGAGCAGGCCGCCGGTTTTCAGGTGCTTGCGCGCGATCTCGCGAATGAGGGCGCGGTTCTCCGCGGAGACCCAGCTATAGACCCCGTGGAGCGCTATGATGTCGAAGGCGCCGAGGTCGGGATCCGCCGCGAGATCCGCGAAGCTTGCCTCGCGCAGGTCGACGCGCTCGCTCCGCGCCAGCCGCGCCAGATCACAGGCGCCCGCGATATGGGCGGGGTTGAAGTCGATCGCCGTGACCGAGACGTCGGGATTGGCGGCGGCGATGATATTGGCCGATATACCCTGGCCGCAGCCGAGCTCGAGATAGCGCAGGCGCCCTGACGGGGGCTTGACGCCACAGGTCAAGGCCGCGAGTTGCAGACTGAGCGGCACGAGTTCGCGGTAGAAGCCATGCGTATAGCCGACCTCCGTCACGTAGCCATCGCTCCAGTCCGCCATGCGTCACTCCCGCCCTGCGCTCCCGTTCGGGGATTGTGATCAGCATCGCTTTCAATGCAAGCGGCGCAGCAAAGAAAAGCTGCGGCGCTTCCGTCATAAAAAAAACCCCAGCTCGTAGGCCGGGGCGAAAACCCGAAACGAAACGCTCCGGGTAAGGGGCGGCGGGCCGAAGCCCAATTAGCTCAGATGCGAAAGGTCGAGGACATCGCTCTCGAACTGGAACGGGGCGTTGTTCCCACCGGCTTTGGCCACAAGGTCGGGATACTTTCCGCCGATCGGACCCTGGCGGAAATTCGCCCAGGACAGGAGATGCGCGTAAATCAGGGGGAGCGCGCCGGATTTGCGGAGAGCGCAAAACTCTGCATCCGGCATATGGTTGAGCTTTTTCTCATCGACGACCCGGAGGCCCTTAATCTGGTGACCGGAGCCGTCTGCCTTGCGAATGACAAGGTTGCGCTCCGCGAGCAGACCAAATGAGGAAATCGCGCTCACCATGGCCTTGGTGGTCGCAACTTTCTTCTGAACATGCTCCAGAAGCTGCAAGCGCCGCTGCATATGGGGCGTCAGCTGACCTTCAGGCGTGAAAACAGGATGACCACTCGGGTTCTTGAGATGCGGCGCGTCCGGGTCGAAGAATACAAGCATGCGCTTCTGCTCACCTTCCCCTTGCTCCACAGTTCCGAAAAGAAACGGGTAACGTCGGATATGCGCAGGAATATAGGTTGCGAGCCAACGGCCATCGTCAGCGATATAGGCGTTCTTTCCGGGCTCAACTCCCAAAAGCGCTGATGGCAGATCGCTCTTATTGTCGGGGAAAATGATGGGATATTCGCGAGCGATATCGCTCATCTCGTCGAAGACGAAGGGAGCGAGCGTTTCAGCTTTGGCAAAGCTGTAGTCGTTGCTCTCGAAGACCCGGAGATCGCGGTGCTGCGCGAAAGTCAGGGGAATCTGCGTCTTGAACATGGCTCTCTCCCAAGCAGAAACGGGGGGCGTAGCGCCCCCCGTTCCTTATACTACTAAGGCCCTAAGGCTTAGGCGTAAATGATGTTGAACTGCGACACGTCGTTCGCGTCAGCACCAAGACCGACAAGAGTGATCTCACCAGCGAAAGCACCAGTGATCGACGTGATATGCAGGTCAACGCCGTCATTCACGAAGGACAGCTGACCGGCGCTCGTCACGCCGAAGACCGACAGATCGATGCGGTCGGAGGTGGCAGTGTTGCCGCCTTCGAAGAAGTCGATCGTAATGTCGCCGACTCCCGCTCCATCGAATGTGAAGATTTCACGGGTGGCATAGAGATCCTCAGCCGTGAAGTTCACGAAGTCGGTCGCGCCGAGGTGGTACTCAACAGCGGTCGCGCCGTAGAGAGCGTCCGAAGCATCAACCGTGAGGTTGGCTACAACGCCAGACACGTCGAGCGTAGTGAAGCTGGCGAGATCGTCTGCCAACTCAACATTGGCGTTGTTGCCAGCAACTACGCTCAGCGAGATGAGGCCCGCGTTGCCCGATGTGCTCCCGTAGACGTCCACGTCAACATCGTTGCCAGCTGCGATAGCAGCTGTCACGACACCGGTGTTGATGAACTGAACGTCGGAGTCGACGCCAGCGGTCGCCGTGAAGGTGAATGAGCCCACAACATCATGGATGTGTGCGTCGGCATCTTGACCGCCCTCGACGTTGACCGTCTCGAGGCTATCAAAGCCTTCGGGGAGAACCAGCGGGACCTCAGGCGTACCCTGAACCGTATTGATAACGGGGTTGGTCCAGGTTCCTTGAGAGATTGCCAGCGGGAAGCTGGTAACATCACCCTGGTTGCCTACGTCGTTCCAGACTATCTCGACGTCTGCGCCATTCCGCGTCGCGGTCAGCAGCGAGCTCAGATTCGTGTTGAGATAATCAACGATGTCCTGAGCGACACCCTGGTCGTGCAGCGGGCTGGTCGGTCCGATGCCGAAGCCGAAGGGGTTCGCAAAAGACGTGGCATAAGGAACGATGATTGAGCCGCCTGGGAAGCCCTGGCTTGACAATACGATCTGACCCGAGGTCTGAGATGTTTCGCCAAGACCAGCGCCGACGTTCACACCCGTTACGTTAACGGTGAACGTTGCGACTTCTTGCGTGCCGGGATCGTACGGCACGCCAGCTACGCCTTCGAACTCGAGGTAAGCGTCTCCTCCGGCTACAACATTGACGTTCCGAAGAGCATCGAGATCCTCGCCAGGAGCGGAGGCATCGAACTCGACAGCAGCGTCCGCGGCAGCTGCGACATCAACATTCTGGAGAGACGCAACGTCGTCGCCCCCGTCCACGTCCACCCAGACATTGCCGTTCAGCAAGTCCGACGTTTCGATCTTAAGCGTCGTCAGAGCAGCGCCAGAAAGGGCGTCGATGTCGATGGTGCCGTCAAAGGACTTGACCGTGAGATCAGCAACGTCACCGACGTTAAGGCTGAGATCCTCAATGCCGAACTCGGAGTCGATAGTCAGCACGTCGACGGTGTTCGCCAGCGTGAGCCAGTTTCCATTTCCGTCAACGAAGGTGAAGTCGAGGGTTGTGACTTGGTCGCCGATGCCATCAAGATCGAGCGTCGCGTCGCCGCCAAGACTGATGTCGTCAACAAACTCGAGGACGCCATTGAAGCCCACAAGCGTGGTGCCGGTGAAATCGAGGGCGTTGATGTCGCCATCGTCATAGACCTTGGCGAGCGCGAATTCGTTGTCACCCGCTCCGAGATCGATGAGGATGTCCTCGCCGTCGAAGTTGGCGCCGTTCACGACAACGCGGTCGTCGCCCGAGCCGGTCTCGACGCTCTCGAGAACCTCGGAACCACGCAGGTCAATGTCGAGGTCGCCCGACATGGTGCTCGCGTCGAGCGTCTTCAGGCTATCCCACTGCTGCTGGAACCAGTTGCCGCGCACGTTGAGATCGCCGTCACCGTCGATGGTGAGGTTCTCGACGGTGCCGTGCAGCCCGTAGTTTATCTGCAGGTAGTTGTCGCCGGTCACCGTCAGCGCGAGATCGGTAATGACGTCATCGCCGTTCGCGTGCACGTGCAGCTCGGTGCGATTGTCCTCGTCCTTGCCGACCTTGTTGATCTCAACAGCCTGCGCGGCGTGGTCGCTGCCGAGCGCGTCGGCCGCATACGACGCATAGAACGTCGTGTTGCCAGACACGTTGTCGAGGCCAAGAAGAACCGAGTTCTGGATCTCGTAGACGTCGAGGTCGCGCGTCGAGTTGACGTTGCGGACTTCTTCCACGCCTTCGACACGGGTCATGTCGAGTTCGGCGTCGTTGTCACGTGACGTGAGCTGGAACTCTTCGATGTTCTTGATCGACGGATCGTCAGAGCCACCGATGCCGGTAAAGCCGTTGAGCTCGGCCTTGAGAATGTCGTGTCCGTCACCGCCGTCGAGCACGTCAACGCCCTGGAGCGTCTGCGTGGCGAAAAGCCCGTCAAGGCCGGTCTTGAGCGGCGCGGAGAAAATCTCGTCGCTGCCCGTGCCGACGATGTGGTCAGCCTGGACGGTCAGGTCGTAGACCGTCGTGAGAACGTCGAACAGCGAACCCGTGTAGATGCCTTCGCCATCGGCCGCGGCGAGGAGGAAGCCCTCGACATAAGGCTCGGTCGACTCGATGAATTCCGGCGACTGGGAGAAGCCGACGATGACTTCGGCGAGCGAGCCGCCGTTGTTCAGGACTTCGGTCCAGAAGGCGATGCCAGCGGCGTCACCCGGACGGCCGAGAACGTTCGCGTAGAGACGACCGACGATCTCGGAGTTGGACAGGCCACCATATTGGGACTCGAATTCGCCGGAATCGCCGAAGGCGCTGGCGAGCTCGGGGAGGGTCAGGCCCTGGCCGCCATTATACTGGGCGACCCAGAAATCAAGACCGTCGGAATCCGGCACGCGGCCGAAGACGGCCTGGTAAAGGCGAACGACTGGATCGACCGTAACCGTAGCCGCAGCCAGAAGAGCGTTGTCGAGCGCTTCGACGCTGGGGCTGTCCGCATAGGCGGCGACCTGCGCCTCGGACGGAGTGGACCGGAGGATCCCCTCGTAGCGCTGAATGACGACATCAGCAGGAAGTGTCATGGTAACCTCTTGATCAAAAAGGCGTTAAGCCAGCCGCTGCCGGAATCGTCAGCGCAGCTTGCAAGAGGCTATACAGCGATTACCATACTGCTGTAAATGTCTTTTATATGCAGAGCTTAAGCGCCGTTGGGCATTCCTGCGGCGCTCGATCCGTAAAAAATCGAAACAAATCAGCGGGGTATGGGGCCATGTTGAATTCCGTTAAACACGGGCCGGCTGTCCGAAATAGATAGTGAACAGTAGGTTACGTCGTGCGCTCACCGTTCGCGCCATGCCCGGCGGCGCGGTGTTGCAGGAGATGTTCTTGTCAAATTGGGTCAGCTGCGCTGTCGTTTCTCGATGTGGGCGTCGATGCGCCGCACCGGAGCTCCGCAGTCTTCATTGATCTTGCGCCGGCAAAACTTCTGCGGTGCGGGCAATCTTCTTGATCTTGATGTGACAAAGACTTATCTTGAAAACGGTGATCACTTGCTGGGCAGATTGTTCGAGAATCCCTGATGTACGGAAATCCGCAGAGGCGCAGCGCCAATGACGTGCAGGAGCTCAGACGCGAAGCCGGCCGCTGGCTGAAGCAGCGTCGCGAGGCGTGTAATCTGTCGCAGCGTGATCTCTCTACGCTTGTCGGCACGGACTACTATACCTTCATCTCCCAGCTTGAGACCGGCCGGGGACGTATCCCTCCGGATCGATACCGGGTTTGGGCGGAGGCTCTGCAGATGGAGCCGAAGGAGTTCGTGCGGCAGATCCTCAGGTTCTATGATCCCGCCACTTACGAGATTCTCTTCGAGGAAGCCTGATCGGCACGGGGCGTCGGCGCCCTAGTCAGTCGTATTGTGCCGGAGTTCGTTCGGCCCTCCCGCGGCGCGCAGTAATCTTGGGATCGGTATGGCATCAAACGTCGCCCAGCTTTTCTCGTTTCGCCCCCGTTCGAACGACTGGAGCAACCAGGAACTCGCGGAGTTCTACAGGGTGGAAGCGTCGCTCGTGCAGGCGGGGCTCTTGGTTGATACCGATCGGGGCATCACCGATGAGAACGAACCCTGGTTCGTCTTCTGCAATTCCGAGACAGGCGACGTCATCATTCATTTCGCCCGTATAGATGGGGCCTATGTAGCGGCCAGCGGCGCGTTTGACGGCGTGCTGCGCGGGCGGGATTTCCGCTCCGTGGTCGAGGCGCTTCTCAGTCGTCACCCGCTCGTCATGCCGAAGGCGCGCGACAACATCCGGCTGCACCCGAGTTCCCTGCTCGTGGCGCTCGTCGCGACCGCGTTCTTCAAGCTGTCGGACGTCGATGCCCAGGCGAGCGAGGCCAATCACAAGGGCTCGGACGGGGGCTCGTCGCGGGAGATCTGGATCAAATCCGACGGGGACGTGAAGCAGGCAAGCATCCAGCTCGACCGTCGCCATGTCGCGGTCGTCCTGGCCGCCATGACCTTCGCCGTGACCCATGACTTCAATGGCGACTGGACACACTGGCTGAGTAAGGCGGCGGATTGGCTGGACGAGGACCATGGCGCTTCGGACGTCGCGGCGGCTCCAAGGCTGGCGAGCGATTTGATCGAGTTCGCGAATCTGGCGGAGACACCGTCGGATGCCGCGCCGGTACGCGTGGAGCACGCCAGCATTCTGCCGCTGGATGGCGGACACATCGAGCAACTGGCGACGTTGTTCGGCGACAAGCTGTCTTTGCTCAGCTTGCTAACAAGTCTTATGAACGGGACGCAAACCGCTGAGAAAGCTGGCGGTTCCGGCGTGGAGCTGCCGGGCGCAGTGGCGGTGGTCGAGGATCTGAGCACCTACAATAACCAAGAGGCCGCCCGCAATGGCTCCTCCGCGGCCGCCGATACGCCTCGCGAAATGGTGGCAGGACGAGATCGCGAGGTCACGACCGAGCAGAAGGCGGACAGCGCTGAAGTCGTGACGGTGGTGCTCAGCCAATCTCCGTCCGAGCAGTCCTCGTTACCGGTCGTGGAAGCGGTCCGCTATGTGGAAAGCAGCGGGCTGGCCTCTGTGGACAGCCGCGAGATCCTGAAAGTCGGTGACGGCCTGCTGGCTTCCTTGACGAGCGGCGACATCGCGTTGGGTCCGATTGCCGATGTGCTCCCTGAAGCCGCGTCGACCCCTTCGTCCGGACAAGACGGCAAGGATCAGGCGAGCGGACTGGCGGTTAAGATCGAGGCGCTGTTCGGTGACAACCGTCCCCTCCATGCCTTTCACGATGATGCCGACGACTACAAAAGCGTCATGGCGACCTTCAAGGAGAAGAACGCTGACTTCGAAGTGGCGCTATCGGGTAAGGACATCGTCTTTTACGACCTGACGCCGGATGTGCACCCGGGCGACGCCCTGAGCTTTGTCACCTGGACATTCGAAGACGGTTCGACGCTGAGCCTGATAGGGGTTTTGCCGCACGAGATCGCCATCGCGGCCTGAGCAGCAAGGCCCATCATCGCATATCAGAACCCCGACCCATGTGTCGTTGGGGTTTTATTGTGCCTCAAGAGGGTCCTTCGGCGCTGCCGCATACCATTGATTCACTGGAAGCGATCCGATCGATCCTTCGCGCCGCAGCTCAAGGCGGATCGGCACCAGTCCGGAGCCAGGACGTAGGCGAACAATCGCTCACGACGCTCAGTGCGCTTTAGATGTCGATGCTGTCGTCCAAGCGGCGATCCGGCGTCCTCTGCACGGGAGGCGCTGTTTTTTCCACGACAATGGAAATGGTGTAGCGCTCGACCGTCCTTCCCGAGACCACTTCGTATTCGATCTGATCCTGGCCACTGAAACCCTCACGAGACTGGTAAAACAGGGCTTGGGCGGGAGCTGGAATGGCCGCGCAAGGGCCGCTGGAGCGCTTTGATGAACCGCGCCGAACGACGAGGGTGCCATGGCCTGGCATCTTCTTGACGCGAATCTCAGCCAGGGGGCCGCGGCTGCAGTCAGGCTTGAGGCTCTGATATACCGCGACTCGATTGGGTTTACCGGTCTGCACCCGCAGCGTGCGATAGAGAACGGTTTCAGCAAGCGCTGCCGAGAGGGGCGTTGAACACGCAAGCGCTCCAACTGCGGCGGAAAGGCATAACGTTCTCAAGCTTCGGGCGGCTCGAGAGAAGACAGCATGACCGTTGTCTCCTTCAGCCAGGCGGAGAGCATCCATATGCATGTCTTCTCACTCTTCGTCGTTTCTGCCGATCGATCGATGTGAAGCTGCAGGCTTGCCAAGTCTAGAAGATCTTGTCCGGGTGCGAAACAGAAGAACGGCCCAAAGTGCGAGCCGTCAGTCTTTAACGTGGAAAAAATGTGCAACGCCAGATAGATGTTCCGCGGTCTTGAATCTTTTTGCCAGAGCAGGTTTGCAATCGAGCCGCCGCGAATGACGTGCTCACCAAACTATGGATGAATGGGACGCTTCCTAGCAGGGGGTGGCTCTCTGCCTTTCGGAAGCGTTCGCCACATCCGGATTACCCGGAACGCTGGGTGCCTTCGAAGCTCCGGCTGGGTTCTATCGGCCTCGTTGGCAGGCTGAGTTCCCGCTCGATCCACGCGCCGAATGCGATGAGCGCCGCCTCGCGTCGCGGGTGCGCCACAATTTGGACGCCGATGGGTAGTCCGTCCGGGGCAAAGCCGATTGGCAAGGCGATCGCCGGACAAGCCGTCATCGAAAGGATTGCGGTGATTGCGATCCAGTCGAGATAGGTGTTCATGGCCACACCCTCGATGGATGCAGGATAGAGCGTTTCGACCGGGAACGGCATGGCCTGCGTCGCTGGGCAGATCAAGAACTCGTGGCGATCGAGGAGATCAATCATACGCCGGTAGAAATCCGCACGGTAGCGCTCGGCGGCCGCCAGGGTGGCGCCGGATTGTGAGGCGCCGCGTTCGATATCCTGCAAGACGCCAGCTGGGAAGAGCGCGCGATGCATGGGAAGGAAAGGCTCCCAAGCGGCCAGGAAGCTCGCGCCTCGTAGCGCGAGAAAGGCATCGAGGGCGCCGGTGATATCCGGCGTGGCGACTTCCGTTCGCACCCCCGCGCGCACGAGCATTGCGACGAAGATTTCGAAAGCCGCTCGGATGGGTTGCGCAACGGGGAGCTGCCCGAGATCGACACTGACCGCGACATGGCCCGGCTTTGACGGGGCGCGGGCTGCATCGAGGAAGGGTGGTTCCGTCGAAGGATTGGTCAGCACGTCGCCTGGATCATAGCCCACCATCGCGTCAAGCAGGAGCGCGAGGTCGGTGACGTCGCGGGCCATCGGGCCTTCCACGGCAAGCGTATCGAAAGGCGCGGCGAGGCGCTTTCGCGGCACCCGCCCGGGCGTTGGGCGAAGGCCCGTGACGTTGCAGAAGGCTGCGGGAATACGCAGGCTGCCCCCCAGATCGTTGCCGTGGGCTAGCCAGGCTTCGCCTGTTGCGAGCGCAACAGCTGCGCCACCGGAGGAGCCGCCGCAAGTCAGCCTGATATCATAGGGATTGCGCGTCGCGCCGAAGACCGCATTGGTGGTCTGGGCACCGCCGAGCTCCGACAGATTGGACTTCGCGATGGGAACCGCGCCACGGCGCTCAAGAAGAGCGACGGTGCGGTCCGACGTGTCGGCGACCCGATCTCGAAAGAGTGGAGTGCCACTCGTGGTGCGCACGCCGGCGACGTCGTTGTTGTCCTTCACCACGATAGGCAGTCCCGCCAATAACGGGAGAGGCTCACCGCGCTTGCGGGCCGCATCGATGGCGGCAGCCTGCTCGCGTCCGCGTTCGAGACACAGGGTCGGCAGCGCATTTACGCTAGGCTCGATCGCTGCAATACGGGTAGCGGCAAGGTCGACGAGTTCGAGCGCGGATATCTCGCCCGCGCGCAGGAGACTGACGACGTGGTTTGCGCTGGCTCCGATCAATTCATCAGACATGGTTTTCATCCAGCATGGTTTGAGTCGATTGAGGCGTCGTCAGCAGGGCTCCGGCCGGTAGAGTTCTGGCCCGTGGTAACGTGGCCTGCCTGTCGACGGTGACCGGGCCGGGCAGTCGACTCGCGCACCACCAGGCTGGGTGCGAGAACGCGGGTTTCGCCGGGGCCGGTCCGCACGCCCTGAATCCGGTCGATCAGAAGATCGAGCACGTGCTTGCCCATGGCGGCCACAGGCTGCGCGACCGTTGTCAGGCGAGGTGTGAATGCCCCCGCCCACGGGAAGTCGTCGATACCGATAACAGACACATCGCGCGGGCAGGCGAGGCCTAGATCGGCGAGGGCGCGCATTACACCGATGGTCATGACGTTATTGGTCGCGAAGATGGCAGTGGGCGCATCCTCGCGTCGCAGCATCTCTATGGCGGCCCTGTAAGCTTCGTTCTCGCGATAGCGCGCATCGCATATCAATGAAGGGTCGAAGGAGATACCAGCCGCCAGAAGTGTTTCCCTATAGCCCTGCAGGCGGTCGGCCGCGGTGCGTAGTACCTCAGGTCCGTTGATGAGGCCGATGCGTCGGTGGCCGGCTTCGATGAGATGTGACGTTGCAAGCGCACCCGCGCGGTGATTGTCAAGGACGACGGCATCATAGCCGAGTTCGACCATACCGCGATCGACGAGAGCCACCGGCACGGCGAGCTCTGCAAGGATCGCAGCCCGGTTGATGGAGATCGCGCCCGTCGGGGCGAGGATGAGGCCATCGATCCTCTGGGCCCTGAGCATCTGCATGTGCCGCTCCTCGCGCGCAAAGGCCTCGCCGGAGTTGCATAGCACCATCGAGAAGCCAGCTTTGGCTGCGGCGTTCTCCACGGCCTCGAACAACTCACTGAAGAAAGGGTTGGTAATGTCGGCGACGACCATGCCGATGAGGCCACTGGTGCGCATGCGCAGACTGCGGGCCGCAGCATGCGGAGAATAGCCGAGTTTTTCGACTGCCGCGTGAACCCGCGCGCTGAGTTCAGAGCTCACGCGTCCGGGACGGTTCAGGGCATTGGACACGGTGGTGACGGACACACCTGCCAGGCGCG
The DNA here is from genome assembly GCF_018398315.1 of Chelatococcus sp. YT9. Classification (NCBI taxonomy): domain Bacteria; kingdom Pseudomonadati; phylum Pseudomonadota; class Alphaproteobacteria; order Hyphomicrobiales; family Chelatococcaceae; genus Chelatococcus; species Chelatococcus sp. YT9. Next base: position 3,792,875 of record NZ_JAHBRW010000001.1, read on the forward strand.
CAACGTCGCGAATAGTCGCCATCTTGATCCAAAAAACGTTTTACAAAGATCGCCTTCATCTCACGGCTGAGTCCAAATTCAAACAGAAAAATTCGCATGAAATTTCGCTTGCCCGAAGGCGTGACGCTATGAGAGGCTTTATGCGAAACGTTACACAAGTGGGGGAGCGCCGTGTCCGGTCGCGTGCTGATGCTGCGAGGAGCAGGGTAGATGGGGCGGTATGTCGTGCGGCGGCTGATCGGCACACTGCCGGTTTTCCTCTTTGTCGCTCTGTTCACCTTTTGTCTGCTTCGGCTCACCCCTGGTGATCCCGCCGCGCTGCTCGCCGGCGATCAGGCGACGACCGCCGAGGTCGAGGCTGTTCGGCTGAAGCTCGGTCTCGACAGACCGATTCCGGAGCAGCTCGTCGGCTGGGCCAGGCAGCTCGCCTCAGGCGATCTTGGCCAATCGGTCTTCTCAAATATGCCGGTGACGCGACTGATCGGGCAGCGCGCCGAGGCAACCGCCATGCTGGCGCTCGTTGCCATCGTGATGTCGCTCGTCTTTGCTCTGCCGATGGGCACCCTCGCCGCTGTCCGAGCCGGCGGTGCCGTTGACCGAATGACGATGGCCTTCGCGGTGCTCGGTTTCTCGGCGCCGGTTTTCGTTGTCGGCTTCTTCCTCGTCTATGTCTTCTCACTCTCGCTCGGCTGGTTCCCGACCCAAGGCTATACGCCGCTGTCCGCCGGCCTCTGGCCATGTCTGCGGAGTCTCTTTCTGCCCGGCCTCACTCTGGCATTGCTCTATACGTCGCTGATCGCGCGCGTTACCCGAGCTAGTCTGCTTGATGTCCTATCGGAGGATTATATCCGCACGGCCAACGCCAAGGGGGTGCGGCCGCGCGCCATACTCATGGCGCACGCCCTGCGCAATGCGGCGGTTCCCATCGTCACCGTTGTGGGCGTCGGCATGGCGGCCCTGCTTGGGGGTGTGGTGGTCACGGAAACGGTCTTCAACATTCCGGGGCTTGGCCGGCTGACCACCGATGCGATCCTGCGCCGCGATTACCCGGTCGTCCAAGGACTGATCCTGCTGTTCTCGACAATCTACGTCTTCGTCAACCTCCTGGTCGACCTCAGCTACGGGCTGTTCGACCCGCGCGTGCGTTATTGAGGCGGCCATGGCGATGATCGAAGCCAAAGCCGTCGAGACCAACGCCGTCGAGACCAAGCAGGCAGGCGCTGTGACGCCTGTAAACCATCGAGTTGGGCTCCGTCACTTTCTCAGGCGGCATCCCGTCATTCTGGTGGGGATCAGCGTCCTCTTGCTTTTCATGCTGATCGCCGCGACGGCTCCCTACCTCTTACCGGACCCCGCGCGGCTTGATCCATCGCAGCGCCTCCGGCCGCCAAGTTGGCAGAATTGGTTCGGAACCGATCACCTCGGCCGCTCCGTGTTGTCACGCACGCTGAACGGCACCAGCATTTCCTTGTCAGCCGGCACTTTGGTGATGGTGCTAACGACGTTCTTCGGCGTGCTCTTTGGCCTTCTGTCAGGGTTTTTCCGCAAGCTCGATGGCGTCCTCATGCGCTTCATGGACGGTGTGATGGCGATACCTGGAATCCTTTTGGCCATCGCGCTGATGTCACTGTTCGGGTCGAGCCTTCAGAACGTGGTGGTCGCCATCACGATCGTGGAGGTGCCACGCATGTCGCGCGTCGTCCGGAGCTGCGTGCTGGTGCTGCGCGACCAGCCCTATGTGGAGGCATCGATCACGCTGGGCACGCGTGTTCCGCGCCTGTTGTATCGCGATATCCTGCCTAATATCGCCGCTCCCGTGCTGGTGCAGGCCACTTACGTCTTCGCGGCCGCAATGGTTGTCGAGTCGGTTTTGTCGTTCCTCGGTGCAGGCACTCCACCGACCATTCCAAGCTGGGGCAACATGCTCGCCGAGGGGCGCCAGTATCTGCAGCGCGCGCCTTGGATCGCCGCCTTTCCAGGGGTGTTTCTCGCGCTGCTCATTCTGACTGTGAACGTTCTCGGCGATGCCCTGCGGGATGCGCTCGATCCCAAACTCAGCCGGCGCAGAAACTGATGCGGTTCTCGCGTCGGTTTCTGAAAGTCGGCTGTTCGGAGGCGTGAAAGAACCAACGGATCGAAGCTTTCTTCGCCGCAAACGAAAGGCGGAGGTGCTCTCGAGGTAAAACTCAAGGAAGGGGAGAAAACATGAAGCCTAGACAGGGATGGGGGCTCGCGGTCGCGGCGGCGATCGTTGGCCTGTGGGCGCTGCCGGCAGCAGCGGAGATCACGTTGAAGGTTCGTCCCTTCGGCGATCTCAAGACCATCGATCCGATCACCACATCGGACTACATGGTCCGTAATCACGGCTACATGGTCTACGACGTTCTCTTCGCGCAGAACGCGAAGGGTGAGATCGTGCCGCAAATGGTTGCAAGCTACGATCGCTCGAAGGACGGATTGACCTGGACCTTCGTGCTGCGGGACGGGCTCAAGTTCAGCGACGGCGCGCCGGTCACGGCAGCGGATGTGGTCGCTTCGCTCAAGCGTTGGGGTGAGCGCGACGGCCTCGGCCAGCAGCTCATGGCCAATACCGGAAGTCTGGAAGCCGTTGATGCAAAGACGGTCAAGCTGACCCTCAAGAATCCCTGGGGCTTGGTTCTGGAGGCGCTCGGCAAACCGAGCTCCAACGTTCCCTTCATCATGCCGGAGCGTATCGCCAAGACCCCGTCCAACGAGAACATCAAGGATCCGGTCGGCTCTGGCCCCTTTGTCATGAAGCTTGACGAATGGGCGCCCGGCTCGAAGGTGGTTTATGTTAAATCGCCGACCTACAGCCCGCGTGGCGAAGCGCCCGACGGCCTGGCTGGAGGCAAGCCGGTGAAGGTCGATCGTGTGGAATGGCAAATCATTCCCGACGCGCAAACCGCGCTGAATGCGTTGCAGGCCGGTGAGATCGATATCTTCGAGGAAGTCCCGCCGGACATGATTCCCCTGGTGAAGGGCAATGCGGATGTGGGGATCGCAAAACTCGCGGCCTTGCAGGGCGTGATGCGCTTCAACCAGTCGCAGCCGCCTTTCAACAATGCCAAGCTTCGGCAGGCGATCCTCACCCTCGTGGACCAGGACCCGGCATTGCGTGCCTATGTCGATGACCCGAGCCTCTACACCAACTGCCCATCGTTCTACATGTGCGACTCGCCCTATTTCACGCAGGCGGGATGGCCAAAGCCCGACGTGGAAAAGGCCAAGCAGCTGGTCAAGGAAAGCGGCTATGACGGCACGCCGATCGTCCTTCTCGACGCGACCGAGACCGCCCTTCATCCGGCGAGCCTCGTGGTGGCGCAGGCCATGCGCGACATCGGCCTGAAGGTTGATTACCAAGCGATGGACTGGGGCACCCTGTCGAGCCGCCGGACGAGCAAGAACCCGGTCGGGCAGGGCGGCTGGTCCATCTTCCTGTCCGGGCCCGCGGCGCCGGACATGAGTGAGCCGGTCGGCCATATGGCTCTGCGCTCGAATTGCGACAAGGCCTGGTTCGGCTGGCCTTGCGACGAGGAGATCGAGAAACTTCGCGCCTCTTTCACGACGGCACCGGATCTCGCAGCCCGCAAGGACATCGCCGAGAAGATCCAGCTCCGCGCCGTTGAGACTGTTCCCTATGTCCCTGTCGGCCAATTCTACCTGGTGCGCGGCGTTCGCAAGAACGTTGACGGCCTTCTGGCCGCTGGCGTTCCCGTCTACTGGAATGTCAGCAAGGGTCAGTGAGTGTCCTGAAGGTGCCTAAAGCCTTCTGCTTAGGGCAAGGTTTTCATGAAGGGGAGCGATGCCGGCACTGCTTTCGGGCAGCCGCCGGCGTCCTGCTTCCTGGAGAGGTGATGGGCAAATCTGATCGTTGGTAGGAAAAAATTTGCCATCTCCGGTGCATCACTGTGGGCGACAACGCGATCACAGGGATTCGCTCATGACGGTACTCCGCTTCCCCAATCGGCCCTCTCGTCGGACCTATGAGGAAGAGTTTCTTCGCCTCTGCGCCTTGCGGCGCGAGATTGACGCGCAGCTTGACCAGCTCGTCGAGATGGTGAGCGCTTTGGGCGATGAGGAGAACGATGGCGGAAGCCCGCTTGTGACCATGAGCGTTCCCGGCCGCAGTCGCCATGGACTGCGTGTCGTCTGATTCGACGTCAGGGCTGATCGATCCCGCTCGTATCGATGGTTGAGATCAGCCCTCCTCCGCAGTCCCATGTCGACGGCCGGTTCGCAAGGCCTTGGCGGAGACTGCGGCAAGATCCTCGCCCTGGCGTATTCTACAGCCCGTACTGCTCGCGCGCGTATTGGCCGAGACCGGCGGCATCCAGGCGGCTGAGCGGCGCGAGGAAGGTCACCTGAATGACGCCGGGCGCGCGCCCGATCTCAATGGCGCCGTTGACGGTCGCGCGGTTGCGAATTTCCGGGACCGTGACGCCGAGAAGATCCGCTGCGCGCTGCAACCCGTTATCGATGGCGGCGTTCATGTTCGCCGCGGTGCCGATGACGGAGATTGGCGCGAGATCCTCGATGGCGCTCACACCCCACTGGCTCGCGAGCTTCTGCGCCGCCGCCTTCTCACCGGGCGAGAGCGGCCGCGCCAATGGCGGCAGATCTTCCGGCAGCGGGAAGAGAACCGGCCCGTCGATGCGATAGTTCTTCACCACCTCGATTTGCAGCGTGACGCTGCCCGCCACATCCATGGTATGGCCGGCGATCTCGCCGTCGCCTTGGGCGGCGTGCATGTCTCCCATGTAAACGCCAGCGCCCTTCACCTTCACCGGCGCCACGAGGATCGCGCCTGCGCGCACCGCGTCGATATCCATATGACCGTCCGTCTTGTGCGCGGCCAACTGCTCGGCCGTGACTGCATAGGGATGGGGGGCGCCGACGAGGAAGGCGCCGAAATCGCCTGCGTTGTGAGAGTCCGGCAGGGCCATTGACGGCGTTGTGCCGAGCTGGCCGAGAAACGGCCTGAGACGCACGGGCACGCCGGCCATGTCCGCCGGCGCGAAGGTCAGAATGGAGTGCTGCACCGAATGATCGGGCAGCGCCGCATAATGCTTGGCTTCACGAGCGATCTTGTCAGCGGCTGATCGCGGCATGGTCAGGCCGACGCCGTGCGCATGGTCGAATACGACAGTATAGCCATGGACGATCTCGAAAGGCTTTACGGCGTTGCCGCATTTGTTGCAGCGCACCGCGTCCTGACCAATGCCCTCGACGTGGGTTTCCGGCCAGATCTCGTCGCAGACCGGGCAGCGCGCCGCCACATAGGGATCGCCCAGACAGAAACCGGCGGGTGAGCTGTCATGGCCTGATGCAGTAGCGAGCGAGGTAACGGTGATGTCGCGAATGCGGATCGCGACGGCATCGCCCGGCTCGGCGCCCTCGATGAAGACGGGCTGGGTGACTTCATGCCCACCGCGCAGTCGCGGGGTGATCATTGGCCCCCAGCATCCCGGTGCGGTATTCGCGATGATGGTGCCTCCGTTCTCCAGCGGTCCGAGCATGGGCTCCTTCGGGTCAAGGACACTGTTTGTGAAGCCCTGCACGACCACGCTACGCTGGGTGGTTGAATGTCCGTCCGTCATGGCGCCACGGCCCTCCCTTTGTCATAGGCTGCACCGAGCCTATCACACCGGCGGATGCATTGATCCGAATCGCTGCACTCGCCGGCGCTTGATTCGTTCATGATATGTTCTATACTGCAGGTCGTTTCGGGCATCTACCAAGAGGCTCTAGCGTTGTCGCGCGTCTCGGCGGCCCGGTCGCCAATTTAATGGGATCGGGCTGCGATTATTGCGTAGGGGAGCGCCCGTCATGCAAGATCAGCTTGATTTATTCCGGGACGAGCCCTGGCGGCCGAAGTTGCCCGAGAGGCTGTTTTTCTGCCTGCTTCCAGACCGTGGATCCGCCGCAAAGATCGCGCGCTTCAGCACCGCCTTTCGGCAGCTGAACGCGATCCAGGGAGACGTCCTGAAACCAGGGCGCCTCCATGTGTCGCTGTACCACGTGGGCGACTACAAACGGCTGCCAACGCACAAGGTTTATGCGTCGGAGCTCGCTGCTCGCACCATCGGTGGGCAGGCGTTCGAGGTTACCTTCTCTTCGGTGGGGAGTTTTCGGCCAGCACCCAAGCGCGGCGGCGGGGAGCGCAAACATCCCCTCGTGCTGCTGGCGGAAGCCGGTTCTCTCCAGCGTCTGCACGAGTCGCTCGTCGAAGCCATGCGGGGCCATGGCCTACGCGCGGCAGACACTTTCAAGCCGCATATGACGCTGGCCTACTGTCCGGGGCCGGTGCCCTTTCAGTCGATTGGTCCGATCCGTTTCAAGGCCACGGCCTTCACACTTATTCACAGCGAACGCGGACTAGGACGATACCATGAGAAGGGCCGCTGGCCGCTCGCCGACGCATGAGCCCGCGGGCTGCGCGGAAGGAGAGGTGGACCATGGAGGCAAGGCAATTTTGACAAGCTATAGATAAGTTGATATCAACGTATCTATGGCGCCTCGCGCTGGTGTGACAGGTCAGCAGCCTCAGGGAGGAGAAGAATGATGAAATACGTGGAAGGGTTCGTTGCCGCGGTGCCTGCCGCGAACAAGGAAGTCTATCGCAAGCACGCCGCTGATGCGGTGCCCTTGTTCAAGGAGTTCGGCGCGACACGCGTCGTTGAATGCTGGGGTGACGACGTGCCGGACGGCAAGGTCACGGATTTTCGCCGTGCCGTGAAGGCCGAGGAGGGTGAGGTCGTCGTCTTCAGCTGGTTCGAATATCCTTCAAAGGAAGTTCGAGACGCGGCCCATGCCAAGATGATGTCCGACCTGCGCATGAAGGAGATGGGCTCGACCATGCCCTTCGACGGAAAACGCATGATCTTTGGCGGTTTCGCGCCGATCGTGGATATGTAGGGATACGGATTGGTCTGCAACACCCTGGCGCTGGACGACTTGCCTTGATGTGCGGTCGCGGCCGGCGCCCATGTCCTGACGTTCCGAGCGCTTGAATGCTTGGATGGTCCGTCCTCACGCGTCCGCTTTGGGCGATGCGCCGCGGGTTATCGCGTGGTTGAGCCCGCGCAGCAGCGCGAGCACCGTCTTGAGGGTTGGGGCCGCAACCCCGACTTCATCGGCGAAGAGCGCGGGTTGGCCGAGCTGGCTCTCGACCTCCATCGGCCTGCCCTGCAGCAGGTCCTGAAGCATCGAGGGGCGAACGGCTGCGAGAGCCTGGGCCCGCGGCCCCTTGCCTCTTTCGGCCGCCTCTGTGCCCACCTCTGTGCCCATATCGTAGCCCTGCGCGCCCGCGATGGCGACTAGCTCGGTGATGATGGCCTGGCCAACCGCGCCGAGTTCAGGGAATGCGTTGCGTTCAGCGCCGACGAGGCGTGTCAGCGCGGCGAGCGGTCCGTTGGAGGCATTGCGGAGAAGCTTCGCCCAGACATCCCGGCGGATGTTGGGCGAACGCATAGCGTCGATGCCGGCTGATTGCAGAAGCGCCAGGCTGGCGTCCAGGCGAGGGCTTGTGTTGCAGTCCGGTTCGCCCAGCAGGAAGTGATTGCTGTCGCTCGCATTTTCGACGACGCCCGGCGCAACGATCTCGTTGGGTGACTGGACGATCACGCCAAGCGCCCGTTTCGCGCCGACCTCCTTCCAGAGCACGCCATCGGGGTCGATGAGCGGAAGGGGCCCGGCCTTTCCGGGCAGGCCATGGTTCCACCACCATGGGATGCCATTGAGGCAGAAGAGCGCGACACCGTCCGGTGCGATAAGCCGGCCGAGTTGAGCGGCAACCGGCGGCAGGCTGTGGGATTTCAACCCGACGACCACGACGTCTTGCGGCGGCAGGCTGTCTGGATCGTCTGTCGCCGTCGCGACGGGGACGGTGAAGCTCTTCCCCACGCCACGCAGCGTCAGGCCGTTATCCCGCAGCGCCGCGAGATGGGCGCCGCGCGCGACGAGTGAGACATCGGCGTTGCCGGAGCGAATGAGCTTGGCGGCGAGGTGGCTGCCCACGGCGCCCGCTCCGAAAATGCACAGCCTCGTCATCCACGCCGCTCCCACCCGCTTCGAGAGGGGGCGATCATATCTTGGTGTTGATGGGAGGCAATGCGTCATTGAGGTAGAAGTCGCCGACGGCGCGCGCCTTGTAGGCAACAGGATCATGGGTGGTGTGGGTACGCGCGTTCCGCCAATGGCGGTCGAGATTGCGCTGGCGCGATGTGGCGGAGGCGCCGCCAATGCGGAAGATCATCTCACTGACCTTGATGGAGGCTTCGCTCGACAGAAACTTCGCCTCGGCGACGGCGATGGAGGCCTCGCCCAGCAGTCGGTCGGCATCCTTCCCGCTGAAGAAGACCTCGACGGCGCGATCCAGCAAGGCCGCGCCGCGCTCCACCAGCGCGACGGCCGCATGGGTCTGGATCGCCATCTCACCAATCGTGTGCAGCACGTAAGGATCGTCCGCGGCGCGCTCCACGCCCGCCTCGGGGAGGGGGCGGGCGCCGTCGCGGCCATAGCGGATGCCGTCTTCGAGCGCGGCCAGCGCGATGCCCGCATCGAGCGCCGCATGCATCAGCTGGGCATAGGCGCCCTCGTAGGTGCGGCGCTGGCCATAGGCGGGGATCGGCATGATCTCGTCGGGATCGAGCCGCACATTGTCGAACACCGCAGTGCCGCTCGCCGTCGTGCGCTGGCCCATCCCGTCCCAGTCGTCGGTGACGGTGACGCCCTCGCGATCAGTTGGGACAATGACCGCCGCGCGGCTGTCATCGCCGAGGTGGGAGGTCACCAGCACGTATTCCGCAAAGAGCGTGCCGGTGGCGTAATATTTGCGCCCATTGAGGCGATAGCCGCCGGCATTGCGCGTCACGCGGGTCGTCATGTCGCCGATGCGCTTGCCGCCACGCTCGGCTGCGGCATTGCCCGTGAACAGGCGGCCGTCCAGCACGAGGTCGAAATAACGCCGCTTCTGCGTTTCGCTGCCATAGATCCGCACCTTCTCCACATTGGGAAAGACGGGTGCCGCCGCTTGGGCGACATTGGGGTCGCCCTTGGCGAGGTTGAGAATGATGCGGGCGTAGTCGACCATCGACACCTCAGGCCCGCCGTATTCCGCCGGCACGCGGGCGGCAAGCAGGCCAGAGGCCGCCAGCTCGCGAATCTCCGCGAAGGGCAGGCGGCGTTCGCTGTCGCGCGCGGCCGCCCCGGCGGCGAGTTTCTCGCCGAATGCGGCTGACAGCGCGACGAGCGCCTGGCCATCGTGAGGGCTTGATGACGGGATGCGGGCCAGGGATGGCTGCGCCATTGGTGCTGTCCTGTTCAATCGGTCACGGCTCGGCCGCCGGCGTGACAGGCCGGCGGCCTAACGGATCAGGCGAGGGGTGGGGGCTCAGCGCTCCAGCCAGACGTTCTTGAGCGACGAGATCGCGCCGTCCGGCGTCGTGTTCACGCCGTGCACCTTCTTGTTGTAGAAGGTGAAATGCTGCATTTCGAACAGCGGCACGAGCGGCAGGTCCGATGTCACGACCCGTTGCAGGTCATGAAACAGCTTCACGCGTTTCTCGGGATCACCCTCGATGCGGATCGCCTCAATGATGCGGTCGGTCTCCGGGCTCGCATAGCTCGACGCGTTGACATAGGGCACGCCCGGCGCCTGCGCCTTGGACCAGTAAAGTCGGAAAAGCCCCATCTGCGGATCGATCAGCGGTGAGATCTGGAGCAGGTTCAAGTCGTAATCGTAGTCCTTGTAGACCTTCCTTAAATAGGAGGGATCATCGAGGTTGTTGAGCTTGAGGTTGATGCCGACGCGCTTGAGGCTCTGGCGGATATATTCGGCTGAATTGGCGGTGACGTCGCCAACCGCGGTGAAGTCTATATTCAGGTCGAATCGCGTGCCATCCGCCTTGCGCGGATAACCTGCGTCGTCGAGCAGCTTCTCCGCAGCTGCTGGGTCGAAGTCGTACTGCTGGACATCGGGCGTATAGTAAGTCTTGACGCTGGACGGGATAGGGCCGGTGGAGGGCCTGCCAAGTCCGTACCACACGGTGTCGATCAACCCCTGCTTGTTGATGGCGCGGGCGATCGCTTGGCGGACTTTCAGGTTGGCGAGAATGGGATTTCGCAGGTTGTAATCCAACAGGTAGAACTGTGAGTGATAGTCATAGCCACGCGTCTCGAAACGCAGATTAGGATCCTTGCGCAGGCGAGCGACATCCCCGAACGGAACAGCGTCATAAGGCGCGAACAGTAATTCGCCGGTTTCCAGCGCGGCAGCGCGACTTGCCGTATCAGGAATGACCTTGAAAATAATGCGATCGAGGTACGGCTTGCCTTCATCCCAGTAGTCGGGATTGCGCTCCAGCTCGATATACTGGCCCTTCTTCCACTCCTTGAAGCGGAATGGCCCGGTGCCGATCGGCCTGGCGCTGGCCGGATTTGTGGGTATAGCTGACCCTGCGAAGATGTGCTTTGGAATGATTTGCGATTCCGCAGCGTTGAGCGCGTTCAGAATAACAAGAGACGGCGTCTCCAGGTGGAAGATCGCTGTATATTTATCCGGAGTTTCGACATCCTGGAGAGCCGCGAAGGTGAGCCTCCCGCGCGTATGGGTTTTCTTCCAGGCCTCGAGCGCGCTGAACTTCACATCGGCCGACGTAAACTCCTCGCCGTCGTGCCATTTCACGCCCTTGCGCAGGTGAAAGGTGATGGACTTGCCATCCGGCGCAACCTCCCAACTTTCGGCAAGGCTCGGCTGCGGCGCCAGGTTTTCATCATAACGCAACAGACCATCGAAGATGTTCGTCGACAGCACAGCATTCGCATACTGATTGTTGAACACCGTCGTCAGCACCGACGGCTGCGGCTCGATCGCCGCGATCAAGGTGCCTCCCCGCACCGGCACGGGGGCCCCGCTTTCCTGTGCCTGTCCAAGTGATGGTGGCAAGCCAATTGCTGCCAAGCCGAGCAACAGCGAGAAACAGGCGAGCGCGGTCTGCAAATACCGAACCCGGGGGAGCCGGGTACGCTGCAGGTGGCTGATGGTAGGGCGGGTGCCGCCGGATCTCGCGGGCATGATCGTTCCTTGAAATGTCTTTGAAAACAACGGGTTTATGGATGCGAACCGTGGAGCGCGAGGCGCCGCAGCAGGTCCGGACAGAGTGACGTTCGCATGGACTGATTTTTTTGTCTATAAAATCTATAGAAAAAATGAAAACATGTGCTATTGATGATTCCAAGCTGCGGCGGAGTGCTGCCGCAGGCACCCCTTTCAATCGCAAACCATCCGCTCATGTGCCGCGAGCGGCGTCCACGGCTCGCCATCGGCGGAGGTTCACGTGTCATCAGTGTCAGCAAGCGCTCCACGAGGGTCACCAAGGCTCACGCGCCGCAGACTTCTGCAGACGGCGGCCGGGGCGGGCGCAGCGCTGGCGGCAACCCCGCTGCTTGCCGAAGCACCGGCCCGTGGTGGCACGCTGGTGACGGTGATCCAGCCCGAACCGACCTCGCTCAACAGTGTCGTGAATAACAACTATGCCAACGGCTCGGTCAGCGCGAACGTCTATGACGGCTTGCTGCGCTATGACGACAGCATGGCCCCCCAACCCGGCCTTGCCGAGCGTTGGGAGGTGCCGGCGGATGGCAGATCCATCACCTTCCACCTGCGTAAGGGGGTGAAATGGCATGACGGAGCGGAGTTCACCTCAGCCGACGTCGAGTTCAGCGCGCTTGAGCTGTGGAAGAAGCTGCATGCGCGGGGGCGTGTCACCTTCGCGTCGCTTGAGGACGTCGAGACGCCGGACGCCCATACCGCGGTCTTCCACCTGAACGCGCCAGCGCCTGTGATCCTGAGCGCGCTCAATGCCGCTGAATCGCAAGTTTTGCCCAAGCACCTCTATGAAAACACGGATATTCTCAAGAACCCGTACAACAATGCGCCGGTCGGGACAGGTCCGTTCCGCTTCAAGGAGTGGAAGAGGGGCCAATATGTGCTGCTGGAGAAAAACCCCGATTACTGGGAGGTGGGCAAGCCTTATCTCGACCGCATCATCTTCCGCGTAATCCCGGATGCGGCCTCGCGCGCCGCGGCGCTGGAGACGGGCGAGGTCCTTTACGCGCCCTTCACGGCCGTGCCGCTGGCGGACGTCAAGCGCCTCCAGGTTAGTGCTGAGCTGGCTGTTGAAACGCGGGGCTATGCCTTTCAGTCACACGTCTTCCTGCTCGATCTCAATCTCAGCAATCCCGTCCTGGCCGATGTTCGCGTCCGGCGCGCAATTGCCCATGCCATTAACCGGCAGGGGCTGATCGATACAGTCTGGTACGGATTCGGTAAGCCGGCTATCAGTCCCGTGCCGTCGCATCTCACGCGGTTCCACAATCCGGAAGTCCCAAGCTACGACTACGATCCGGCCGCGGCGGAAAAACTTCTCGATGAGGCGGGCTATCCGCGCAAGGACAACGGTGCGCGTTTCTCGATCACGCACGATTATCTGCCGTTCGGAGAGACTTACAAATACGCCGGCGATTATATTCGTGACAATCTGAAGCGTGTCGGCATCGATTTCGTGCTGCGCGGACAGGATTATCCCACCTGGACCAGGCGGGTCTATTCGGACTGGGACTTCGATACCGACAGCAATACCATCGCCGTCATGATGGACCCGGAGATGGGCCTGCCGCGCCTCATCATCTCCACCAACCATGTGCGCGGCGTGCCGGCCTCCAACAACTCGGGCTACAACAATCCCGAGGCGGATCGGGTCATCCGCGCCTTCCAGATCGAGCCGGATGCGGTCAAGCGCAAGGCGCTGTTCGACGAACTGCAGGTCCTCGTCATGAGGGATCTCCCCATTCTGCCGCTCAGCGAGATGCGGCACGTGACCCTCTACAACCGCAAGGTCCATGGTCTTGGCACTGGACCCGATGCCGCGCTCGCCGCGCTGTCGAACGTCTGGATCGAGCCTTAAGGATCGGGAGATCGCGCCATGGCCAGGGAAATCCGCTTCAATGCCTTCGTTGTCGGCCGCCCGGTTCACCAGTCGCCAGGGCTATGGCGACATCCACGGGACCGTTCCACCGCCTACAAGGATCTCGACTATTGGGTCGACCTCGCCCGCACGCTGGAGCGGGGGTTGTTCGACGCCATCTTTCTCGCCGACGGCATCGGGCCCAACGATGTTTACGGCGGCAATCTCGATGCGGCGCTCACGCATGGCTCGCAGGTGCCGACCAACGATCCCACGCTGTTGATCCCGGCGATGGCGCATGCAACCCGCAACCTAGGCTTCGCGGTCACGGGCAATCTCTCCTTCGAGCCGCCCTATCTCTTTGCGCGCCGTTTCTCGACCCTTGACCAGCTGACGCGCGGACGCGTCGGCTGGAACATCGTCACGGGCAAGTCGTCGGCGGGCGCGAAGGGCATGGGGCGGGACGCGATCGTCCCGCATGACCAGCGCTACGACATCGCCGATGAGTTCATGGAGGTTGTCTACAAGCTCTGGGAAGGGAGCTGGGAGGATGACGCCGTCTTGTGGGATCGGGAGGAGGGTGTCTTCGCGCGCCCGGAGAAGGTCCACCGTGTCAGCCATCAGGGCACGCATTACAAGCTGGACGCGATCCACCTGACGGAACCGTCGCCCCAGCGCACGCCCGTATTGTTCCAGGCCGGCGGCTCGACGCGCGGGCGCGCCTTCGCGGCACGCCACGCCGAGGGCGTGTTTCTCGCCGCGCCGACGAAGACGGTCGCCGCCAAGGTGATCAGCGACGTGCGGCGCCGCGCCGCCGAGAACGGGCGCCATCCAGACGATCTCCTGTTCTTTCCCCTCATGACCGTCATCGTCGGCGAGAACGAGCGCGCCGCTCAGGCGAAGCTCGAGGAATACCGCTCCTACATCAGCCACGAGGGCGCCCTCGTGCTGTTTTCCGGCTGGACCGGCATTGACCTCGCGGGCCGCGACCTCGATGAGGTGCTGCGCTACGAGGATCGTGACAATGGCGTGGTCTCGACGATCGAGGCTTTCACCGTCGCCGATCCGAACCGGCAATGGACCCTGCGCGACATCGCGCGCCACGCCGGTATCGGCGGCCAGGGGCCCGTCATCGTCGGCTCTCCCGAGCAGGTCGCGGATGAGATCGAGGCCTGGGTCGAGGAAACCGGCGCCGACGGGTTCAATCTCGCCTATGCCGTCGCGCCCGAAACCTATGTCGATTTCATTGATCTCGTCGTGCCGGAGCTGCAGAGACGCGGCGCTTACAAGCGCCAATACGCCGCCGGTACCTATCGCGAGAAGCTGTTCGGCCCGGGACACGCGCGCCTCGCCGCGCCGCACCCCGGCGCTGCCTTCCGTTACAACGCGGCCTGACGGGCTGCCCTTTTTCAGTGGAGATCGGCATGCCGAAGGAAATTGCGATCAACGCGTTCCACATGAATGCTCCCGGCCATAGCTGGGCCGGCCTATGGACCCATCCTGCCGATCGCGCGATCGATTACACCGACCTTGATTTCTGGATCGCCATCGCCCGCACCGCCGAACGCGGCTTGCTCGATGGCATTTTTCTGGCCGATGTCTCGGGTGTCTACGACGTCTACAAGGGCTCGCCTGATGCGGCTCTCGCGGCTGGCGCGCAGATCCCGAGCAATGATCCGTCCGTGCTGATTTCCGCGATGGCGGCCGCCACGCAGCACCTCGGCTTCGGTGTCACCGCCTCGGTGGGCTATGAGCAACCCTACTACCTCGCGCGCCGCTTCTCGACCCTCGATCATCTCACCAAGGGCCGCATCGCCTGGAACATCGTCACCGGCTATCTCGAAAGCGGCGTGAAGGCGCTTGGCGACAAGGCGGTGCGTGACCATGACCAGCGCTATGATAGGGCCGACGAGTTCCTGGACCTCGTCTACAAGCTCTGGGAAGGCTCGTGGGAGGATGACGCGGCGGTGCGAGACAAGGGGGGCCGTGTCTTTGCCCGGCCTGAGAAGGTGCATCGCATCAGCCACCATGGCACGTATTTCGATCTCGACGCCATTCACCTGAGCGAGCCTTCGCCCCAGCGCACGCCGCTTCTCTACCAAGCGGGGACTTCGGCGCGCGGCCGCGCCTTCGCGGCACGCCACGCGGAATGCGTGTTTACAAACCAGAGCAAGAAGCAGCTGGCCGAAAGCGCGGCCGATATCCGGCGCCGCGCCATCGGTTTCGGCCGGCACCCCGACGATATCCGCATCTTCGTCGGCGCCACCGTGATCGTTGCGCCGACAGAAGCCGAGGCCCGCGACAAATATGAGGAGTACCGCAGCCATCTCGATGTGAAGGGCGCGCTCGCGCTGCTGTCGGGCTGGACTGGCATCGATTTCGGCGACTACGGGCCGGACGACCCGGTGCGCTTCGTGAAGAACAACAACAGCGTGCAATCGAAGCTGGAGGCCATGACCATCCGTAGCCCCGACAGGGTATGGAGGGTGAGGGACCTCGCGGATTTCGGCGAGGTTGGCGGACGCGGGCCGTTCATCGTCGGCACGCCATCGCAGGTCGCAGACGAACTCCTCGCCTGGGTCGATGAGGCGGGGGTCGATGGCTTCAATCTCACCCGTGTGGTCGAGCCGCGCAATCTCGAGGATTTCGTGGATCTCGTCGTGCCCGAACTGCAGAACCGGGGCGTCTTCAAGACCGCCTACCGGCCAGGCCCCTTGCGCGAGAAATTCTTCGGCCATGCCCGGCTCGGCCCTCGCCATCCGGGGCATGCCTTCCGTTACGACGCCCATCCGGCGACCGTCGGCATTCCCGCCGAATGACGGCGCCCGGATCCGCCTCCATCAGAATTCAGGACCTGTGAATGTCCAGTGTAGAGCTATCCCTCGCCAACACGGCGACAGATGACGTGCCAGCCTTGGGGCGTTATCGCGATCCAGTCGTCTCACCTCACCAGTCGGCCTCCGATTTCATCGCCGCCGCGAAGACGCTGAGCGCGGAACTCGCCGCCGGCGCCTCCGAGCGGGATCGGGAGAGCCGCCATCCGCATGCGGAGCTCGAAGCGGTTCGCAAGGCGGGCCTCAGCGCCATTCGCCTGCCGCGCGATTATGGCGGTCCGCATCTCTCCTACGCCAACACCGTCAAGGTGCTGATCCTGCTCGCCAAGGGGGATTCCAGCGTCGCCCAGGTGCTGCTGCCGCATTTCACCACGGTGGAGCGCATCCGGCTGATGGCGACGGAGCCACAACGCCGCCGCTGGCTCCGGGCGATCCGCCATGGCGCCATCGTCAGCGGCGCCACTACCGAGCGCGGCAGCAAGGTCCGCACAGATATCGCGACCACATTGACGCGCGACGGCGCGGGTTTCCGACTCAACGGCACGAAATTCTACAGCACCGGCGGGCTGATGGCCGACATCCTGCGCGTCACGGCGCGGGATGAGGACGGCCGGACCGTCTCCGTGCTCTTTCCGAAGACGCGCGAGGGCGTGCACCAGATCGACGACTGGCGCGCCATGGGTCAGCGCGGCACGGCGAGCGGCACCACGGAGTTCCATGACGTCGCGGTGTCGGCCGACGAGGTCATGCCCTTCGACGCCAAGGAGGGCAGCACGCGCAACTACCAGGCCGCCGGCACCCAGTTGCTCCATTCCACCATCGAGGTGGGGATCGCGCTTGCCGCGTTGGACGACACCACTCGCTTCGTGCGGGAGAATGCGCGCGTGCAGGCCGAAAGCGGCGTGACGCGCGCCGGCGACGACCCTTATGTGCTCTACACGGTCGGTGACATCGCGGCTCGCGCGCATACCGCCCGCGCCGCGCTTCTCTGGGCGGCGGAGGCGGTCGATCACGCCCATGACATCTGGCACCAGCGCTGGCTGACCGGATCTACGCCCTGGTCGGAGGTGGAGCCGGTCCTGATCGAGGCTTCCATCGCGGTGGCCGAGGCGAAGATCGTCTGCAACGAAGCCGCGCTCAAGGCCGGTGAACTGCTCTACGAGGTCGGCGGCGCCTCTGCGACCCTCAGCCATCGCAACCTGGACCGCCACTGGCGCAACGCGCGGACACACACGACCCACGACGCCACGTCCTATAAATACAAGGTCGTCGGCAATTACTACACCAATGATACGCCGCCGCCGATCACGATGTACTATTGAATGCATCGATCAACATGCGGACTGATGGTGAGGACAGGTCATGGATCTCGGTTTGACAGGTAAAGTCGTGCTGGTCACGGGCGGCAGCAAGGGCCTCGGGTTAGCTGCGGCCGAGGCCTTCGCCCGCGAAGGCGCGCGTGTCGCCATCGCCTCGCGCGATCCCACCAATCTGGCGCGGGGGAAGGATCTGCTCGGGGGCAAAGGGTACAGCATCCACGCGATTGTCGCCGATTTCGGCGATGCGGCCGAGGCGGCGCGCGCCATCGATGAGGTGGAGGCCCGGCTCGGTCCGATCGAGGTGCTCGTCAACAGCGCCGGCGCGGCGCGGCGCACGCCGGCGGAGGCGCTCGATCCCGCCGCATGGCGCGCTGGGCTGGAGGCCAAGTTCTTTCCCTATATCCACGCGCAGGATGCCGTTCTGAAGCGCCTGCGTGCTCGCGCGGAAACGGACGGCACGGCGCCGCCGCCTCGCCAGATCGGCGCGATCGTGAATATCGTCGGCACCGGTGGGCGATTTCCTGCGGACAACCACCTGCCCGGCGGCTCAGCTAACGCGGCGTTGCTGCTCTCGACGCTTGGGCTCGCAAAATACTACGCGCGCTACGGCATTCGCATCAACGCCATCAATCCCGGCATCACACTGACCAGCCGGGTAGAGCAGAACTTGGCGCTTGAGCAGGAAAGGCTTGGCATCAGCCGTGAGGAAGCTCTGGCGCGCGGACAGGCGGAGACGCCATTGCGCCGCTACGGGGAGGCCCATGAGATCGCCGACGTCGCCGTGTTCCTCGCCAGCGAGCGCGCCAGCTATGTGGTCGGCGCGCTGGTCGCCGTCGACGGCGGCCAGGCAGCCGTCTTCTAGGAGCCGGGCAATGTCATCCTCGCTTGTCTATGTCCTGCGCCGGCTGATCCAGGCCATTCCGATGGCCTTTGCGATCATTCTCGTCAATTTCGTGCTGCTAAAGCTGACGCCGGGCGACCTCGTGGACGTAATGGCGGGAGAGTCCGGCTCGGCGACGCCGGAATATATGGACAGTCTGCGGAAGCTCTACGGCCTCGACATTCCGGTCCATGAGCAGTTCTTCAACTATATCTACAACATCCTGCATTTCGATCTCGGCTATTCGTTCCGGCAGAACATGGCGGTGATTGATCTCATCTCGGAGCGCTTGCCGGCAACGATCCTGCTCTCGCTCACCGCGATCGCCTTCGCGCTGATTGTCGGTGTCACGTTCGGCGCGATTGCCGCGCGCTACCGCGGCGGTCTTCTCGACGAGGCGATTTCGGTCATCTCCACCATGGGCTTCGCGACCCCGCTCTTCTGGGTCGGGCTGATGCTTATCGTTGTGTTCTCGATCGAATTGCGCTGGCTGCCCTCGGCGGGGCTCGTCACGATCGGCGCGGGCTACGCGGGCTATTGGGACGAGATGCGCGACGTGGCGGTTCATCTCGTCCTGCCCGCGCTCACGCTCAGCCTCTTTTTTCTGTCGATCTACGTGCGCATTACACGCTCGGCGATGCTCGAGGTCTATGGACTGGATTTCGTCCGCACGGCGCGCGCCAAGGGGGTAGGGGGCCTGCGCCTCATCCTGCGCCATGTGCTGCGCAACGCCCTCCTGCCGATCGTCACCGTCACGGGGCTGCAGGTCGGCGCCATCTTCGGCGGCACGATCGTCACCGAGACCGTCTTCGGGTGGCCCGGGGTCGGCCGGCTGGCGCATGAAGCCGTCTTCTCCCGCGACGTCAATCTCCTGCTCGGGATTTTCCTATGTTCATCGATGATCGTGATCGTGGTCAACTTGTTCGTGGACCTGCTCTACGCGGTGCTGGATCCGCGGGTGGAGGTTCGGCGCTGACGGCGGTCGCGCTCGCCCTGCCACGGCTCATCGGGCTCGGGCGCTTCAAGACATCGCGCGCCCTCATCGTCGGTGGCCTGCTGCTCGCGGTGATCGTCTTCATCGCACTGACCGCGGGGATGCTCTATCCGGGCGACCCCCGCGACATGGTGGGACCGGCTAACCTCTGGCCGGGCGTCGATCCCCGTTTTCCGCTGGGGACGGATATGATGGGGCGCGACATGGCGGCAGCGATGGCGCATTCGGCGAGCATTTCGCTGATCGTCGGTGTCGCCGCGACAGCCGTCGCGCTGATCGTCGGCGTCACCTTCGGGGCGCTGGCGGGCTACTGCGGCGGCGTGGTGGACGATATCCTGATGCGCATCAGCGAGTTGTTCCAGACCATGCCGGGGCTCCTTTTCACCATCATCATCGTGGTGATCCTCGGCCCATCGATCGCCAGCATCACCTTCGCCATCGGGATTACATCCTGGCCGCAGATCGCCCGGCTGGTGCGCGCCGAGGCATTCCGGGTGCGGCAGCTCGATTTCGTGCTGGCGGCGGTCGCCATGGGCATGAGCCCGGCGCGTGTCATCCTGCGCCATGTGCTGCCGAACAGCCTCGCGCCCGTCGTCGTGGCGGCCTCGATCCTCGTCGCCCAGGCGATCCTGTCGGACGCCTCGCTGTCCTTCCTCGGGCTCGGCGACCCCAATGTCATGAGCTGGGGCAGCATGGTGGGCGCTGGCCGCCCGATGCTCCGCACCGCCTGGTACATGACCGCGCTGCCAGGTGGCGCGATCTTCCTCACCGTCATGAGCTTCATGCTCATCGGCAATGGCCTCAACGACCTCTTCAACCCCCGCACATCCGTGGAATGAGCCGCCCCGGCGCTCGCCCGCAGTCCTTCAGGAACTCATCCGATGAATGCCGTGACCCAGAACCTCGCCCCCGCCCATGATCGCCGGCAGGAAACCGCCGAGCAGCGTCAGGCGCGGATCGATCTTGCCGCCTCCCAGCGCCTCGCCGTCATCCAGGAGATGAGCGAGGGCATCTACAACCACTTTACTTTGGCGGTCCCCGGCACCGATGACCGCTTCTATGTCAGCCCGCTCGGCCTGCACTGGTCCGAGGTGACCGCGAGCGGTCTCCTGACGGTGGACTATGAGGGGCGCGTGCTGGACGGCGACGGCGCCCTGCAGCGCTCCGCCTATTGCATCCATGCGCCGATCCACCGGCGCAAGCCCCAGCACGCGGCGCTTCTGCACACGCACATGCCGTACACCAGCGCCTTGACGCGCCTCAAGGACCAGCGGCTCCTGCCGATAGGACACACCGAGGCGCAACTCATCGAGCAGATCGCCTATGATGAGGATTACACCGGCCTCGCGCGTGATCCGGCGGAAGGCGAGCGCCTTGCTGACATTCTCGGCGACAAGACCATCCTGTTCATGGCCCATCACGGTGTGTTGGTCGCCGGGCACACGGTGGCGGAAGCCTACGACCGGCTCTATCAGCTCGAGCGCTCGGCCCGCGTCCAGCTCTTCGCCCAGTGGACCGGCCAGCCCCTGCGCTATCTCACCGAGGAGATGGTCAAGCATGTGCATGCGCAGATCACGGGCACGGCCCTGACCAACCGCGCGAAATCCGGCTTCGACCTGCATTTCGACGCGCTGAAGCGGCTGCTCGATCGCCAGAATCCCGGGTATCGCGACTGATCCCGCCTCTGCTGCTCCAGCCCTCATGAAGCCAAGGAGAGTGCCATGAATGCGCCCACGAGCGTGATCCTGCGGGGGACACCGCAAGGCACGCCATTGATCGATGTGACAACCCTGCGTGCATGGCTCGCGGGAGAGGGGGAAATCGCCTTCGTTGACGTGCGGGAAGAGGGCCTTCACGGCGAAGGGCACCCGCTGCTTGCCGTCAACGTGCCCTACAGCCGGCTTGAGATCGATTTCCCCCGGCTGGTACCACGGCCCGCGACGCGGATCGTTCTGCTCGCGGAGGAGGGGATCGGGCCGTCGGCCGCGCGGCGGCTGGCGGATCTCGGCTATGGAGATGTTCATCTCGTCCTGGGCGGTCTCGCGGCCTGGGAGGCGGCGGGCGAGCCGCTGTTCACAAGCGTCAACGTACCGAGCAAGGCTTTTGCCGAATGCGTCGAGCATGCCTACCACACCCCGGACATCACGGCCGAAGAACTCGACCGGTTGATCAAGTCCAAGGCTGACGTCGTCGTTCTCGATAGTCGGACGAGTGAGGAATTCGCGCGCTTCCACGTGCCGGGCGCCATCAGTGCGCCGGGCCCCGAGATCGTGCATCGCTTCGCCGAACTCGTGCCATCGCCAGACACCTATGTCGTCGTCTCCTGCGCGGGGCGGACACGTGGCATCATCGGGGCGCAGGCCCTGATCAACGCGGGCGTGCCGAACCGAGTGGCGGCGCTCTCCGGCGGCACTCAGGGCTGGCGGCTCGCGGGGCTTGATCTCGAACGCGAGGCGCCGCCCCCGCCGCGCCAGACGCTTGGCCTCAGGGCGCGAGAGGAGGCGCGCAAGCGCGCGGATGCGCTCGGCGTCCGTTTCGGCGTCCCGGTGATCACACCGCTTCGGCTCGCGGAATGGCGGGACGACCCGGCCCGCACGACCTATGTGTTCGATGTCCGTCAGCCCGAGGAGTACACGGCAGGCCATGCCATGGGAAGCGTGTCCGCACAGGGCGGACAGCTGGTTCAGGCCCTCGACAAATGGGTCGGCACGCGCGGCGCGCGGATCGTGCTGACCGACGACGACGGTGTCAGGGCGATTGTGACGGCCCATTGGCTGCGCCAGCTCGGCTGGGATGTGTCCGTCCTGCCCGGACTGATCAGCGGCACCGTCCCGGCCGCCGGCCATGGCGAGGTTGTCTCCTTCCCCCGTCCGCCACGCCTCATGCCGGATGAGGCCAAGGCATGGCTTGACGCGGGCGCTGCGCTCATTTCGGCTGATGCAAGCGAGGACTACCGGCGTGGCCATCCCGGCGGGGCGATCTGGACCAATCGCTCGCGGCTGCCACAGTTGCCGCCGGAGGTTTGCAATGCCGTCCGGATCGTCGTGGCGGCCGCTGATGTCGGTCTCGCCGAGCTTGTTGCACGCGATCTGCGCGACGACGGTCTGGACGCCGCGGTGCTGGCCGGCGGTGCGCCAGCCTGGCGAGAAGCCGGGCTGGAGGTTGTGGCGACGCCCGGGGAGCCTCCGGACGACGAGCGGATCGATACGCTCTTCTGGCTGCACGATCGCCACGGCGGCAATCTCGCGGCGTCCCGCGCCTATCTCGACTGGGAGCTCGGCCTGCCGGCGGCGGTCGCGAAGAGCGGCACCACGGGGTTCAGGATCGGCCCCGTCGTCTGAGATCAGAGTACTGGTTGCGCCTTGATCCGGCTTGCAGGGTCAAGGCGCAGGGATATGAGGGTTAGCACGAGCGCCATCACCGCCAGCGCCGAGCCCATCCATGGCAGCATCTGGTAGGGCAGGCCGAGGGTGAGGCCTACCCCTCCAAACCAGGCGCCTATCGCGTTGCCGAAGTTGAAGGCGCCCTGATTGAGCGTGGACGCCAAGTTGGGCGCACCGGCGGCTTCGGTGACGACGCGCGTCTGCAGGGGGGGCACGAGCGCGAACGCCACGAGCCCCCAGACCACCAGCGTGACGCCGGTGAGCACCGGCGACAAGCTCGTGACGGAGAACAAGGCGAGCACGGGGATCAGCACTGCCAACGCGCCGACGATCGACCCCATGAGCCGCCAATCAGCCAGACGGCCGCCGATGACATTGCCAACGGTCAACCCGATGCCGAACAAGAGGAGCATAAGGGTGACGCCACGGGCTGAAATCTGGGTGACGTTCTGCAGGATTGGTGTGATGTAGGTGAACACGCTGAACATGCTCGCCGACACCGCGACGCTGATGGCCATGGCGAGAATGACCTGAGCACTGCGGAGCGAGCCTGCCTCGCGCCTGAGGTTCATCGGCGGAACGGGAATGTTGCGCGGCAGCCAGAGCTGAAGTGCGACGGCGGCCACGATACCGATGAGGGCGACGGCGAAGAATGCGTTACGCCAGCCGAGCTGGCCGCCCAGGGCAGTGCCGAATGGCACTCCGAGCACATTGGCGAGGGTGAGGCCGGCGAACATCATCGCAATCGCTTGCGCCCGCTTGCGGGGCTTGACGAGGGCCGCCGCGACGACCGCGCCGAGGCCGAAGAAGGCGCCATGGCAGAGCGCGGTGACGACGCGGGCAACCATGAGCAGGCTGTAGTTGGGCGCGAGGGCGCAGAGCAGGTTGCCGACGATGAACACCGCCATGAGCAGCATCAACGCCCAGCGGCGATCCATTTTCGCCGTAGCGATGGCGAGGAAAGGCGAGCCGAATGTAACGCTGAGCGCATAGCCGGTCACCAGGAGCCCGGCTTGCGGGATGGTGACGCCGAGATCCGTGGCGACATCGGGGAGGAGCCCCATGATGACGAACTCGGTGGTCCCGATGCCGAAAGACGCTGCTGCAAGTGCGAAAAGAGGAAGGCGTGACGAAGGCGCCGCCAGGGGAGCCACGGTCTCGGATTGTACGGTCATGAAGATACCGGCGTGATGAAAGCGTTGCACCGCATGCGAGTTCAGGCCGGCGGATGGAGCCCCACCAAGTGACCAAGACCGAAGCCCAACCCCTCCTGTTTATACTGCGCTGCAATATCACCGCATTGAATTCTCTGCATGAGCAACCGGCGAAAAATGCATCCGTGCCTGCTGTAAGGTTGGGGCCAGACGTTGTTCGGAATGGCAGCGGAGCCCATGTGCTGGACAGCTGTTCGGGTATTGCGCGCAACCGTTTCTCGGAGTGAGCAGCATGAAGATCGATCTTTCCGATAAAACAGCCGTCGTGACCGGATCCTCGGCCGGAATTGGCCTGGCCTCAGCCAAGGGCCTCGCGGAGGCGGGCGCGCGCGTCGTGATCAACGGCCGGAAGGCCGATGCCGTGGATCAGGCGATCGCGGGCATCAAGGCCACTGTGCCGACGGCCGAAGTCCGCTCTTTCGTCGGGGATCTCGGGACGCCGGAGGGCTGCGCCGCGCTCGTCAAGGCCGAGCCGTCCTGCGACATTCTCGTGAACAATCTTGGCATTTTCGGTCCGCAGGATTTCTTCGAGACGCCGGATGCCGAATGGCAGCGCTTTTTCGACGTCAACGTCATGTCGGGGGTGCGCCTGTCGCGCGCTTACCTGCCCGGCATGGAGAAGCGCGGATGGGGCAGGGTCGTTTTCCTGTCCTCCGAATCCGGCCTCAATATCCCCGCCGATATGATCCACTATGGTTTCACCAAGACCGCTGTCCTGTCGATCGCGCGCGGGCTTGCCAAGCGCATGGCGGGCACGGGCGTTACCGTTAATTCCGTTCTTCCTGGGCCGACCCTGTCCGAAGGCGTGGCGGACATGTTGCGGCCTGAGATCGAGAAGACGGGCAAGTCATTAGAGGAAGCGGCCGCGGACTTCGTCATGGCCAATCGCCCGTCATCCATTATTCAGCGCGCCGCAACCACCGAGGAGGTGGCCAATATGGTTGTCTACGCCTGTTCGAGAGAGGCCTCCGCCACCACCGGTGCCGCGCTGCGCGTGGATGGTGGCGTGGTGGACAGCCTTTGAGTTCGCGGGCCACGACCGACGACGTCCGACATCATCACCGAGGAGAGTTCCATGAACAAGCGGCCGCTGGGCAAGACCGGCATCGACATCGCCCCTATCGTCTTCGGAGGCAATGTCTTCGGCTGGACGATCGACGAGGCGAGAAGCTTCGCGGTTCTCGACGCCTTCGTGGACCATGGCTTCAACGCCATCGACACCGCCGATGTCTATTCACGTTGGGCGCCGGGCAACAAGGGTGGTGAATCCGAGACGATCATCGGACGATGGCTCAAGGCGCGACCAGGCATGCGCGACAACGTCGTGATCTTTACCAAGGTCGGCTCGGATCTTGGGGAGCCCGGCAAGAAGGGACTGGGCGAGGCATGGATTCTCAAGGCTGTCGATGACTCCCTGGGGCGGCTTGGCGTCGAGCGCATCGATCTCTATTTCTCCCATTGGCCCGACGCGGAAACGCCCTACGAGGTTACGCTCGGCGCCTATGAAAAGCTCCTGAAGGCCGGCAAGATCCGGGCTGTCGGCGCCTCCAACCTGAACGCCGACCAGCTCGGCGAAGCGCTGTTCACGGCGAAGACAAAGGGTCTGCCCGCTTATCAAGTGCTCCAGCCTGAATATAACCTTTATGCAAGACAGTCTTTCGACGGTCCACTACGGGATCTTTGCATCAGTGAGGGGCTCGGCGTCGTCACGTATTATAGTCTGGCCTCGGGGTTCCTGACCGGTAAATATCGCTCCAAGGCCGATCTGGGTCAGAGCCAGCGCGGAGGAGGCATCGCAAAATATCTCGATGCCCGCGGACTGGCGATCCTGGCCGCGCTCGACGCCGTGGCGACGCGCCATGCGGCGAAGCCGGCGGAGATCGCGCTGACATGGTTGATGGCCCGAAAAGGCGTCACGGCACCCATCGCCAGCGCGACGACTGTGGCACAAGTCGAGAGCTTCGCAAAAGCTGCCACTATTGATCTGTCGCCGGCTGATATCGCAACTCTCGACGAAGCGAGCGCTTAGCCCGCTCTCCCTGCCGGGTGGATTGTCATACTGTCGACAGCCCGCCCGGCTCCAACCGCCTGTTAGAGCGTGTCTCTCGGTGGCGCCGCACGAGAGGAGCTGTGCCGCGATGGCAAAAAGGCTCCAACTTGAAGCCTCTCCGCATTGGACGGACGCGAGCCTAATAGGCTGCCGCGATTCTCGTGAGGAATGAAGCCGATTGCAAAGCTACGGTAGAGAAAAACAAAATCGGGCAAGTAAAGACATAAAGGTTATTTCCGGCTGTAGCATCCCATACGCTGGAAGGTCTTGGTTCTTCGTCGTGGACAGCGGGTCGCAAGCGACCGAGCGCCCCTCGGTCTCCGCTACCTGAACTCGATTGTTTCCGGCAAGCCCTCAGCCTGCTCGGCCATCCAGCCGAGCGTTTGGCTCATCGGCCTGAGCGCATGCAGGGGGACCTTGAAGGATTGGTACACCCCTTCCTGCAGCATGAAGCTGAGGACAGCGTGACTGGCACCGGGGGGAAGCTCAAAGGCCCATTTCTCAGATGGCATGGCGAAACGCACATTTGTGTTCGACATTTCGAGCTGGGCCATCCTCGATAGGAGACCTGACAGGATCTGAACGAGCCGTGTCGCCGTCTCCCGATCAACAGCAATATTCAAGTTTTCGCTGCCGAAATTGCATGAGAGAAGCCCGATCTTCCCATCGTTCGAGACCTGAGCTCCAATATTTCTACTCAAACGCCGCGCTTGAATTTTCTCTGACATCCAGAAACCTCACCCTCCGTTATCTCCCAATCTGACGCGCGCAAAGGCGAAAGTCGAATCGCGTCTCGCGATGCAAAGGTGTGCGATGCGACTGCGCGGTACCTGCATGCGCCAATGAAAATCCTCCCGCAGACAGGCAGGTCCGCTCGCTCGCAGGCGCCGGTCCACGGGTTCTTCTGTCTCCAGCGGTCACCGATCCACTCATTCCAACGACCGCGATGTTACGTGCTGTTCTCAGGTGGAAAAAGGACGGGTGGATAACGTGGGAATTTGCCGGCCAAGCTTTCGGTCCGTCTGCTTGAACCAGTAGGTTGTTAGCTCCATAGTGCAGCGCACCCCCTTCTTACGAGGTTTTTCCATGCGTAGACTGTGGTTGGGGTTGGTTGCGGGCGCAGCTTTGGTCGCCCCCGCGCTGACGCCGGCGCATGCGTTGCCGGTGATGCCGGCTCTTGAGCGCGTCCAGGATGTGATGCTCGTGGCGGAAGGTTGCGGGTGGGGGCGTTGGCGCGGCCCTTGGGGCGGCTGCCGCGATACCCCTTATTACGGACCACTTCCAGGCGGTGGCTGGGCCGGTCCAGTTGGCGGCGTGGTCGTTGGCGGGAATGGCTGCCCACCTGGTTTCTGGCGCGGACCGTGGGGCCATTGCCGTGACACGCCTTACCATGGCCCGCTGCCGGGCGGCGGCTGGAGATAGGCGCCTTGAGATCGTGATTGGCTTCGCGCGGACGCAGAGTCTCGCGCTCCTTTTGCCGTTAGGGGTATCCTGATGAAGCGTTTCGTCCCCACCTTAGCAACTGCCATCGCTCTTGGTCTGACCTCCGTGAGCATCGTGCAGGCGCAGCAGGCAAGCCCTCCTGTCTCCACCACGGTGATTCCGGGCTATTCCGATGCCGATGCGAAAGCCGTTCTGAACGCGAGGCTCGCGGCCTTGAAGGCCGTCATCGAATTGACACCTGAGCAGGAGAAGCTTTGGCCTCCCGTCGAGAATGCCATTCGCGACATCGCGAAGGCATCGGCCGAACGGCGCAAGGCGCGCATCACGTCCGCGCCACCAAGCCATTTCCTCGACGTTCTGAGCGCGATAGCCAACTCCGAAGAGGCGCGGGCGAAGGACATCAAGGCCCTCGTGGCCGCCGCCAAGCCGCTCGTCGAGTCGCTCAGCGATGCCCAGAAGCGGCGTATTCCTGCTTTCCTAGGCTTGACGGACAGCGACGGTCCCAGCCAGCCGAGCGGGCAAATCTGGATATTCGAGGAAGAAGAGGGCTGAGCAGACGAAGCTCCCGCCTTGCAGCATCAGGCCGCGGCCTCGCGAGGGCCGCAGCACGGCGGAGCGTTTTCATCATCACATCGCAAGCGCAGGCTTGGCATGCTGTCGATGGTTGCCCTAGCTGCCACGCTCTTGCTGCTCTGCGCGGCGCTGACGCTCAGGATGATCGTGAAAATGCGGCATCCGTCCTAGCGCGGCGGGGCGGGCTGTCCGTGACGTGCGGCTCTAGTGGTGGCGCGTGCCGGCATTTGATGCGCGAAGTGTCATGTGCCGAGATGCGGCGGTAGCTGCGGATTTATACAGTTAAGTCAGCAGACAAGCCCGGGAAATCCCGCATACCCCATTGTTTGGCACTAACACCTGATCGTGCACGCCAAACAACGTCGCAATGCCACTCGGCGCAATTGCGACTTCTGCAGCCCGGAACTATTCGTAAGTGTTTGTAATTGTTGGCGACCCCGACAGGATTCGAACCTGTGACCCGCAGCTTAGAAGGCTGCTGCTCTATCCAGCTGAGCTACGGGGCCTTCCGTATCTTTGTACCGTATCAGTGAGTCCAGGGCTGGACGCGATTGAACTTGAAGTTATCGGAGTAGGACGACAGCCGCCGCTGGACCGGCTTCGGCTCCTCCACGCGATAGTGGATCGCGTTCTTGTCCGCGTAGGCTACGGCTTCCTCGCGCGTTGCGAAGAACAGGCGCACTTGCTGCTTCATGTCCGTCGTGCTGGTCCATCCCATCAGGGGCTCGACCTCGCGCGGGCGATCCGCATCGAATTCCAGTACCCAGCGCTTGGTCTTGGCAACGCCAGACTGCATGGCATTCCGGGCCGGCTTGTAGATGCGCGCGCTCATTCCTGTATTCCTGACATACCGGCGCCCCGCCAGGGGCGTATAGATCGCTTGTGAGGTGGTCGGGGCAGCAGGATTTGAACCTGCGACCCTCTGCTCCCAAAGCAGATGCGCTACCGGACTGCGCTATGCCCCGATCAATCTCACTTGGCTGATTTCCTTAGAAAATCGGCCGGGGAAAGGCAAGCGCGGATTTCAGGTTAGTGGAACATAAGGGGGGAGAAAGGCGCCGACAGCACCAGGGCTCCCGGGGACCGGCGGAGCTGCATTCATACGCTTCGGCGCCATAAGGTGCCGACGCGGCCGATGACGGTGCCACCTCAAACTCGGCTGGAGGGGGTGATGGTAGCGCCGAGCCTTGGCGATGCTGCCCTCGATCAACAGGGCACTGACGAAGCTCGGCGGATGATCGGTCGAGCGCCAGCCTCCGACGCAGACGTAAGCGTAAGTATAGCTGACCCGCGGGTCACGGATCTGTGAATGAATGAATCAAGCATGATAATGGAATGACGTAATGGTGATTTGAGGAGAGGCTCGGCATCGCAATTGATAGGGCGTGCAACAGACTTTGGACGACGGAGAGGGATTTTCGATGCCGCCCAAGAGCCGCTCTGAGCCTCAAGAGAGCTTGTCTGTATTCGACGCCGTTACAATTTTGGTCGGAATTGTCGTTGGTATCGGAATATTCCGTACGCCCTCTCTGGTGGCCGGAAATGTCGATACTGAGTTTGCGTTCCTCGCTGTCTGGCTCGCTGGCGGGATTGTCACGCTGATCGGTGCGCTGTGCTATGCCGAACTCGCGGCAGCCCATCCGCATGCGGGCGGCGAGTATCACTTCCTCTCGCGCGCCTATGGCCGGCCCGTTGCCATGCTGTTCGGATGGGCGCGCGGCTCGGTGATTCAGACCGGCGCAATTGCAGCGGTAGCCTTCGTGTTCGGTGACTATGCTGCGCAGGTGCTGCCGCTTGGCCCCCACGGCGTTGCCATCTACGCGGCTGTTGCAGTCGTTGCGGTCACGGGATTGAACGTGGTTGGTACATTGCAAAGCAAGCGGCTGCAGATTGCGGTCACCTTCCTTGAGCTCGGCTGTATCGCGGCTATCATTCTGGCTGCCTTGCTGTGGAGTGGCGACGCTCCTCCTGTGACGCAAGCGACCGCACCTTCGGCTGGTGCCTTGGGGCTGGCCATGATCTTTGTTCTGCTCACCTATGGGGGTTGGAACGAGGCGGCCTATCTCTCAGGGGAGTTGCGTGATGCCCCGCGTAATGTTCCGCGTGTGCTGCTGATCGGGACGGCGGTCCTGGTGAGCATCTATCTGCTCGCCAATGCAGCGCTTCTGAGCATCCTCGGGCTCGAGGGTCTGCGCCAATCGAATGCGGTGGCGGCCGACATGATGCGGGCAGTTGCCGGTGAAAGCGGAGCCTTGATCGTCAGCATTGCGATCATTGCGGCGGCGCTTTCGACCCTGAATGCCACCATCTTTACCGGCGCGCGCGTCTATTTCGCGATGGCGCGCGACATGACGTTGCTGCCGCAGGTTGGGGAATGGGATCCGCGCGGCCGGACGCCCGCCAATGGGCTTATTCTGCAGGGTGCCGTTGCCCTCGCGCTCGTCGCTCTCGGCTCCGCAAGCCGCGACGGCTTCCAGACCATGGTCGATTACACCGCGCCGGTTTTCTGGGGCTTTCTGCTGCTGGTGGGCGCGGCGTTGATGGTCCTGCGCTGGCGTGAGCCTGATCGCCGGCTGCCGTTTCGCGTTCCATTCTACCCGGTCACCCCCCTCCTGTTCTGTGCGGGCTGCCTCTACATGCTACATGCGAGCGTGGCCTACACCGGGCTTGGCGCGTTGATCGGGGTCGCGGCCGTTGCCG
The DNA here is from genome assembly GCF_018398315.1 of Chelatococcus sp. YT9. Classification (NCBI taxonomy): domain Bacteria; kingdom Pseudomonadati; phylum Pseudomonadota; class Alphaproteobacteria; order Hyphomicrobiales; family Chelatococcaceae; genus Chelatococcus; species Chelatococcus sp. YT9. Next base: position 3,823,251 of record NZ_JAHBRW010000001.1, read on the forward strand.
CTGGCGCGCCTTTGCTCCTGTTCCGCCGCCCGCGGGATGAGGACGGGCCCGCGAGCGTCCTTCCGTCCCATACATCCAGCAGGGCGATATCACCTGTTATCGACTGACGACCAGACCACTCTCCCATCGAAGGAAAATGTCCCATGAAGCCGATCCGTTTTTTGGCGACTGCATGTGCAGCATCCATCCTATCGCTCGGTGTGGCCATGGCCCAGCCCGCCCAACCGGCGCAGCCCGGCACTCCGACTTATCAGCCCGAGTCCGGACAGGCGGGCAAGGACGTCGTCTGGGTTCCCACCCATCAGTCCCTTGTGGACCGCATGCTTGAGATGGCCGAGGTGACGCCGAACGACTATCTCATCGATCTTGGGTCCGGGGACGGGCGAACAGTGATCACGGCGGCCAAGCGAGGTCTCCGCGCCCATGGCATCGAGTACAATCCCGATCTCGTCGCGCTTTCACAACGTGCTGCTGAAAGTGAGGGTGTAAAGGATAAAGCGACCTTCGCTCAGGGCGATATTTTTGAGACGGACTTCTCCGACGCGACCGTGTTGACGCTTTTTCTGCTGCCAGAGCTCAATCTGCGCCTGCGTCCGACCATCCTCGAAATGAAGCCTGGAACACGTGTGGTGTCCAACACCTTCATGATGGATGACTGGGAGCCGGACCAGAGCATCGAATCCGGGGCCGATTGCAAATCTTTCTGCAGGGCGCATAAGTGGATCGTACCAGCCAAGGTCGACGGCACCTGGAAACTCGACAACGGCGAGCTGAAGCTGACCCAGAAGTTTCAGATGTTGTCGGGTGAGTTGATCCAGAATGGAAAGAGCTCGCCTCTGACCGACGCGAGGATGAACGGTGCCGAGATCACCTTCACCGCCGATGGCCGGGTCTATAAAGGGCGCGTCACCGAGGGGCGAATGGAGAGCGCCGGCGATGCGAACGGCCCGAAATGGAGCGCCACGCGCAGCAGTACCTGATAGCTGCGGGCGTCAGCCTCCGGTGCGGAGTGGAGCGCAGCAACGACGGCGAGGTCAATGCGCTCCACCGATGTGTTCCCGCCGTGTCTCTCCACGTGTGAGCCGCGGCAAGTCCGCCGCTCGGCACGCCAGCGATGGAAGAATCGCCGACGCTAGCGGCCGCTATTGGCCCTCGCGATTCCGGAGAGTCTCGTCGATCTTTGCTTTCACTGCCTCGAGGTTGAACGATGCGGGTGATTGCATCGGGGGATATTCCAGCGCCGTCTGCGCCAGCTGGGCGACCCTCTGCTGGACGAGCACGAAGCGCCAGAACTCCCGGGCGTAGAACTCATTCATATAGCCGCCTCCGAGATGGTTCAGATTCTCGCCGCGGATCGAAGGCGTCCGCTCGAAAGGATCCTGACGAAGGTTCACGATCGTCGGCATGTCGGTCGTGACTTTCTCTCCAGGCCAGCCATAAGGCTGTTGGTAGAACTGGAACTTAAAATCATCGATGCGGATGGCGCCGAACTGTGGCCCGCCGAAATAGAACAGCTCGTGACGCGCGGACGGCCCCTTGCCGAGCAGCAGGTCCATTTGATTGTAGCCGTCGAGATGGTTCTTATAGGTCCGGTCGCCCAGTTTGACGCCCCTTAGAAGTTGCTCCGTGATATTCGGGTTGCCTGCGGCGGCCGCAAGCGTCGGCAACCAATCGAGTCCGGAAAAAAGGCCGTTCTCCACCGTGCCTGGCTTCACTTTGCCTGGCCAGCGGATGATGGCCGGCACGCGAAAGCCGCCCTCAAAGACCGTGCCCTTGGTGCCCCGGAAGGGTGTCATTCCGCCGTCGGGCCAAGTGAAAACCTCAGCGCCATTGTCGGTGGTAAAGATCACGATGGTGTTGTCAGCTTCGCCGATATCCTGCAGGTGCTTCAGCAAGGCGCCAATGCTGTCGTCCATCTGCGCCATTCCTGCTTCCTCCAGGCCGTAATTGGACTGATAATTCATCATCGCCTGATATTTTGGAGGAAGGAATGTGAAGACGTGCATGCGCGTCGTGTTGTGCCAAATGAAGAACGGCTTGTTGTCCTTTTTTGCCTGATCCATGAAGTTGGTGCTGGCTTGCACCAGGACTTCATCGAATGTCTCCATGTTGTACTTGGCTTTGCGACCTTCCTGCCAGTTCTGCTTGCCGGCCATGTCCGGGAACGGCGCGAGCGGCCCTTCATCAACGATGCGCTGCTTACCAACCCGCCCCCAGCGGGGCATCACCGTTGGGTCATCCACCGCCGTCGCATAGCTGCGGATCAGATTCCGTGGGCCGTATGTGTCGATCCAATCTTGAGGGTAGTCGAACCAGTATGGGTCGGACATGGCGTCGAGGTGGTACAGATAACCGAAGAATTCGTCGAAGCCATGCGCTGTCGGAAGATATTTGTTCAGGTCCCCCAGGTGGTTTTTGCCGAATTGACCGGTGACATAGCCCTGCGCCTTCAGCACCGTGGCGAGGGTGACCGCCTGATCGGGCATGCCCACATCGGCGCCCGCTTGGCCGACGGTAGTCAAACCCGTGCGCAGCGGTAGCTCACCGGTAATAAAATTGGCGCGGCCGGCGGTGCAACTCGCCTCGGCGTAATAGTCGGTGAACCGCAAGCCCTCAGCGGCCAATCGGTCGAGATTCGGCGTTCTCCCAGACATCATTCCCTGATGATAAGCGCCAATATTGAACCAGCCGACATCATCTCCCATGATCACGAGGATATTCGGTGGCGGTGTTGGCGATGGTGCAGGGGAGGGAGCCTGTGCGTTCCCCGTCGATATGATCGCCGCAGACATGAGCGCAGCCGCTCCCAGAAGCGCTGCCCCGGAGGCGAGCGCGGCGGCCAGTCTGTGGCACCGATTGCTGAAGCAGAGGGATGATTGCGTGAGATGCGCTTCGTCTGAATGCGTATCTGCCATGGCGTTTCCCCAATGACCGACGTCACTGCCCATACGGGTGAGGTTGGATCTGCGGACGCCACTGATAAATGGCGTCACAATTCTATGTATTTGAAGAAGATATACTTTTACATAGAGTGTTTAATTTTTCGGGTCTGGCCTTCACAAGGACCTATACCTTCGATCGACATATCATTGCTGAAATAAGCATGCTAGCAATGATCTTGTCGCGCGCCGGCGCGAATACCGCCTAAGCCCGCCATTCCGCGGAATGTGTGGGTAGGATGGCCAATTATCGGCACTGGCCAATCAGCTGAGCGCGATTGGCATCTTCCGTTCCATATATTCGTATAATACAACCGATCTCACATGGACGATTATTTGATGCGCGCAATAATATTGACTGTCAAGGTTTGGGATCTGGTCTGCCATCAATCGTTTGCTCCGGCAGGCCGATCGGCTGTCGGAGAGGCTGAGCGTTGTGGCACCGCCCGTGGTCTCCCTGCGCGGGAATGACGAACGAGCGCCGTCCATCTTCCGATTCTCGACCGTTCTGTTCCTTGCGCGGCAGCTCTGGGAGGTCTTGGCGTATCAGCCGCTTCGCTGGTAGCCTGCGTATCGCATCATGTGGGAAGTTAACTTGGAGCCCACTTGAGTTTTGCGGGGAGGGGGCATGAGCGGAACACGAGAGCGCGGGTTGTCGAAAATTACCCATCGCGGCGATCTACCCAGAGGCCCGGCATGATGACGCACGACTTACCTCGGAGAATGAAGAACATAGCTTTGAAGTTGGTTTGCGTGCTTGGTCTGCCCGTGCTCGCCTCGGCATTGTCACTCGCCTCCTCGCCTGCGGCTAGGGCTGAGACTGCTCCGTCGTCTCCTTCCGAGGTCGCGGCACTTCCCGTTTCCGAAGAGCAGATCGATCGGGCTGTTGGCAGACTGGACGAGCTCGCTGGTGCAATCCTCACCAAAACCGGTATTCCCGGTCTTTCTGTCGCAGTCGTACACAGGGGAAAGACCATCTACGCAAAGGGCTTTGGCCTGCGCAAGGTGGGTGAGTCTGCCCCTGTCGACGCGGATACGGTGTTCCAAATCGCCTCTCTTTCGAAATCCGTCGGTGCGACAGTCGTCGCGCGCCTTGTGGCTCAGGGGGTCATCGCCTGGGATACGCCTGTGGTGAAGCACCTGCCGTGGTTTGCGCTAGCGGATCCATGGGTCAGCACCCATGTGACCATTGGGGATCTCTACGCGCATCGCTCAGGATTGCCGGACCATGCGGGCGATAATCTGGAGGATCTCGATTTCGATCAGCGCGCCGTGCTCGAGCGGCTGCGCTTCTTGCCTCTGCACGCATTCCGGAGCGACTATGCCTATACCAACTTCGGCCTCACGGCGGCGGCCGTCTCGGCGGCGGCCGCCGCTGGCAGTGATTGGGCGGACCTCTCGACAAAGCTACTCTACAAGCCGCTCGGAATGGCGGCGACTAGTTCACGCTACGCCGATTTTGCCGCCAGCTCCAATCGCGCCGTCGGCCACGTCAAGACAAGCAAGGGCTACGAACCGCTCTATGTCCGCCAGCCCGATGCTCAGACGCCGGCGGGAGGTGTCAGCTCCTCAGTGAAGGATATGGCTCGATGGATGGCGCTGATCCTGCAGAATGGGCGCTTCGAGGGGAGGCAGCTTATAGAGGCTTCCGCCCTGCTGCCCGCGATCTCGCCACAAGTGGTCAGCGCCCACCCCGCCTCGTCCGCCGCCCGCGCAGGCTTCTATGGCTTCGGTTTTGGTACGGGGATTCAGGCATCGGGCCGCACCACATTGAGCCACTCCGGTGCTTTCTCCTTGGGGGCGGCAACGAACTACGTGATGATCCCATCACTCGACATCGGAATTGTCGTGCTGAGCAATGCGGCGCCGATCGGTGCCGTCGAAGCCTTGGGCATGGAATTCGCCGACCTGGTGACAGTAGGTAGGATCACTGAGGATTGGTACGCCCTCTATAATCGGGCGATGGAGGGAATGGCCACGCCGGTCGGCCGTCTCGTCGGAAAGGACAGGCCCTCGGACGTAAGGCCAGCGGAAGCGCTGTCGGCCTACACAGGCATCTATTCCAACGATTACTTCGGTGACGCGCAGATCTCTGAGGACAAGGGCAAGTTGATTTTGACCATAGGACCCCAGGCGCGGCGCCATACGCTCGAACATTGGGACGGCTCGACGTTCGTGTTCGCTATTTCCGGTGAAAATGCGCCTGTCGGATCCCTGTCTGCTGTAGAGTTCGTAACAAATGACCGCGCTACAGCGGAGAAGATGGTCGTCGAGTTTCTTGATGAAGACGGCACAGGTACATTCCGCCGGCGCTAGATGATCTTCTCCTCTAATGATCGAACGGGTGGTATAGAACGTGATATCATCCAATTTCCAAAAATTTCCAAAGAAGGGCATTAATTTCCACGGCTTCTCCGGATGGCTTGAACTAGACTGGTCGGCACCACGCTTCGGTGAACCAGATTATCCTCCGGTGGGCAATGAGTAATTCAGCAAATTCGATTAGTACGGAACAGACCAGCGGCGATGATCAACCGGTAGGGGCGCCCGAGAGCGAGGTGATCGACGGCCGTCTGGGCGTCGACACGTTCGTTGTCGATGGGATCCGTAGTCAGTTCGATGTCAGCTTCGTCGGCGGTATCGCCTATCTGACCGACAATGCCACGGGCCATGTCGACAAGCTCGCCAACATCCAAAAAATCCAGTTCGACGATACGGTCATCGACCTCTTCGCGGTTGACCAGGCGGAAATCGCCGCCCTTTACAAAGTCATTCTCGGCCGCGATGCGGATGATGCAGGCTTGGCATTCTGGAGCGAACAAAGCGCAAATGGCATGAGTCTGGGCGATCTTGCGCATGCTTTCATTGATGCGGCCGAGTTCGAGCAGCCGAGTGCTGAGGTCGCGGTGACCCGGCTTTACGCCGATATCCTCGGCCGAGAGCCCGACCCCGCGGGGGCAGCCTATTGGGCTGGCGTGATTACGGACGGAGCATCATTCGCGGTCGTGGCGGAAGCCTTCATACGCAGCGCGGAATTCGCAACTTCGGCTGATACGGTCTTCCCCCGATCATCCTGGGCCGCCTCGACGCCCTGGGCGGACGATGCGACCATCCTATTCGGAGAAACGGACGGCGATATCACCGGGACGGTCACGGTACCCAATCACACGCTCACGCAGGCCGGAAACAATCTTGTCTTCTTCGGTGACGCGACGGGGCGGCTGCTTGATGAGGTTCACGGCGGCAACAACACGATCGTGGGCGGTATCACGGCCGAAGGCGGGCAGAACTGGCTCATCGGCGATGCACTCGATATTCTGGACAATGCCATTGGCGGCAACGACACTTTGTTGGTGAATGACAACGGCTTTTCCGGGACATTCACCCTTGTCGGCGATGCGCTGTTCATCGGCGGGGCAGGCCGTGGCGGCAACGACGAGTTGGTCGGTGTGTCGATGCCTTCAGCCCAGAATATCCTTTATGGCGACGCGGTCACCCTGGGGGCCGGTTCGACCGGCGGCAATGACCGGATCGAGGCCGGAAACGTCGGCGGGCAGAGTGGCATGACCAACCACCTGTACGGCGACGCGAAAACTCTGGCTGCAGGCGCCCGCGGGGGTGACGACGTTCTCATCAGCGGGGCCGGCAACGACGAAATGTGGGGTGATGCAGCCGTGGTCGAGACCGGCGCGATCACAGGTCGGGACATCTTTGCGTTCGGTCCCGGCAACGGCAAGGACGTCATTCATGATTTCCGGCCGCGTGAAGACAAGATCGATTTGAGTGCCTATGGCATTCACAGCCTTGCCGATCTCAACGGGAAAATTCACGCCTATGGATCCCATGGCGAGAACATCCTCATAGACTTGGGCGGCGGCAACGAAGTCCTCGTCATGGGGCTCCCCGCGCGTGTTTACGGCAGTAAGGATTTTATCTTCGCGGTGGACGAATAACGACCGGTCTCTTGGAGTGCATCCTGGCGCCCTGTGTGGGGCGCCAGCTTATCCAGGGCAAGCCCTAATGCCCGCTGATCCTCGGGCGGCACATCAATCAGTATGCCATCGCGGAAGTTCAGGACGAAATCGACGGCATTCTTTGCGAAGCTTAGCCGCTCCTTGCCTTCACGATAGCCGAGCAGGCCGAGCCATTCGTCGATCAGCACGGGGTCCGGTGCCGCATAGGCGGGAATGGCGCCGATCGCCCCATCGCTGTAGTCCCGCATGAGCAGAAACCGGCCCGTCAACAACCGCCCGTCAAAATCGAGGACGGCCGACCCACTGAGCAAGCCGGTGAGCAAGCTCGCTGGAAACGGCGGCAGATGCAGATTGAGGACCCAAGCCCGTCGTGCGAAATCCGCGTGAAGGATGGCTTGCGCATAACGCGTGTCGGCGATCATTTCGCCCGACAGGACGAAAGCTCGACCGAACAAGTCCTCGCGATAGGTGAACTTGGATCGATGGCCGTCAAGCGCATCGATCTGCACATGCCCAACCACCAGCCGACCCATCTCCAGCGGCGACCAGGCAGGAGAAATCGCCAGATATCGTCCGGGAAGGACATGGTCGGCCCTCCACGCGGAAGGATGGTCGGCGCGCGGCGCTGAAGGTTCGCCTGACACGTCCGCGGTATCAGGCGCTCGCACGGGGAGACTATCGGGTGACAGCCGGCCGACGGTCTCTCTTGGCAAGGCGTGGGAGCGGCTCAAGGCTTCGGCAAATTCATTGAAGGACGAGGCCGCGATGAAGGACGGCGTGAGATGTCCTCCCAGAACTGCTGACCAATCGGAATAGACGCGGGACACGCGGGGCAGCGCCTTCCCTGCGAACCATTTGTAGGCGTTTTGCGGCGTGAACGCTGTCAGCGCGTTGGCGGCGGAAAACCGGGCGCAGATCTCCTTGTGGGTCGTGCAATTCAGCGCGAGGGACGTGAGCTGTAGTTTCGCCGCCAGAACTCGCCTGGCATGAACATCTTTTGTCGCGCGCACTTTCGCGGTGTCTTTGTGATCATTTTGATCGGCGTCGGTCGTCCCTCGCCGCCCACGCGTTGCAGCAACGTCATTGCCCCCCATCTCGCTTCCCCAAACAGCCGTTCTTCGAACCGGTCAGCCCTCAAGGTATCTTATTATCATACCACGGGAGCCAAGGAAGAGACGTCCGATCACGCGGCTTCGCATCAGTGCCGATCGAAGCGGCGCTTCCGCAACGTCAGCCCTGGTCCGCTCCGATCGTCGCGCCGGCAATGTATGCCCCGAGCCAGCCGCCCCAAGCCGTCGTCATCGCGCCTCGGACCGTAGGGCATGGAGTTGCGCGCCTGCATGACGCGCTTTTGAAGACAGTTCTTCACGTATCCGGGCATATTGGCATGACGATCACGGATCTCGTACAAAGCAGGAGACGTTAGCCATGCTACCGCTGACACAGAGGCGCCTGTTTCTCGGACTGGCCGTTGTGGGAACCGTGGCGGCCGTTATCGGTCCCGCTGCCGCGCACCATGGCTGGTCGTGGGCGGATGGCGAGCAAATTCAACTCAAGGGGCAGATCCAGTCGATCTCGATGGCTCCGCCGCATCCGATGCTGCACGTCAAGGCGGAAGATGGCGCGGTGTGGCAGGTTGATCTCGGTAACCCAAGCCAGACGGCTCGCTCCGGATTTACAGGCAATACCGCGAAGGTCGGTGATGCCATCACGGCCATCGGCAACCGTAATCGTGACCACAGCAAGATGCATATGAAAGCCGTGCGTATCGTCATCGCTGGCAAGAATTACGATATGTATCCCGAGCGAATTCAAACGAACTGATCGTTCTCGTGGAATCTATATTCGGTCCGACGCTCCAGTGGGTGGGGACGTGGCCGGGCGCCGTTTGGCTGCAGAGTTCCGGCACAGCCTATCTGTTCGTCAATGCCGCTCATATTCTGTCGATCGGGTTGATCGTAGGCGGAATCCTGCCGCTGGATTTTCGGCTTATGGGCTTCAGCCGCGTGACATCGCTGGCTGTTATCGGCCCTTTTCTGTCCCGCACGGCCGCGACAGGCGTTGTGCTCACGATTGCAACGGGGTTGTGGCTGTTTAGTGTGCGTCCGGTCGAATATGTCGGCAATCCCGCCTTCCTCGCGAAGCTGGCCGTGCTCGGATTGGCGCTGGTGAATGTCCTCTTCCAGCATCGCAGCCGGGAGTTCGCCGCGGCTTTGCGCGGCGGGCGCATCACGGCGGGCGTACGTCTGCGTGCCCTCATTTCGGCCACGCTCTGGTTGCTGACCCTTGTCGCTGGACGGTGGATCGGATTCGTATGAGGTCGGTGAGCCGGCCTTAAAGTCTCGCGGCCTTCAATTCCGCGCACCAATAGGCAAGACGGTCACCCAGCAAACGCTCAGCGACGTAGGAGGGCAGATCTTCGTCGATTGTCTCGAGGGTCTTGAGGCGGAAAGCGTCCAGGCCGTGGGTATGCCACGCCGCTTGCAGCCCGGCATGGCGATGCAGACCCTGCCCCAAGGTGAACTCGAGCCTGTTCCGGATGGTGGAGAGATCCGGCGCTCGGCCGACCCAATGGGCGCCTGTCGCCGTGCATTCACCCGCATAGATGCCGGCGACGGTCTTTCGCTCTTTGTAGGCAGCAATATGCGCCTTCCGCTCCTCGCGATTCATGTCGATCCTCCATTCCAGCCACGACGCTAATATTTTATCCGGGTGATATTGGCAATGAAATTTATCCGGGTATAATTAAGATGGTTAGCTCTGGAGATGGTGATGTCCCAATCGACCCCCACATGCTTGACGGCTTTCCACGGCGAGGCCCTGCTCGCCAGGGGGAGCTGGATTGATGTCGCGCTTGCTGTTCATTCTGCCGTCGGACACGATCCGGATATTGAAGTGCTGACCTTCGACGATGCGACCGGCCAGATCATTGATCTGGATGTGCGGGGCTCTGCGCAGGACGTTGCGGAGCGCTACGCCGCCATGGTCGCGATCCCACAGGTCTCAGCTCCATCCTCAGTCTCCGGCGAACGCAGCCGCGGACGACCGAAGCTCGGTGTTGTCGCGCGAGAGGTAACTCTCTTGCCCCGCCATTGGGAGTGGCTGGCTGCGCAGCCGGGCGGAGCTTCGCAGACGTTGCGCCGCCTTGTAGAGACCGCTCGCCGGAATGATGAGGGTCAGGGCGAGGCGCGGGCTGGTCGCGATCGCGCTTACCGGTTCATGGCTACCATGGCCGGAAATTGGGCGGGCTTCGAGGAGGCTACCCGTGCGCTGTTCAAAGGGGATCGTGATCAGCTTCACGCCACCACAGCCACTTGGCCGATCGATGTTCAACAATACATCGGTCGGCTCGCATGGGGTAACGCGCCAGATGAGACCGAGGTTTGATGGGCCACGCAGAGAGGCATGTCGCCTAAGCGGTGACGTGCAGAACAGTCCGGAGGATCGGCATTAGGCGAGGAGCCAGCCAAAGCCTGTTGCCGGCGACGTCGCGTTTTCGGGCGGCTTTGGTCTGCTCAGGACAGGAAGGCGAGGGCGCTGAGCTTACGTGCCGCGCCGCTCCGCCCAAAATACAGGAAGCCTGGAATGAAGAAGCGCGCCTGAGAAATCTCAGGAGCGTTGGCGAGCCTTGCGAGCGGCATAGCGCGCGTCGCGTGCAGCCTTCTGTTCAGCGAGCAGCTTCTCCTTGGCGGCCGCCTCCGATTCGGCGCGCGCAATCGCCGCTGCGGCTTCTTCGGCAGCGCGGCGTTCCTCTTCGGCCTGCTTTTCAGCCTGTCGCTGTGCCAGTCGTTCCTCGCGCTCCTTTGCGACAGCGAGGTTCGCTGACCGGCGCTCGGCTAAGTCCGGGTCGTTGATCTTTTTCTGGAATGAGGCCGCGAGGGCCTTCTTGGCTGCCGCTGCGGACGACAGCCTGTCTGCGAACGATGCACCCTTTACGCTCTTCAAAACGATATGACCTCTTTGGGACGTGCCTACGGCACAGATTTCTGCGCCTCCATACAGCAGATATAGCCTCTGAACCAGACGCAGGATTGGCGATGTCGTTAAAAAAAGTTTGACATATCGTGCTGCATTATCTGCAAAGGGCTGGCGATTGGTCGAAGTGGCTCATCCCTGCCATGGCAAAGCCATGGTTGGCTGGCAGAGGGGCATCGGACGTTCCGATAGTCGCTGCCGCTTGGGCCCTTTTTTCATAGGGCGCGCTGGCGCTGATTGTTTCACCGCCGCTGGCGGTTTTGCGAGAGAGCCATGTTGAAGCGTTGCTTGTTCAATGCCGCTGTAGTGACGATCCTGGCGATCGGTGTTGCGCCTGTGTGGGCCGCGCCGCTGGCACCGTCTCCATCTGATAAGGGCGCTGCCGAGACAGAGACGGCCGAGCAAAAGGCCTTTCACGCCAAGGCCGACGCAGCGTTGAAGGCGCTGGACGAGAAAATGGAGCGTCGCAACCAGGCCGCGCGCCGGGCTGTGATGGGAATCTGTAGCGGATGCCTCAGCCGTTCGGCTGCGGGTCCTGAACCAACCCGAGAAGCGCGGGATATGCGGGACTTCGACCCCTTTTCGGGCTCTGTCGGCGACGCGGCTGTAGAGGCCTCGGACGCCGCCGTGCAACCTGCAGGGCGCCCTGTGCGGCCGCGGGTCTCCCAGGCGCCTCAGGCCCTGCCGCTCGCGCCGCCGCTGCAGATTCTGCCGGATCTTGCACGCTGACGATGCGCGTGCGATGCGCCTATCCCATATGAGAATATAATTGTCTCGATATGTGCCATTGGCGGTAAAGTAGCGTAGGTTGTAGGCCGAATCTGCCTATCTGACTGTACCATTTCGGAGCGCAATGGCCCCGATAAGTTCGGTCCCAGCTTTGTCGTCGGAGCGCACCGTGCGGTGCCGAATGCGGGCGAATGCTCCTGAAGCGCTCTACCTCTGGCCTCTTTGCCCGTGAGGCCATCAGGGATTTTGCATTCCTGCCACGGGAAATGAGCGCAAGGCTCTTCCACTCTAGGACCGTGCTGTCGTGTGCCCAATGGGTTCAGTGATCCCTGCGCGCCGCTTTGTACAGTTCTTGCTGTGCGGGCTATGCGATAGCGCACCGCCTCTCGGGGCAGGGAAGTTTATGTGTGGCGCTAAATAGTTGGGGAGATTGGGGGAATGAGAAAATATCCGCGCGTCCACGCTGATGGAGAGAGCCTGGAAATCGAGCTGGAAGCGAGCCTGACCGTTGTGTCCCATGTTGGCGATCCCATTTTGGTACAGAGTATCGCCCATGTTTGGTCCACATGCGATACCGTGGAGGACGCTATCGCTCATGTGAGTGATCTTCTGGCACGGGATGGTCATCGGATAGTGGATGATTGTGTGCTGCCCTTGCTCCGGGGATTGCCGCAGCAACACCTGGAGCGTGCCGCGACGGTCCCGTTCGACGATCGATAAGCCCCGGTCGGACATGGCCATAGCGGGCTCTGCCGTCGGCCGGGGCACATCCGAACGACGGCTTCTGTCGCTTTGCTGCTTCCCGTTGATCGAGAGCTATTTGCCGCGGGTGATTCCAACCCGCGGCCAAATGCTTTAGGGGACCGTGTCATGGCCCGCTGAATCGATGGGATTGAGCGTGGCAGACGTGGGTACCATGGGCAAAACCTTTGTCATCGCTGATCTGCATGGGCGCTTTGACCTCCTCGAGGCCGCTCTCGCCGCGGTAGAGGAGCGCGCACCTGCTGGAGGCATCGTTGTCTTCACCGGCGATTATGTCGATCGCGGCCCGCAGAGCAGGCAAATCATTGCGCGCTTGATCGCTGGCCCGCCCGTGGGCTGGACCTGGATCTGCCTCAAAGGCAATCATGAGGAGATGATGCTCGGCGCATTGACGCGCACCGCTCCCGAGCAGCGATGGCTCGACAATGGGGGCCGCGAGACGCTGCAGTCCTATAGCCGGAAAGGGGGCGGGGAGGCGGACGGCGCCGTCCCGCCACACCATGTCGCGTGGCTTGGGGCGCTCAGAACCCTGTATCGAGATCGGTACAGGATTTATGTCCATGCCGGCGTCGATGCGACTTTACCGCTGGAGGCGCAGGATCCGCAGGCTTTGATATGGATGCGCTACGCTCCGGATGTGGAGGATGGGCACGGTGATTTTCATGTCATCCACGGCCACACGCCCCATAAGGACGGACCCAAGCACTATCGCGGGCGAACCAATCTTGACACGATGGCCTGGCGCACAGGGCGTCTTGTGGTGGCTGTTTTCGATGATGATCAGCCCGGCGGGCCAATCGAATTGATCGAAATCATCGGAGCTATAGGCGAAGCCTAGCTTCTGCATTCATCCGGGCGAAGGGGATGCTCGCGCCTCGCCCTTACAAGAAGAGCGGCAGGCGGGATGATGGTGTCCGGCCTGCCGCGTTTTGGAGAGCCGGGTACGCGGTCACGATCCCCGGCAGGGGTCCTGGCTCTCCGAGGCTTGAGGGGGGGGCCGATGCGCCGCTTGCGCGGCGCGCCGTCCTCCCCCCAATGTCCTGGTTGTCGGGCCTTACGCCACCGGCAGGGCGACGAAGCGCGAGCCGTCGTCGGTCTTCAGGCGGAAGAGGACAGCCTTGCGGCCTTCCTTCTTGACGTCGGCGATCACCTTGGTGATGTCGGCCGGACGCTCGACCTTGCGGCCGGAGGCCTCGACGATGACGTCGCCGGTCTTCAGGCCACGCTCCTCGGCAGGCGAGCCGGGCTGAACGCCCATCACCACCACGCCCTCCTGGCCGGCGCCGCCGACGCTGGCCGCAGGTGCCAGCTGCAGCCCGAGCTTGCCCTGGCCGGCGCCCTGCTCCTCGCTCAGCGCCGCCGTCTTCTCACCCGGCATCGTCGCCAGCGTCAGCGCGATCTTCTGCGTCTTGCCGTCGCGCCACACCGTCAGGTCGAGCTTGGAGCCCGGCGCATGGCCGGCGATCTCCCGCGACAGGGCACGCGCGTCGCTGACCGCCTTGCCATCGAGCGCCACGATCGCATCGCCCGCCTTCAGGCCGGCCTTGGCCGCCGGACCATTGTCCTCGACGCGCGCCACGATCGCCCCTTCCGCCTTGTCGAGCCCAAGGCCCGCCGCGATATCCGCCGTCACCGGCTGGATCTGCACGCCGATATAGCCGCGGCTCACCGCGCCCTTGTCCTTCAGCTGCTGCACCACCGACTGCACCGTCTCCGACGGAATGGCGAAGGCGATGCCCACATTGCCACCCGATGGCGAGGCGATCGCCGTGTTCACGCCCACCACCTGGCCGGACAGGTTGAAGGTCGGGCCGCCGGAATTGCCCTTGTTGATCGGCGCATCGACCTGGATGAAGTCGTCATAGGGGCCGGCTCCGATGTCACGGCCTCGCGCCGAGACGATGCCCGCCGTCACCGTGCCGCCAAGCCCGAAGGGATTGCCGACCGCCACCACCCAGTCGCCGACCCGCGGGGCCACGCCCGCCAGCGGCACATAGGGGAACGGGCCGGCCTCATCGACCTTCAGAAGCGCCAGATCCGTCTTCGGGTCGGTGCCGATGACCTTGGCCGTGAGACTGCGCCCGTCATCCATCTTCACCTGGATCTCCGAGCCCTTCTCGACCACATGGTTGTTGGTGACGACATAGCCGTCCTGGCTGATGAAGAAGCCCGACCCCTGCGCCTCGCCGAAGCGGCGCGGCTGCTGGCGCTGGCCGCCGCGCGGCCCGCCCTCGCCACCGAAGCGGCGGAAGAACTGCTCGAAGGGGTTGCCAGGGCCACCCGGACCCATGCCGGGCATGCCGAACTCGCCGTCATCCGGCTGGCCGCCGAAGCGCTGCATGCCGCCCTCATCGCGGACGTTGTCGATCGCCACCTTCACCTGAACCGACACCACAGCCGGCTTCACCCGGTCGACGAGATCGGCGAAGGAGGCCTGACCGGGCACCGTCACCGCTGGCGCCGGCGCGATCTGCTGCGCATAGGCCGGACCATAAGGCGGGGCAACCATCCCCTGCAGCACGCCCGCCGTGCCCAGGGCCGCCAGTGCCACCGCCCCCAGCAACAAAGACTTGCGCCGGTTCGACCGGGGCGCCGACACGCCAGCCTGGCGATCCGTCCGAGACGCGGCAGGGCTCTGCAAATTCTTGTCCATCATCATCGTCTTTCCAGTCACGCTCACACAAAAGCCCCATCCCCCTAGGCTCCCGTGCGCAGGACGCGGTCATCGCGCCCCCTCTTCGCAACAGACAATGACAAACCGCCCCTTACAGCACCCTCTCAAAACTATGAATTCTTCGTAAGATTCAAAGGGGACGCCGCGCAGGTAATTTACGCTGCTCGCCATGATTGCTGTGGCACCTGCGCGCCCGATAATCTAGAGGCTGTGAGTGGCTGCGATGGAGCGGCGACGTTTGGGCGAGCGGTAGGAAGGCGGCTGGAAGCCGGCGTCATCCGCCCGCTGGACGGACGGTTTCCGCACGCGAAGCGGCAAGACGTGCATCTGGAAGTGGGAGTAGACCTAGCCATGGCCAATTTTGAAAACTCCAGTTTCGAGAGCTCCCGAGATGCCTCCGCCAGGCCGCACTCGCCGCAGTCGGGGTTCTGGACACGCGAATTGCCTTATCTGGCAATTCTCGTCCTGACCGCCTGCGGCGTGGGCTATGTCAGCCTTACCCGTCACCCCATTCCGTTCTATTGGCAATGCATGGCGGTCATAATCGCGATCGTCTGCATCACCGTCGGCTGGCCAGGAGCGCCCGACGCCCGCAGCCGCTGGCGGCTGATCTGGACCCAAGTGCTGCATTGGGGCGCATTCCTGCTGGCGATGTACCTCGTGTTCCTTCCGAGCGTTCAGGCGATCGCCAACATCGATTCGACGGGCCTCATCATCCTCCTGATCCTCGCGCTCAGCACCTTCGTTGCAGGCGTGCATATCGGCTCCTGGCAGATGTGTGCCAATGGCATCGTCATGGGCCTCGCGGTTCCCACCGTCGCCTGGCTCGACCAGTCTGCCCTGATCCTGACGCTGATCCTCATAGTCGCACTCGCTGCCGCCGGGATCATCGTCTGGTATCGATTACGCGGATGAAGCGAGCTCCTCTGTCGGGGAATTGCGCGCGTCGCTGCTGACACCCCCAAAGAACTTTCCAGGTCTCGCTTCTAGATGCCGGGTATTCCTCCGATGTCCATCCTCAACAGTCTGCGGGCGCGGCCGCGGATCATCATCTTTCTGGCCATCATCATCGGCTTGGCGGCCGTCCTGCCGCACTCGCTTCCGACCTCATCCCGGCTTTTGATGGCCTGGGATGCCGGCGCGCTCGTCTATCTCTGCCTAGTCGCCCACATGGCCTATACCGCGGATGTCGCCGTGATGCGTCGCCGTGCAGCCGTCGAGGACGATGGCGCCATCGCCATTCTGATGTTCACGATCTTCGCCAGTGTCATGAGCCTCGTGGCCATCGTCGTGGAGTTCAGCAATGTCGGAAATCTCCCGCTGGCAATCCGCAATCTCCACATCGCGCTGGCGACGGTGACCATCCTGTTCTCCTGGCTGATCGTCCATGTCAGCTTCGCGCTGCACTACGCCCATGAGTACTACGCGCGGGAGAAACACCACCCCGGCATCCGCTTCCCCTCCTCCGAAAAGGGCGAGAATTTCCAGCCGGACTATTGGGACTTCATGTATTTTGCCGCGAACCTCGGTGCGGCCGCTCAGACGTCGGATGTCGTGATCGAATCCCGCCGGATCCGCCGCCTCGTCCTCTGCCACACGATCCTGTCATTCCTGTTCAACACTGCCATTCTTGCCATGGGCGTGAATATTGCAGCCGGCGTGATCTGAGACAGATTCTGTGCGCACGCGCTAATCGATGCCGTTAACATTCGTTCGGCAAGCGCCAGGGGGCGCGCACTGGTCTCAGCAAGGCTTAGCTTCCCGGAGGTCAGGAATATCACGGACAGAAACCATGGCTGATTCGGACCTTGCAATCGAGTTTACACGCCTCCGGCAGTTGGAACATTTAGCCAAGCAACATGGAATAACCGAAGCTGAACTCTCAGCAGATGGCCAACCGGGGTCGCCTTACTTTCAAGAGGTGCTGCACGCCGCGTCGCGTTTTGCTGATGCAATTGCAAGCCTTACTCGAAATTGCGCCATTGTAAGCGATCCGGACCTCTACCGGCTGGCGCACCGGGCTCAGGAGCAAATGTCGAGCCTTTTCAGGTCGTTGGGAGAAGCTGATGTCAAAGGCCACAATAGGCCGGTCGATCGAATAGGATCAGATGAGCTGCTCATCACCGCCGAATTTGCCAACAGGGATAACCGCGCCGTAGAGCGACGGATTTCTTATCTCACGAAGGAATACCTCACCGAGATCGCGGTTAGCGACGGCGGATGGGCTCTCTTGTTCCGAGATCCGTCCGACGGACGTCTCTGGGAGCTCACCTATCCCCATGGTGAACTTCAAGGAGGTGGTCCGCGACGATTGAGCGTCATTCGCCCTGAAGACGCCGCATACCGTTACCGATTGTAGCGGCCGCTTGATGACGCGCCCTATGGTTTCAGGCATCTGTGCTGGCAATCGTTCCGCCGAGCCGCTATGTGTCGACTTGTTCCTGTTCCTTGCCGCAGGATTGGACGTCCTCCTGTGTCGGGCCGCCCTGCAGCTCCCATCCATGAGGTAAACGCGGGCGAGCGGGACGTGCCGGCTGCCTCGACCGGCGCGTTCCACCACGATCCATCCATCATCTATCTCCAGGCGGAGGAAACCTGTGAGAGATCGGCCTGCGTTCGATATCGATCGTTCCGCGCGGCGCTTCAGATGCCGCCGAAGATGACGGATGCATTCACGCCGCCAAAGCCGAAGCCGTTGGAGAGCGCATAGTTGATGGTCTTCGCGCGCGCCTGCGGTCCGATCAGGTCGAGATCGCGGGAAAGGGGGTCCCTGTGCTCGAGATTGAGCGTCGGGGGCAGGATGGAATTGCGCAGCGCCAGGATGCTGAAGATTGCCTCGACGGCGCCTGCCGCTCCCAGCAGATGGCCAGTCGCCGACTTGGTCGAGGAGATGGAAACGGGACTGGAGCCGAAGATGCGGCTTATCGCGGTAAGCTCTGCGGCATCCCCCATCGGCGTCGAGGTCGCGTGGGCATTGATATAGCCGATCTCCGCAGGGTCGATACCAGCCGCGGCAATCGCGAGCCGCATCGCGCGTTGCACACCTTCGCCGTCGGCCGGGGCCGCCGCCATGTGAAAGCCGTCCGAACTCGTGCCATAGCCTGCGAGTTCGGCCAGGGGCCTTGCACCACGGGCCAGCGCATGGTCCATCGCCTCGATGACCAGCATGCCGGCGCCTTCGCCCATGACGAAGCCGTCCCGTTGGATATCGAAGGGCCGCGAGGCCCGTTCAGGCTCATCGTTGAAATGGGTCGAAAGGGCATGGGCGGCGGCGAAACTGCCGAGGCTAACCCGCTCTATGCAGGATTCGGCGCCCCCGCAGACGGCGACGTCTGCTTCACCATTCGCGATGAGCCGTGCGCCGTCACCAATGGCCTGGACGCTCGCGGCGCAGGCCGTCACCGGCGCGCCGATGGGGCCCCGGAAACCATGCCGGATGGAGATCTGGCCCGCCGCCAGATTGACCAGGAAAGAGGGGACGGTAAAGGGCGATAACCGCCGCGGGCCCTTGGTCTGCACCGTGATCATCGCCTCGCTCATCGTCGTGAAGCCGCCGATGCCGGAGGCGATGATGGTCGCGGTGCGTTCGCGCTCGCGCTCGCTGGCGGGACGCCACCCCGCCTGATCGATCGCCTCCTCGGCAGCGCTCAGCGCGAAGAGGATGAAGGGATCCATCCGCTTCTGGTCCTTCGGGGCGACCACATGATCAGGATCATGACCCGCCTTTGGGTCCTCCGCCGTCGTCGGCACCCGCCCTCCAATCTTGGCGGCGACGTCGTAAACCATCGAATCGGGCAGCCGCCGGATGCCGGACTGACCGGCGATCAGCCTGCTCCACACGCGCTCCACGCCGCAGCCGAGCGGCGACACAAGCCCCAGACCGGTGACGACGATACGGCGTTTACTCACTGAAAACCACCTCTCTGCCCGGAAGCATTTCGCCGCGTGGCGCGAAAACTGTAATATTCGCAACTCGAGGTTTGGAATAAGGCAAAGTCGATTTCCAGAGTGTTCGCAGTCGCGAGAGATCCGGCCACCTCCCGAAAACCAGCTTCTCCATTGAACGATGTCGAGAACGCTTGCAAGTGATTGGTTTGGCGTCAAGACTGCCGACGAGCACGAGATGCGCGGGAATGAAGGCAAGATGCTGCTGCTGTCCAATCTTCTGAACAAATTCATCCGCAACGGGACCATGCATCTGACCGATGCGAACGGGAGGCAGCAGGTCTTCGGCGGCAAGGGGCCGGGGCCGGACGTTCATGTCAAGCTCCACGATAAAGCGCTTCATACCAAGCTCTTTCTCAACCCCGAGCTTCACGCCGGTGAAGCCTATATGGATGGCACGCTCACCTTCGGTGAAGGCTCCACAGTCTACGATTTCCTCTATCTGTTTTCCATCAACCGCGCTGGGCTCGGCGCCCACCAATCGCAGAAGCTCATGCGAACCCTGTGGCGTGGCTTGAAGCGGCGCCAGCAAGCCAATCCGGCGAAGGTCGCAGCCGCCAACGCACGCCATCATTACGACCTTTCAACCGATCTCTATCGCCTCTTCCTTGATGAGGGGTTGAACTACTCCTGTGCCTTCTTCGAAGACCCGGAGACGGACACCCTCGAGGAGGCACAGAGAAACAAGCTCAGGCGTATCACCACAAAGCTTAAGCTCGAGCCGGGCATGACGGTGGCCGAGATCGGCTCGGGTTGGGGCTCTTTAGCGATTGAACTGGCGAAGAGCGGTGCGCGCGTCACAGCGATCAACGTATCGCCCGAGCAACTGCGCATCGCGCGCGAGCGTGCAGAGACCGCCGGCGTCGCGGACCTGATCGATTTCCGCGAACTGGACTACCGGGCGCTGGAGGGGCGTTTCGACCGCGTCGTTTCCGTCGGGATGATGGAACATGTCGGCATCGGCCATTTCGACGACTATTTCAGCAAGATCGGGTCGCTCCTCGGCGAGGATGGCTATGCGTTCGTTCATTGCATCGGGCGCATGACACCGCCCGGCACCACCGGCCCATTTATTCGCAAATATATCTTCCCAGGTGGCTATGTGCCGGCCTTGTCGGAGGTGTTCGCGGCCACGGAGCGGGTCGGAATGTGGGTTGCGGACATGGAAGTGCTGCGTCTCCACTACTATTACACCATCAAACATTGGCGCGAGCGCTTCGAAGCGCGCCGGGGCGACGCAGCGTCCCTCTATGACGAGCGCTTCTGCCGGATGTGGGAATTCTATCTCTGCGCCGTGGAGCTCGGCTTCCTCAATGGCTCCAACATGGTGTTCCAACTGCTGTTGTCCCGGAAGCGCGATGCGGTGCCGATCGTGCGTGACTTTATGTTCAAAGAGCCTGGAACCGCTCGCGTCGCTGCAGATGGATAACATCACGGCTTCCCGCGCAGATCGAGGCGAGCGATTGCCGTGAGATCCGCCGGCACCCGGCGCGATCGGGGCCCGCACGCCTTGACGCACTCCGTTCGCCGCGTGAATTGGCGGCGGTTCAGGTCTCCTATCTTTCATCGTGGCGAAGGTGTTGAGATCAGGAGCGTCGTCCCGGCGACATGTTATTGCCGTTTGTCGAACCGAATTGGGGACCCGGCCCGGCCTTTTCCCTACCAAATTCCGATCGTCTGTCCGCTACGATCTGTGGACATACGAATTCGGGCTTGCGCTCCGCCCCGAAAAATCCTACGTCATCAGCGCCGTCGAGGCGTCGGAGCGTAGCGCAGTCCGGTTAGCGCACTAGTCTGGGGGACTAGGGGTCGTGGGTTCAAATCCCGCCGCTCCGACCAAAAGCCTCGATAAAATCAGGGGCATATTTGATTTCCTGTGGACATTGACTAGCTAGTCAAAGGCGAACAAAAGCGGCCAATGGGCGCTTGTGGGCGCACTAAACACCCATAAAAGCACCCACACTGTTTCATGGTTCGTTCTACTCACCGTCAGCCAGCCCGCCGTACGCAACCCGCAGCTTAACCATCCCCGCGGGCACGTCAGGCGGGCCAGGCGGCTTGTGGAGATCGGTGAGACAGGCGAAGCAGGGCTCGCCATTGTACCGGCTGCGCTTCATGGTTGCCATGTGACCACACGCATCCGACAAGCCTATGTCGATGAAGCGGCCCCAGAAGGCGCCCGCCATAGCGGGAAGTTGCCTCATTTGGACTGATCACACGCGGCGCATCGAGCGGCCCTTCGTCAGTCTGTCCACTATTTGGGCAGCGTGACGTCGCGTTGGCTATGGCACGCGAGGAAGTAATGCAGAGTGCGGACGGATGATTATCGCGCCAGAACCCTGAGGACCGGACTATGCCAGCCTTGCCCTTCGGGATATCGCCTGCACGCTGTTCCGGTAAGTGGGCGGGAGTAATTGCAATATCTAAAACCTTATGCTGAAAAACCTTGAAAAGATGGGGCGCCTAACGTACCGAATAGCAGTTCTCTTCGGAGAAATGAATATTAGTAAAATACTACTTCTTTATCGCTGAAGGTTTTGCAATGCCATTCGAGCCACCATTTAAACAAGGCTTTAATCCAGGAGATATCTTCTTCGGTTTGGGAACATTTACGATATGTAAATTGAAAACGTACGGCCATATCATTTCGCCCGATTTGGACCAGCAGCTACTAAACATAAAGCGGTATCTCATCAATGGAGAGAAGAAAACAAGGTTTACACCAAGTGACAATTCTGAATTCGTCGCTGGAATTTTGGAGCATGAAAAATATCGTAAGGCTACTGATCTAAGTTATCCCGATTTTATTCGATGGAGAAAGAAATCGAAATTTGGCTTGTACTGGTATACGCGTGGTGAATCAAGTGCGGCGGTGCATTTTTTTCTTGATCAAATGAATCTCAAGGCTGTTATAAAAAAGAAACATGGAGAAGATTACGTAGATGAATTGGGTGGGAAGCATAGGTCAATCACGGGCTCTGAGTTGCGATGGATTTACAGAAATCGGCATGACCCGCAAGTGCAGAAGAGTGTTCAATTTTGGCGGAACGGATTGCCCGATTATGCTCCTTGGGACGCAAGATTTTGGCAATCCCCTAGCGATTTCTACTCGTGGAAGTATTATTGGCCTCGATCTGCTAAACCACCGATAACGATACGGGCTCCCAACCCTTAGCGCTCGGCTCCCCACTGGACAATTAGTGACGTCCTGCAGGCGCCCAGGCTTCTTCCGACGCTATCCATTCTCCGCCAGGCTCCCATTGACGGCGCGCAACTGCGTCATCCCAGCGGGAACGTCAGGGGGCCCGGGCGGTTTGTGGAGATCGATGAGGTAGGCAGAGCATGGCTCCCATTGTACCGGCTGCGCTTCATGGCTCCCATCCGACGACGCGGACAATCAATGGAAGGCTCTTTCGCGAGTTGGTCGAGTGGGATTTCGGACCGGAGCGCTCCGCGAGACGAGCCAAGCGATATTTCCCGGATTGGCGGCACACATCGCAGCCCATCCGCACGGGTGGTCCGACAGCTTGTGCGCAACGATCACGGCTCATCGCACCAAAGGCTTTGAGCCGTTATGGGAAGCCAGCGACCTGCCAGGACCAATTTGCTATCCTGAGTGCACTGCTGAACGAATCTGCGGAAGATCAACCATGCTGATCGTGCGAGCGAAACTCTGGGCCCGCATCATTAAGCAGGACGTGCTCGCGCTTTGGATCGCGTCCCGGGACAGCCGTACGCCGTGGTACGCGAAGGTCGCTGCCGGCGCGGTTGCGGCCTATGCACTTAGCCCGATAGATCTCATTCCGGATTTCATCCCAGTGCTTGGCTATCTGGATGATCTCATCATCGTGCCGCTAGGCATCCTTCTGGTCATCAAGCTCATCCCGGCGCCGTTAATGGCCGAATACAGGGCTGTCGCTGCCGAGCAAAGCAAGCACACGAGCTACGGCGGCATGATCGCTATTGTGGCGCTATGGCTCGTCGCTGCCGTGCCGTTGTTCTGGTGGCTGTGGCTTTGGGTGCCTCGTTGGCTTTCGAACCAGGCGCTCTGATATGTCGCGCCGGCGATCGGTCTTGTTGCCTTCATCGGCACTGACGGTCTTCCGAGCTCATCAGGACGAGAGCGGTAACGGCCGCTGGCGCTGTGTAAGCGGAGACAACGGATGGCGTCTGCGCTGTTATCACGCCAGGGGCTGCGTTCGCACCACCTGAAGACTAGGCGGTTTTAGGGGTGGGCTCTGCGATCGCGCGTCAGTCTGCTCGCCTCCGTGCAACCCAGGCACCCCAAAACAAGCTGGAGAAGAAGCGCAAGGGAGGCTCGAAACCTGCTACGCGGAGCAAGGCAGCGACGGCTTCCTCGGAATGGGGTGGGTCGGCTCCCTGAAGAATTCTGGCGCGCTTCGCCTCCACTTCCTCGGCCTTTGCGCCCTGTTGTCGCCAACGCTCGCCCCAGGCGGCAAGGAGCAGTGGCTGGCTCGCATAAGCATAGTGATTGCCTGCGAGCACAAAGGGGGCTCCGGGCCTGAGGCGCTGGGATATGGAGCGCAGTATAGCGATTTTCGCCTCGTCACCAGGAAGATGGTGCAGCACCCCGATCAGGGTGGCAGCGTCGAAATGCTCGCTGGCGGGAAGGTCCTCGACAGTTCCAAGAACGATCTTCGTCCTATGGAGGATCCCGTGTTGCTTAAGGCGCTCGATGGCGATGTCCATCATCGGCTGGGACGGGTCAACCGCCGTAAAGCGCCATTGCGGCTCCAATGTCGCGGCGTTCAGGATCTCCTTTGCACCTCCACCGGCTCCTGCGACAAGGATTTGCGCCTCAACGCCGCTCCCGAGGGCGGCGGCGATTACACAGGAAACGAGCTCGTGGCAGGCGTCGTAACCTGCGAGGGCAACGCGGCTTTGCTGCTCATATTCCCCGGCTCGGGCGGGATCGAACTTACTTACTGGATCGGTCGACGCAACCATGACAATGACCTTAGCCGGATTCGCCAACGTCTCTTAGGCTGCCCGTTGCCGAAAATCAAAAGCCAAGGAACGTGGGCCTATCGAACGTCCACGGACCTGCTAGAGCCGGGTGATCAAATACGGGATTTCCGCGCCGTCATTGGTGGGGAAGCTGGCCGGCCGGGCGGTCGGCCAGTCAGATACGCCCCGGTTGCGAGGCGCACGGCGGCGATCGACGCGCCGAAACGCTATCTCAGGTGGTCAAGTATCGTGTGGGTTGTCACGAATGAGCTCCATTCAACAGCCTGAAAAATCAGATCGATAGCCCGAAAGCGCCATCTTCCGGCGCTGACATGCAAAGTGTGTCCACGACTATATCCTCAGAAGCAGGAATCGCGATCTGACGTTCGACTGCCTCGACATAGCTGAAGCCGTCGATTAGATCAGCCAACAACACGATATCATTGATATGTTGCACGTGAGGAAGGCCAAAGGTGGCACTGACCCATGCGTCGTCGAAATCCGCCAGCACCTCATATAGATCGAAATCCGGTGGGTCAATGGCGCGAACGGTGACGGTCGAAACGCTTTCAGGAACACGAATATCAATATACATATATTATCCGATGCAATATATTAATTAAGATATCAAATATCTCGTATGCTGTTCTGGATGAGAATAGCGCGCAGAGACAAACTTGTTGCAAGGCGCGTCATGGCTGATATTTCGGAAAGGGCTCAACGCAGCGGAGTTTTTGTATGTGATAGCGCGCTCCGCTGCAAGCGAGGCTCGGAGCTCTTGGCCGATAAGCCCTGTCGGTGGTGTTAAGCCCCGGCTCGTATCAGCCGTGCTCACCTCGCCACCCATCCTCAAGTTGGGAAAGATTTGGCCGGTGGGTCCTGATTTGCGGCTGTTGGCCTCGCGTAATCCTTGGATCTCGCATTCATCCCATGAATGGCTCGTCCGGGCAGAACGGAAGGACAGGCGGCGGACGCCAGCCCATTCCAAAATAAGGATGTCGAGCAGGGGGCGAGGGAGCGAAAGGCCCTAGTAGTGGCAGACGCTCGGCGGAGGGCTCGCTTGACGTGCAACAGACAGGGAGCGGTCTGGCACTCATTTTCCGATCGATGGTGACGGGCCGTGTTCGAAACTTTGGAAGCATTCCCATTGTGCTTTGGCAGCCGTGGGTTGTTGAGAGAGAAAAATTGCGCGTGCTGCGAGGACGTTGATATACGCGTGAGCTAGCCTTCTTCGACAAATCGTTCGAATGGAGTGCAAGTGCCCCTGCAGCGACGTCCCGCCTTTAATGGCAACCATCCGCCGGACACCGGTCACATGGCCATTGTCAAGTCTCGCTGGTCCGCCAGTTACCTCAATCCGGAAGAGACCAATCCGCCTGAACGGCTTCCTTGGCGAGCGTTCCTGCCCGGCGCAGCCGGCCCCGCGACTGGTGCATTTCTGCTGGTGCACGGCTTGTCGCCGTTCTCATGGGTGGTTCGGGCGGCCTTGGCAGAGAGGGTGCACGTCGAGGCGGGGGGCACGTATTGCATCGTGAGAGGAGTGCCAGCAGAACACACCTACGTCCAGCTGTCAGACATGTATAATCCAGTCACGAGCAAGATCTGTCCTGCAAGACGATCGCCAGCTGTAATTTTATCATACTCTCTCGGCGGATATGAGTTGCTCAATGTTGGTGTTACAGACTTCTGGGACGAGATCCCGCTCAGGTCATGGGTCGACCGCGTCAGTAGTTACAGAAGTGAAAGAACTGACTATCTGGTGTTCGGCTTCCTGTTGCGGGATGCTCTCAACTTAGGCGCGCTCGTTTACAAAGACCAACAGGCGGAAATCGATGGCGCTTTCATGCTGGCCTTGCCAGCAGGTACGCAGTTGCGCGCAAGAATCCTGAAGCGCCATCAGGCGGGCGGCTGATCGACGTCGATCGAAAAAGCGAGACTGCGCTGATGTGGCAATCTTGAGCAGGGGGCTGATATCTCGCTTCTGTAGGCCGCTCGCGAACGGGAATGTCCGCCGGGCGCCGTAACGCGCCAGCCCTCGCTGGATGGCAACTGCTCCTTCGCCGGACTTTTTTGTGGAGCAGCGGTTCAGTCAAATACCTTAGCTTGTCCGTTGGGTGGCCGAGGACAGATCTGGGGCGCGGTCATTGGCTAGTGTAAGGCTCCGATCCGAGAATGGCAAAGCGCGCGTATTACTCCTCTGAAATCGCAATTTTGTGGCCGGCTGGGCGCCAGCACACCAAGATGCAAACGCGCTGCGCCCCGCTGGAAACCAGCGGGGCGCGCATGGAGGGTTATTCGATGACTTGGATCACGCGGCGCGTTTGTGGCTCTACGAGAACCGGTTGGTTGTTGATGACCGTGTAACGGTAGCCCTTCACTCCGTATTCCGGAGGTACTTCGCGATAAACGACGCCCGCTTCGGGCAAGACCGTTCCAACACGGACTTCTTCACTGTATGTATATGATGGGATCTGCTGTTCGACGACATACTGCCTGAAACGAGGCGTATTATCGCCGATTAGGCCGCCGACCAATGCACCGCCAACGCCGCCGACAACCGCGCCCACAGGCCCGCCGACGACCGCGCCGCCAACCGCGCCCGCTGCAGCGCCACCGGCTGCTCCGCCTTGCGCGCCTTGTGGATTCTGAGCCAATGCCAGGGTTGGGACGACCACGAGCATAGCGGCCAATGCAAATTTCCTCATGGCTCTAATCCTCCTGAAATATCTAGAGCAACAGAAGAACAGTCAGCAATTAAAACTGTTCCAAACGGCGATGAATAATTAACTATTACCGCTATTTCGCTTGATTCCCGCCACATATCAGGCTTCTGGAATGTTCGGTCAAAACGCAGCTTGAACCGTGAGGTTCCGCTCCCTCGCTCGGCCGTGCCTGCTGTCGCCCGGAGGTCTTTCCCGAAGGGCTATTGTGCGTCGCACGGATGGTGCAGGTGCGATTTCACGCCCTCCCGGTCTTTATGGTCCGGAACAATGGGACCTTTTGAGAGAAGGGTCTTCTGGAACAATGGGCCGATCGGCGCATTACCGTATTGCCGAAACTGCCAAGCTTCGGATGACAGGAGGACGATTGATGGAAAACGAAGCCGCAACTGTAGGCTGGATCGCGGCCATCATCATAGGCGGCATTGCCGGCTGGCTCGCCGAACAGTTCATGAAAAGTCAGATGGGCCTGATTGGCAACATCATCCTCGGTATCGTTGGTGCCGTTCTTGCCAATTTTCTCCTTGGTCTCGTTGGTGTTGCGTTGGGTGGATGGCTCGGATACCTGATCGCAGGGTTCATCGGTGCTTGCATTCTGATCGCGATCGGTCGCGCCATAAGGCGATAGCCGGCTCTCGGCAATTCCTAGGCGGCGCGCCGGGTTCCGACGGCGCCGCCCCATAAGTTTAATAAGTTCATCTGGCCCCGGGGGCCGTTTGATCTAATTGATCAGACGGGCCCCGCGAACTATCCTTGCGCTGACGGCAGTCGTCGCGAGACAGAGGGACGGGCATGACAAGCGGATACGCCAAAGGAATTCAGTCGCGCGAACTTGGCGAAGGTATTCGCGCAAAATGGGTTTGGTTCCTGTGCCTGGGCCTGCTCTTGGTGGCCGGGGGTGCGCTTGCCATTATGCTACCCGTGATGTCGACCATCGCGGCGAGCCTCGTCCTGGGTCTCGTCCTAGCCTGCGTTGGCATCGTGCAGATCATACAGTCCTTCCAGGTCAAAGGCTGGGTTGGCTTCATCTGGCACCTGTTGATCGGCGTGATCCAGTTCATCGGCGGCGTGCTCATCTATCTCAACCCGCTCGCCGGCGCGATTGCCATCACCGCGCTCATCGCCATCGTGTTCCTGGTACAGGGCGTTTCTCAGCTGATCCTGGCCTTCCGGCTTCGGCCACAAGCCGGCTGGGGATGGTTGCTTACCTCCGGGCTTATTGCTTTGCTGGCGAGCGCCGCGTTGCTTTTGAAATTCCCTTACACAAGCGTTTATACGCCAGGCACGATCGCCGGAATCTCGCTGCTGTTTGCCGGCTGCGCTTACCTCGCCATTGCGTTCACCGCGCGGCGCATCGGCTAGCGCGAGCAGATGCCGCAGTGAAGCAGCCGGAACTCTGTCTTCACCCAGAAGCAGGTTGTGGCTTCTCGCCCGGAATCCAGAACGTGCGCTTTCAATGCTCGTGATGACAGACACCGCTCGTTAAGACCATGGCACATTTCTGATTTCATGATTCCTCCAACACGAAGCCGGGAATGGCGACGTCGCTCGCGAGCTCCGCTCGTGAGTCATTGCTCCGGTGACGGGCTTCCGAAGATGTGCGTGCTGACTGTCATTCCCTTCCTATGAGTCCCCAGCAGTCATTGGAGAGGCCGCTGCCAATCGGCTAGCCGCGATCGTTTATCTTAGCGGGCGCGTGTGAGCCAAACACGCAATGCGGGATTTTCACGCGCCGCGCCTTGCCGAGCTGGAGAGCGCCCGTCAATTCTCTATAAATGTCAGATACTTGAACGATTGTTGAGTTGCTGGTACGCTTCTTGCCATCTCTCGTGCCATAAGTCCGCCAAGAGCACAACACGGCATGGAGGGGTACATGTTGCATAGGATTTCCGCCGCCGCAGCGATTGCGATCCTGCTCTCGCTACCATACGGATCGACGAATGCGAGCGAACTGCGCGTGGGGTTCACGCTCGATGCATTGACCCTCGATCCGGCAAACCACCGCAACCGGCAGACCGAGACCATTCTTCGCAACATCTATGATGGTCTGCTGACACGTGATGCCAAGATGAAGGTTGTGCCGGAACTGGCCGAGTCCTGGACGCAGGTCGATCCGCTCACCTACGACTTCCGCATCCGCCAAGGCGTCAAATTCCACGATGGCTCGGCCATGACGGCGGACGACATTGTCTTCACCTTCGAGCGGCTGACGAAGGATGGCGCGATGGGCGGGCAAACGAGCCCTCGCAAGGATCTGGTCGGGCCGGTCGAGTCGATCACAAAGGTCGACGACAATACGGTGCGTTTCAAGCTGAAGGAGCCCTGGCCGATCCTGCCGGCGATGCTGCCGGTGCAGGAGGTCGTGAGCAAGGCGTTCACCGAGAAGGTCGGCTCGCAGGGACTGGCCACCCAGACCAACGGCAACGGTCCGTTCAAGCTGGTGGAATGGCGCAAGGGTGACGCCATCATTCTCGAGCGTTTCGAGGACTACTACGGCGGCTCGCCCGATATCGCGCCCGTCGGCAAGGCCTGCGTCGACCGCGTCATCTTCCGTATTATTCCTGAGAACGCGTCGCGTGTGGCGGCTCTTCTCGCGGGCGAAGCCGACATCATCGCCGAGCTGCCCCCTTATGACATGAAGAAGGTGGAGGCCAACGCTAATACCAAGGTGATGAAGGTCAACGGCACGCGGTCCTTCTTCGTCGCGCTGAACAACGCCAAGAAGCCTTTCGACGATCCCCGTGTTCGCCGCGCCGCCAATATGGCCGTCAACAAGGCTTTGATCATCGACAAGATCCTGCTCGGGACCGCGGTTCCGCTCAACGGGGTGCTCAGTCCGGATGCTTTCGGCTTCAATCCCGATCTGCCGGAATACGCCTTCGATGTCGAGGCCGGCAAGGCGCTCCTAGCCGAGGCTGGCTATCCCAACGGCCTCGATGTCACTCTCGATACCGAGGGGGCTTACAAGGACATGGCCGAAGCCGTCGCCGCCATGCTGACGAAGGTGGGAATACGCACCAAGGTTGCAGTGGGTGAGGGCTCTACCATCCGCGCGAAATGGGCCCCCGCTGGCGAGAAGAAGGGTGATATGTACTTCAACTCCTGGGGCAATGGCTCCCTGGACCCGGCAGATATCTTCGTTCCGACATTGCGGACAGGCGATCGTGGCAACACGGCCTTCTATTCGAACAAGGAAGTCGACGCTCTGCTCGATGCGGCCAATGTGGAACTCGACCAGACCAAGCGCGCCGATCTCTACAAGAAAGCTCAGGTCCTCGTGAACAAGGATGCGCCCTGGATTTTCCTGTGGCTGCCGCAGGACATCTACGGTGTGTCGAAACGCGTCACGGGGTGGGAGCCGAGCGCCGACAGCCGTATCAACCTGCACGACGCCTGCGTGAAATGAGCTGCGGTCGCGAGGGTGGGCTGATGGAGAGCGCGCGATGAAGCCACTGGCGCTCCTGGGGCGTACGCTCCAGCTTGTCCCGGTTCTTCTCGGCGTCAGCGTCATCGTCTTCGTGATGATGATGCTGACCCCGGGAGATCCCGTGGAGATCATGCTGGCCGATCAGCAGGCGACGCCTCAGCAGGTTGAGACCATGCGCCATGACATGGGGCTCGATCGGCCGGCGCTGGAAAGGTTCGGTGTCTTTCTTGGCAACGCGCTCACCGGCAATTTCGGCCTGAGCTTCTTCCATCGCCGGCCGGTGTTCGACGTGATTGCCGAACGCTTGCCGGCCACCATCGAGCTCACGTTGGCGGCACTCCTCCTGTCGCTGATAATCGCTATTCCTCTCGGTGTAATCGCGGCGATCAAGAAGAACAGCCTGATCGATCGAATGGCGGCCGTCGGCTCGCTATTTGGAATTTCACTACCGGGCTTCTGGTTCGGGATCATTCTCATCATTCTCTTCGCAGTCCATCTCAAGATCCTTCCCGTCGCCGGCCGCATGGATTTTGCCTGTGAGGTGCCGCCCATCACTTACCTCTTAACCATCGACAGCTTGCTGCGCGGCAGACCTGACTGCTTCTCCAACGCCCTGTCGCATCTCATCCTGCCTGCCTTCACGCTCGCGCTGCCAATGGCGGCAGTCCTGACACGCGTGCAACGCACAGCGATGATCGAGGTTCTGCGGTCGGACTACATCACCTTCGCCGAAGCCAAGGGCTTGTCACGAAGGCGCATCCTCTGGCGGCACGCGCTGAAGAACGCGCTTGTGCCGACGGTCACGGTGGCGGCCATCGAGACGGGCTCGCTCCTCGGCGGCAACATGGTGGTGGAGACGGTTTTCGGTTGGCCGGGGCTGGGACGGCTCGTCGTCGAGAGCATCTTCGTCCGTAACTATCCGCTGGTGCAGGCCGCCGTCCTGTTCTACGCCGTGACTTATGTTCTTTTGAATTTCGTCGCGGATATTCTTTATACGGTCCTCAATCCGCGAGTAAAATTATGACCGCGGTGCCAAACGACGGGACGATCGTCCGGGAGCGCTTTGAAAGCCCGACAGGGCAGAGCCTCAGGCGCTTCTTGGCGGACCGGTTCTCCGCCGCCGCAATGGGGATCGTCCTTCTCTTCGTGCTTCTCGCCATTTCTGCGCCTTTCATCGCGCCCCATGATCCCTACGAGACGGATCTGTTCCGGCGCCTACAGCCGCCGGCGTGGATGGAAGGCGGCGAATGGAGCTTCATCCTCGGCTGCGACGGTCTCGGTCGCGATATACTGTCCCGCATCATCTACGGGGCGCGCGTCTCGATCACCATCGGCCTTGCTGTCGTCATGATCGCCACGGTGATCGGCATCATCCTCGGTCTCGCCGCCGGCTATCTCCGTGGCTGGGTCGATATCCTTATCTCGCGGATCATCGATATCCTTCTCGGCTTTCCCTATCTCATCTTCGCGATCGCCTTGATGGCGATGATGGGGCCAGGCCTGCAGAACATCATTCTGGCGCTCGTCCTGAAGGAATGGGTGGTGCCGGCGCGCGTGGTCCGTGGCGAGGTTCTGGCTGCCCGCGAGATGGAATATGTCGAGGCGGCACGGGCTGTTGGAGCGCCGCGCCGCTACATCATGTTCCGCGAGATCCTGCCCAACATCCTATCACCGGTCATCGTGGTGTCCACCATCCGCATGGCGCATGTCATCATTCTCGAGGCGAGCCTATCCTTCCTCGGCATCGGCGTGCAGCCGCCAACGGCATCGTGGGGTTCGATGGTGGCCGATGGCCGTGCCTTCGTCCTTGACGCCTGGTGGGTCAGCACCTTTCCGGGGCTCGCCATTCTCGCGCTTGTTCTGTCCATCAATATTGCCAGCCAAGGCCTTCGTGATGCTTTTGACCCGAAGTTCAGCGACTGACAGGCCGGCGCCGCTGCTCTCGATCCGTGGCCTGAAAACCTGCTTCCCGACGCGCGCCGGGCTCGTCACGGCCGTCGACGGCGTCGATCTCGACGTTCAGCCGGGCGAATGCCTCGGGATCGTCGGAGAAAGCGGTTCCGGCAAAAGCGTGACCTTCGCCAGCGTGATCGGCCTCATTCGCCCACCTGGGCGGATTGCCGAGGGATCGATCCACTTCGACGGCACTGACCTGAGAACACTCGACGCCAACGGGTGGCGCGGCCTGCGCGGGCGTGACATCGCGATGACCATGCAGGACGCCCTGACCGCCCTGAATCCGGCATTGACCGTTGCCGAGCAGATCTGCGAGGTGCTCATAGCCCATGCTGCGGATCTCCCGCGGCGGGGGCGCCGGCGGGCCGCGCGCGAACGCGCCATCGAGATGTTGCGGCTGGTCGGCATTCCCGCCGCGGAAAGCCGGATGGACGACTATCCGCATCAGTTCTCCGGGGGCATGCGCCAGCGTATCATGATCGCCATCGCGCTCGCCTGCCGTCCGAAACTTCTGATCGCGGACGAGCCGACAACAGCGCTCGACGTCACCATCCAGGCGCAGGTGCTGGACCTGATCAGCGATCTTCGCCGCGAGCTCGGCATGAGCGTCGTTCTGATAACGCACGATCTCGGGGTGGTGGCCGAGCATACCGATCGGGTCGCGGTGATGTATGCGGGTCAGATCGTGGAGACGGGCCCAACGCGGGATTTGATCACGCATCCCCGGCATCCCTATACCCGTGGCCTGATTGGCCTTATTCCGCGCCTGTCGGATCTCGACGCGCCCATCAAGCCGATCGAGGGGCGGGTTCCGGAACTGATCGGTCTCGGCGGCACCTGCCGCTTCCATGATCGCTGTGAGTTTCACCGGCCGGAGTGCCGGCATGACATCCCGATGCTGCCCGTGGGTGTCGCGCATGAGGCGCGCTGCATCCGTGCCGGGGAGGATCTGCCATGACATATCAGGGACAGCAGCCGTTGCTTGACGTTCGCAACGTGGAGAAGGTCTACCACCTTAACAATGGCATTCTCCAGCGGATGATGCGCGAGCCGCCGCGCGAGCTGCGCGCTGTCGACCATGTCAGCTTCTCCGTTCAGCCGGGCGAAACGCTCGGCCTCATCGGTGAATCCGGATGCGGCAAGTCCACGCTCGCCCGCACGGTTCTTCGTCTGCACGAGCCGACGTCCGGCAGCATCGTCTTCGATGGAACCGACATCACTCGGCTTCCGCAGGGGGAGATGGCGGCGCTGCGACGGCGTATGCAGATCATTTTCCAGGATCCTTACGCCTCCTTGAACACACGCAAGTCGGTGGAGCAGATCGTCGGCCTGCCGCTCGCCTTGCACGGGGTAGCGAAGCGCGGCGAGCTGCGTGACCGTGTGGTCGCGATGCTGGAGAACGTCGGCCTCAAGAGCGCGCATCTCGGCCGCTATCCGCATCAGTTTTCCGGTGGGCAGCGGCAGCGCATCGGCATCGCCCGAGCGCTCATCCTCAATCCGAGCTTCGTGGTCTGCGACGAGCCGGTCTCGGCGCTCGACGTATCCGTGCAGGCGCAGATCATTGCACTCCTCGGCACTTTGAAGCGCGAGCTAGGCCTGACCTATCTGTTCATCTCCCACGATATTGGGGTGATTGGCCATGTCAGCGATCGCGTAGCCGTCATGTATCTCGGCGATATCGTCGAGATCGGGCCGGCGCGAGCACTGCTCCGCGCCCCACAGCACCCCTATACGAAAGCACTGCTATCCGCCGTGCCGCGGATCGACGCCGGCAGTCGGCGGGAGCGGGTGAAGCTGACCGGCGATCTGCCGTCACCCCTGTCGCCACCGTCCGGCTGCAAGTTCCACACGCGTTGTCCCTTCGCGATGGAAATTTGCCGCCGCGAGGTGCCCGTTCTGCGTGAACACGGCCGTGATGGCCTCGCGGCTTGCCACCTTCTGGAGATGCAGCATGCTGCTTGAGACAGGAACGCCCATGCTCCTTTCTGGGGATGCCTATGCGCGGGGACGGGCGCAGGCCGCGTGCGGCCCCCCCCTCGCGGAGGCGGTGCGTGAGGCCGTCGCCCTGCGCCTGGCGCAAGCCGCTCCCTTGCTGACGCGCGGGGACGTCAGGGAATTCCTCGATCGTCAGGAGGCTAATCTGGAAGGTCTCGATCCAGATGCCGCCGCTGAGACGCGGGGGATAGCCGATGGATTCGAGATCGGTTATTCCGAGCTTCTCACTTATCTCCACCTCGGGCTCCTCCGCGACTTTGCGCAGGATGGCTGTTCGGCATGGGCCTGGGGCATGCCGGGCCAGGCCGACCCTGTCCTTGTCAAGAACCGTGACTACCGGGGCGAGCATGTGGCGCTCCAACGAGTTTTCCTGCATCGCGACCCCGCACGGAATGAAGACGCCGTGTTGTGTGTGGGGAGCCTGGGTAGTCCAGGCGCATTCTCCAGCGGCATGAACGCAAAGGGCCTCGCGATCGTCGATACCCATGTCTCCACACGGGACCATGGCCCAGGCTTGCTGCGCTACTTCCTGATGACCCGTTTGTTGTGGGCCTGCGCCGATGTGGAGGACGCTCTTGGCGTCATCGCGTCGCTGCCGCACGCAGGCGGTGGGTGCATCGTGCTTGCCGATACGGCGGGCAGAACCGCAGCCGTCGAGCTGGGGCACAACGCGCAGGCGGTGGATCGGAGGGTGCCTTTTGTCGTGAAGACCAACCACTTCGTCGATCCCGCTTGCGCGCCGTTCTGGTTTCCAGTCGGCTCCGATCCCATGGCGACAAGCACCCGGGGGCGCTATGCGCGCCTCATGACATGGCTTGGCGCGCGCATGGAGCCGCCGCAACTGGCTGACATCGCCGCACTGATGGGTGGTCACGGCGAGCACGGCGAAGAGGCGCTCTGCCGGCACGGTCAGGACGGAGATTCCAGCACGATTTCCTGTTCGGTATTTGCACCGTCGAAGCGTCGTCTCTACTTTTCAGCGCAAAACCCTTGCGCCGGCGCGTGGAGCGTTTACGACTGCCGGCCCTGATCAGAACGGGGCGATCTTGGCTTACGAAGCGGGGCTTATCGGCGAGCATTCATCCATCGTCGAAGTGAGGCGGCTCATCGACCGGGTGGCTCGCAGCGCGGCTCGTGCCGTGCTGATCTATGGCGAAACGGGCACGGGCAAGGGGCTCATAGCCCGTCTCGTCCACCAGCAGTCGGCGCGTGCGCCGCAGCCCTTCGTCGACGTCAATTGCGCGGCCATTCCAGACCAACTCCTCGAGTCCGAACTGTTCGGCCATGAGAAAGGTGCCTTTACAGGTGCCGCAATGCGTAAATCCGGCCTGATCGAAACGGCCAATGGCGGGTCGATTTTTCTCGACGAGATCCGCGACATGAACCTCGTCATGCAGGCAAAGCTCCTGACCGTTCTCGACACGCAACGCATGCGCCGCGTCGGCGCAACAGCCGCGGTCGATGTCGATGTGCGTTTCATCGCTGCCACCAATCGTATCCTCCTGTCGGAGGTCAAAGCCGGGCGCTTCCGTGAGGATCTCTACTATCGACTGCAGGTGGTGGCGATTAACTCGCCGCCGCTGAGGGAGCGCGGCGACGACATCTTTGTCCTGACAGAGAATTTTCTGCGCCGGCTCAGCAGTCGCTATGGGCGTGTTGTCCGGGGGCTGTCGCCGGAGGTTCGCGACATTTTCCGCCGCTACAGGTGGCCGGGCAATGTCAGGGAACTTGAGAATCTGCTCGAGCGCATTTTCATCCTTGAGGACGATACCATCATCCTCGCCCGGCATCTGCCGGATCGCATTCTGCGGGATGTCAGGGAGGCGGAAAGCGCGCTGCAATCCGTCGTGCTGCGGCAGGACGGAACCGAGTCGGCAGATGTGTCGGGCGAGCCGCTCGACTATCACGAGGCGACGTGCCAGTTTCAAACCCAGCTCATTCGCCAGGCCCTCGTCGCCACCCAGGGCAATCTCACCGAAACAGCGGCGCGGCTCGGGCTGTCACGGCATGCTCTGCGGCACCAGATGTTGAAACTTGGAATGACGTGAGCGCGCGCGTTTCACGCGTGGGCGCGCGAACCGCGCGGCAAGGCTGCCCGTTCCGCCTGCGCTCACGGATAGTGGATTTAAAAAGTCATTTTATATCAATATGATGCCTGAAAGATCGGGCGTGGCACAAATCGTGCTGAACCGGGGATGCGCATCCTGTGATGTGCTTATCGGAGGTCCCTGGTTATGTCGCTTATCCGGATTATCTGCCCCAACGGTCACCTGGGCTTCGCGCCTCTGAAGATCGACAGCTTTCTGCGCGGGGTCGAAGCGAGCCCGGATTTCATAGCGGCGGATTCGGGGAGCGATGACATCGGACCCGTGCCGCTGGGCAGCGATACCTCGACTTCGCCGGAGGTCTGGCAGCGTCAGGATCTCGAAGCCATGCTTCTCGCGGCGCGGCGGATCGGGGTGCCCATGATCATCGGCTCCTCCGGGGACACCGGTACCAACAGCCGGGTTGATCGCTACGTGGCGATGATCCAGGACATCGCCGCGAGGCACGGCCTCGCGCCCTTCAAGCTCGGCTACTTCTATTCGGAAGTCAGCAAGGACCGGGTGCGTCAGGCGATCGGCTCCTCAGAGCCCGTGCTCGGCCTCGACGGACGTGAACCCCTCTCGGAGAAAGAGCTCGATGCCACCGACAGGATCGTGGCGATGGCCGGGGTGCATCCTTTCAGGAAACTGCTGGAGGAGGGCTGCGACGTCATCATCGGCGGCCGTTCCAGCGACTGCGCGATCTTTGCGGCCGCGGCACTCCATCGCGGCGCTACGGAGGCGGACGCCTACTACCTCGGCAAGGTCCTGGAATGCGCCTCGTTCTGCGCGGAACCCTACGGTGCCAAGGAGACTGTACTTGGCGCCATCGACGGGGCCGGCGTAACGGTGACCGCGATGCACCCTGACCAGCGCTGTACCATCGCCTCGGTTGCCGGGCATGCGATGTATGAGCGTTCCAATCCCTTTGACGAATTCGTCGCGGGAGGACGTCTCGATATGCGCGACTGCCACTACACGCAGATCGACCCCCGCACGACACGGGTCACCGGTCAGCGCTTCGAGCCCGCCAAACGCGTACGCGTCAAGCTCGAAGGCTCAGGCAAGGTCGGCGAACGCTTCGTGGGCCTCGCTTCCGTGAGGGATCCTTACACGATCGCCAATATCGATGCCGTAATAGCCTGGGCGAAGGCGCAGGTCGTCGAGCGCTTCGGCGCGAGCGGCTACGAGCTGCACTTCAACGTGTTCGGGAAGAATGGCGTGATGGGTGACATGGAGCCTGTCAAGACGCCGGCCCATGAGCTCTGCATCGTCGTGCAGGGGGTAGCACCTACTGTCGAGATGGCGGAGGAACTCTGCATGACAGGCACGCGCCAGCTATTCTATGCCCGGCTGCCGGAGGTCAAGGGCACGGCAGGGGGGGTCGCCTTCGTTCTCGATGAGGTGCTGAAGGCATCCCCCGCCTATCGCTGGACGGTGAACCACACATTGGCGGTCGATGATCCGCTTGAGCTCTTTCCAACCCATACCATGACCGTGGGCGCATAAGGCGGAACATCATGACAAAGCTCTCGGAACTCGCCAAGACGATCCGCAGCAAGAACGCGGGCGTCGACAAGATTACCTTCGACATCATCTTCACCGATCGTTCGATCTACGAGAAGGTGCTCGCAACCCAGGCCATTACGGCGGCGAAAATTTCCAGCCTCTATGGAATAGCTCAGGAGCGTATCGCCGATTTCGTGGAGTATGCCCCGGCTTGCGCGATCAAGTTCACGATCTATCGCAACGCCCCCAGCGGAAGTGCGGGGGACAGCGACATCTTCGGCGCGCAGCAATATGCACCGCTTCTCGACATTGAGGTGCCTCTTTGACGGCGCCGATCGGTCGCGCAGACCGAGTTATCCCTGGAACGTCAGTCGGCCCGAGTTGACGCCCGAGATACGCGACCACGAGCGGTACGGATCCGCTACTTCAACGCTGAGAAGGCATTCGCCATTGCGATGAAGCCCTCGACGGGCACTTCCTCGGCGCGGGCCGTCGGCGGTATCCCCGCCGGTTCCAGCAGCAAGAGAGGGTCGACGCCCAGGCTCTTCAGGCTCTGACGCAACATCTTGCGGCGTTGTCCAAACGCCGCCTGTGCAACTGTCTCAAGGGCGCGGGTCGCGCAGGGCAGGGGATCGACGCGGGGCACAAGCCGGACAATAGATGACGTCACCTTCGGCGGGGGCACGAAGGCCGAGCCCGGAACGTCGAAGAGGATCGACGCTTCGGTCCGCCAGCCGGCGAGGACCGAGAGGCGGCCGTAGTCCTTCGGCTTGTCAGGGCTGGCGACGATCCGCTCAGCCACCTCGCGCTGGAACATGAGCGTAAGCGAATCCCACCAGGACGGCCAAGGCGACGCTGTGAGCCAGCCCACCAACAGCGGCGTCGCCACGTTGTAAGGGAGATTGGCGACAACGCGCGCGGGGCCGGCACCGAGATGCGGCGTGATGTCGGCCTCGAGCGCATCCCCTTCGATGACTGTCAGCCGGCCGGGATAATGAGCCGCGATCTCCGCCAGCGCGGCGAGACAGCGATGATCCCGCTCGATCGCCACCACATGTGCGGCGCCGTGGGTGAGGAGCGCGCGCGTGAGGCCCCCCGGACCGGGGCCCACCTCGACCACCGTCACGCCTTCGAGCGGCCCCGCCGCCCGCGCGATGCGGCCGGTGAGGTTGAGATCGAAGAGGAAATTCTGGCCGAGAGACTTCACGGCCATAAGGCCATGGGCGCGCACCACCTCGCGCAGCGGCGGCAGGCCGTCGAAGGCGAGAGGCTTTTCCGGGGTCGCGCTCATGGTGCCGCGGCAGTTGGCGTTGCGGCAAGGCGGGCGGCAAGTCGTAGCGCCGCGCAAAGACTGTCCGCTCGGGCGATGCCTCGCGCGGCGATGTCGAAGGCCGTGCCGTGGTCGGGTGATGTGCGCACGATCGGCAGGCCGAGCGTGACATTGACGGCATCGTCGAAGGCGATGGTCTTGATGGGGATCAGTGCCTGGTCATGATACATGCAGAGAACGGCATCGTAGCTTGCCCGCGCCGCCGCGTGAAAGAGAGTATCCGCCGGAAGGGGGCCGCGCGCATCGATGCCGTCACCGCGCAGGGCGGCGATCGCGGGCGCGATGGTCTCTATGTCCTCCCGCCCCATGGCGCCACCTTCGCCCGCGTGGGGATTAAGTCCGGCAAAGGCGAGCCGCGGAGACCTGATCCCGAAGCGCGACGTGAGATCCCGCGCGACGATCCGTGCAGTCTGGACGATCAGCGGGGTGGTCAGAAGGCGAGGGACCTCTGCCAACGCGACATGGATCGTTACGGGCACCACGGCGAGCGCCGGCGACCACAGCATCATCACCGGCAGGGGCTCAGAGCCCTTGCCGGGAGCATGTTGCGCAGATAGCGCCGCAAGATACTCAGTATGCCCGGGATGGCGAAAGCCGGCCTCATACAAGACATGCTTGGCGATCGGGTTCGTTACCACCGCGGCGGCCCGACCGGCGAAGGTGAGCGCCACGGCCATGTCGATCGCGGCAATTGTGGAGGCGGCGGTCGATGCGGAAGGTGCGCCTGGCTCCACCGCAACGGAATGATTGACGGGCACGACTGGAAGAGCTTCGGCAAAGGCCGAAAGGGTCGTCTCAGGCGTTACGGTCGCGATTGGCAGAGGAAGGCCGAGACGCGCCGCGCGAGCGGCAATGAAGTCGGGGTCCGACAAGATGAAAAAGGGCGGAATCGCCTCGCTATCGCGTTGCAGCCAGGCCTTGATCGCAATTTCCGCCCCGATTCCAGCCGGATCCCCCTGGGTCAAGGCCAGGGGGAGAGTACTGGGATCGGCCGTCGCGGGCCGCGTGGACGCGGGCCGGGCCTTCCTCACGCTCAATTGGCGATACCGTCGGTCGCGCTGGAGCTCGAGAGATTCTGGCTGAAGTTGATCTCGCCAAGGGTCCGAAGCTCAAGCGTGACCATCACAGCCTTGTCCGGTCGGCGCGTACCGGTCGAGTCGTTCTTGTAGGACGAGATGTAGGTCACGCCAAGCGTCAGACATTCATCCTGGTAGCGCGCTCCGACCGACATGTTGGCGACGGACCAACGATTGGACGAGCCCGTGGTCACCTGGGTGGTGTAGTTCGCGCGCTCCGTGATGTAGCGATCGAGGTCGAACAGCACAGAGCCGTTGACGGACCAGTTGGTCGACAGCTGAAGCGACGCACCCGTCAGGAGCCCTTCCCGGCGATAGGGATAACCGATCTGCGGCTGCGCGGCATAGCGCGCATACATCGCATTGGCGGTCACCGGACCAACCTTGGCATTGGCCTGAAGTTCGAGGCGCTCAAGGGCGAAGGTTTCCTCGTCGAAGCGGCCGCGCCCGGTGAAGGAGAAATTCTCGTTCGGCGCCATATGGACCCGGGCGATATAGTCCGAGTTGCTGGTCTCCAGACCGGAATCGAGGCCCGTATGGGCAATATCAGCTCCGGCATAGGAGTTTTTGCCGGCGATCTGGTAGGACTGGCCGATCAGGATGTCGCCGTATCCGCCGGTCTCGGTCGTGATGGAGTATTTCGCTCCGACATTGGCGCGAACCCCGCCCTCGACCCGGTCGTAACCCGAGAACTTGTTCCACTCGAAGATATTGGTGTCGTCGAACACCAGGCTCTGGGAATCCTCGTTCGGCAGCTTGCCGATGCGTGTCTCGGACGGGCGCGCAATGATCTGCGCGATGGGTTCGACAATATGCGTGCCCCAGCCCTGCGTGGTCGCGACGAAGGGGTAGCGATATTCGAGCCCGACCGTCGGCATGACGCGGGCAGACAGGTTGTCGTTCGGATTCAGGAAATTGCTGATCTCGGCATTCTGGTAGTTGGTGGTCTTCAGGTTCATCGCGAAGCCATCCACCCGGATCCCCGCGAAAGGCTTCCAGGTCTGGCCGAGCGGATCCACGAATTCACGCTGCCAGGTCGCGCTTGTGGAAATGCGCGAATAGCTGCCGCCGATGCCGCGCACGAGGCACTGGGCCGAGTTGAAGACCGTGCAGGTCTCATAGGTCGACCCGATGGGGTATACGCCGTTTACAATGCCAGGAACCGCCTGATACTGCGCCGCGGACCGGCTCAAATGGGTGATGTTGGCGTCAAGCTCGATCTCGCCGCCGATCGCCCAGGGTGCCTGGATGCGCTTGTTGTAGTCCAGCGTCGGATAGACGACCGGCTGCTGCTTCTGCCAGTCGTCGTAGGACAACGTGCGGAAATAGTAGCCGCGCATGTCGAAGAATCCGGTTTCGCTGCGACCGGTGAGGTAGACCGTCGACGTCGATTCCTTGAAGAAGGTCGACGTCAGGCTTTCACTGCGCACCTTGTAGTTCTCAAGGAACCACTTGTCGGACAAAAGCGCGACGTCCCAGCCCCAAGCCCACTGCTGGTTGATGTTGAACCGGCCGGTCGACTCGATAGAGCCGCGGAAATCCTTGTTAGCGGCACCATAGGGAGGCGGGCTGAACGCGGCCTTGTCCTGCTGGAAGATGCCCGCAGCGCGGATGTTGTACGAGCCTGTCTCGAAGCGCTGGCGCCATTCCGCCTGTCCTAGAAAGCCCTGCCTGGACAGGATGGTCGGTGTCAGCGTCAGGTCATAGTCAGGCGCGATGGCCCAGAAGAACGGCGCCGACGCGCCATAGCCGAGGGCCGACGAGTAGACATAGCGCGGCGAGAGAAAGCCCGTCTT
The DNA here is from genome assembly GCF_018398315.1 of Chelatococcus sp. YT9. Classification (NCBI taxonomy): domain Bacteria; kingdom Pseudomonadati; phylum Pseudomonadota; class Alphaproteobacteria; order Hyphomicrobiales; family Chelatococcaceae; genus Chelatococcus; species Chelatococcus sp. YT9. The sequence continues at coordinate 3,865,110 of NZ_JAHBRW010000001.1, forward strand.
GCGCCGCACGGTTGGGTCCGGCGTCGAGAAATACGGGACATAAGCCAGCGGGATGCCGTAAAATTCGATGGTCGCGTCTTCATAGTAGATCATCCGCTCGCTGTTGTTGTGGATGATCTTCGCGGCCTTCACCTGCCACAGGGGGGGTCGGGACGGATCCTTCTTGCAGGCCTCGCAGGCCGTATATGTGCCACGCTGGAAGACGGTGGTCTCGCCAGCCGTGCGTTCGGCACGCGGTGCCGAGAAACGGGTCTTGTCGGCAGTCTCGACGCGCAGGGTGTCGATGAAGCCGTCCTTGAAATCGTCGGTCAGCTCGAAACGGTCACCGGTAGCAACCGTGCCATCGGTCTCGGTCAGGCGCGCGTTCCCTTCCGCGAACACACGGTTGGTGTTGCGGTCGTAGATCACCCGGTCAGCCTGCAGGGCGCGGCCCTGATAATAAACGTTGACGTCGCCCACCGCCGCGACGGTGTTCTTGTCATTGTTGTAGACAATCTCCCGCGCATCAACGAGGAGCTTATCGGTCTGATTGGGCTGGGACCTTGCGGACAGACGATCATTCACGGTCTGCGCGCTTGCGGCCGACGGCAATGTCAGCGCCGCGGCAGCTACCGTCGACAACAGAATCCACCCAACTTTGCCGAGATACAAGCGCGTCCTCCTTGTCCACACGCTCCGATCCGCACGAACCGGCATCACCCGTCCTCTTGATAAAGAAGCGCGAGCGTGCCGAGCAGACTCCCGACAACGGCCGCAAACCAGGCCGCTACCATTGGGCTAACGAGCCCGGATGCCCCGAGGTCCTCCATGAGTTCCGTAGCGACATAAAGCATGAACCCGGCAATGACGCCACTCAGAACCATGCGTGCTACACCACCAAATCGGAAGAATCTTAATGAAACGGACGCGGCAACCATCACCATGGCAACGAACAGTAAAGGTCTGGCTAGCAGAGAGTCGAATTGCAGACGATATGGCGTTGAATCCAAGCCGGCGCGCTCGGTTCGCTCGATAACGGCCGGGAGTCGCCAAAATGGCACGGAACCCGCGGGCAGAAAGGATTCCCGCACCTGAGACGGTTCCAGGTTCGTGGCGATCAGGTAGGTTGTGTGGTTCTCGGGTTCACTCGTTCCGGATGTAACGCGAGCGTCTTTAAGCTCCCAGTAACCACTATGCAAATCAGCCTCGCGCGCCTCCACACGCTCTGTGAATTCACCGCGCTGATCGAAGAGAAAGAACGTGACGTTGACGAGCGTAGCGGAGTCATTGTTAGCGGCATCTGCCCGGATGATTGCCTGGCCATCGACGCTGCGCTGGCGTACCCAGATATACTGACCAGTGGCTGCCGCGCTGCTGCGAGCGAAGATGCGAGCCTCGATCACGCCCGCCTTTTGCTTCAGCATCGCTGAAAGCGGATTGTAGAGCGTGATCACACCCACCCCGAGAAGCAGGGCGACGAGCACGCCGGGCTGAAGGAACTGCCAGGCCGAGATGCCGGCGGCGCGGGCAATGACCAGCTCCAGTCTGCGGCTCAGGTTCAGCAGCGTCACCATGCTGCCGAACAGGACGGCGAAGGGCATGACCTGCTCGACGACCGCTGGCGTGCGCAGAAGCGCCAGCATCACCATGAGGCCGGTGCTCGCACCCTGAGCATCGCCGGCCCGCCGCATCAATTCCACGAAATCCAGGGTATAAACGAGCAGGAAGACGGTCGCGAACACCGCCAGAATGGTCTTGAGGAAACGAAGGGAAAGGTATCGTCCAAGCGTTACGCCGATGAACATCAGGCCGACCCCGCCGTCGCGACGGATCCGATTGAACGGGTGTCGCGCTTGCGGAAGAGCGCAGACGTCATTCGGCCAAGGCGATGCCCATAGAAGATGAAGACAAGCGAGATCAGGCAGCCGGCCAAGGGCGCGCCATAGACGCCTAGCAGCGCGGCGGGCGACCTGACCGCAGCACTCGAAGCGGCAAAACCCGCTACGCGCACAAGCAGAACGCCAATGATGGCGGCCAGGATGGCGGCGCCGCGCCCTTGCCGGGTGGTGCGTGCTTCACCGAGTGCGGCAAAAGCGATCAGCATGAAAGCAATGCAGTAGAGCGGGGCAGAGAAGCGGTCGTGCAGCTCCGCGCGGAAACGTCCCTCTTGGAGCTTGAAATAGGGCTCGTTTGGATCCGGACTCATCAAGGCCCAGGTCGAACGCTCGCGCGGCTTGTAAATGACATCGGCCCCTTCCTGAGCGAAGACGGAAAGATCGATCGCATACCGCTCGAAAGTGACGATTGCCGAATCCCTGCTGCCAGGTTCCTGCCGCTGGACGGACCCAGTTTCGAGCAGAAGATAGCTCTGGCCTTTCACGTCCACGGCTTGCCCACGTTCCGCGATATAGACGACCACCTTGTTGCGATCACGCTGGTCCTGCAGGAAAATACCGAGGAGAGCGTCACCCGATTTCTCGCGGTAGTGAAATGTGATCCCGGTATCGAGGGTGGTGAACTGGCCTTCCTTGACGATATTGGCAACGAAATCGGCGCGGATCTTGGTTACGAGGTCACGCAGCGAATTGAAGCTCTGCGGCATGAGGTAGACCGTCATGACGCCCACCGCCAGTGTCACGACCAAGGTAAATGTTGCGAAGGGGCGAAGCAGCCGGCTCGGTGGAATTCCGGCGGCGCTCATCACGATGAGTTCGGAATCCCCGTTCAGGCGATTGAGGGCGTAGAGCGTTGCAATGAACAGCGCGGCCGGCGCGATGATGGTGATGAGGGCCGGCAGCGAGAGCAGGGTGACGACCAGAAAGATGCCGATGGTCTGCCCCTTGCCTGTGACCAGATCGAGCTCCTTCAGGATCTGGGTGATCCAGATCACAAGCGTCAACGCCGAAAGGCACGCCAGGAAGGCGCCAACGACGTTGCGAAGGATGTAGCGGTCGATCAGCCCCATGGGTCGCGTACTCTACCGATCCTTACTCTTCAATCACCGACAGCGGAGCTACCGTGTCGCGCACCATACGGCAAGTGAGCCAGCGCACAACAGGTCTGCAAGGCCTGCTTCTCCCCATCGAAATGGCGCCAACGTCATTTTAACAGGCCGGGGGCGTCGTCAGCCATCGCCGGGAAGCTGGGCGGTTTGAAGGCAGGACGCAGCTTCATGACAGGGGAGCTTATAGCAGAGGACGAACCATTGGCTGCCTCTTGTACCATGCTATACCACTCTGTGCCGCGAGGCCGGCTACACGGTCATGCGAGGATGGGAAGAGGATCTTATGGTCGAGCGCATCAAATTCGAGTTCAAGTCCTTCGGTCAAACGGGCGGCGGCAGCGTCGTGGTGTTTATGAACGACGCGCTCGAGACGGGAGAGGATGCGGCTGGTGCGCTCGGGCCGGAGGTTTTGGCGACCATATCGAAGGCCGCGGCGGCTGAGACTTTCAAGGGCAAGCTCAAGAAAGTGCTCGTGATCGCGGCTCCCAAGGGCATCGAGGCGGACCGCCTCGTCGTGATCGGCACTGGTCCAGCGGCGGACATTGCCAAGCTCGACTGGGTCCAGCTCGGTGGGGTTGTGCAGGGGGCGCTCTCCGGCACCCGTGCCAGTCTGCTCGTGGCACTTCCGGGCCATGATGTTACGCCCGAGGCGGCGGCCGATCTGACGCTTGGTATGCAGCTGCGCGCCTATACCTTCGACAAATACAAGACGAAGAAGGAGGCTGACGGGAAACCCTCCAAGCCGCTGAAGGCGACGCTCTTCGTTCGTGATCCGGCCGCCGCCCGGCAGGTCGCCAAGGCCCGCGAGGCTGTTGCAAATGGGGTGCTCACGGCGCGGGATCTGGTCAATGAACCGCCGAATGTTCTCTTTCCCGAGGAATTCGCTGATCGGGCAGCCGCGCTCGAGAAGGTCGGCGTCGACGTCGAGATCCTCGACGAGAAGCAGCTGAGAAAGCTCGGCTTCCGGGCGCTGCTCGGCGTCGCTCAGGGGTCCCATCGCGAGGCGCGCGTTGTCATCATGCGCTGGAATGGTGCCGGCGCGAAGGATCAGCCGGTGGCCTTCATCGGCAAGGGCGTGACTTTCGACACGGGCGGGATTTCGATCAAGCCTGGCGCGGGCATGGAGGACATGAAGGGTGACATGGCCGGCGCCGCCTGCGTGGTCGGCCTGATGCAGGCTCTGGCCCAGCGCAAGGCGCGCGTCAACGCCGTCGGTCTCATCGGTCTCGTGGAGAACATGCCGGACGGCCGCGCGCAGCGCCCGGGCGATATCGTGACCTCCCTTTCCGGCCAGACCATCGAGATCATCAATACGGATGCCGAAGGCCGTCTCGTGCTGGCCGACGTACTTTGGTACGCGCAGGATCGATTCAAGCCGGCATTCATGGTCGATCTCGCCACGTTGACGGGGGCCATCCTCGTGGCTCTCGGCCAGGAGCATGCGGGGCTCTTCAGCAACGACGACACCCTGTCCGACAGGCTTGCCGCGGCTGGCCGGGAGACGGGCGAGAAGGTGTGGCGCCTGCCGCTCGCCCCCGCCTATGACAATCTCATCGACTCGAAATTCGCCGATATGAAGAACACAGGCGGACGCTACGGTGGCTCAATCACCGCGGCGCAGTTCCTGCAACGCCATGTCAAGGATACGCCGTGGGCGCACCTCGATATCGCCGGAACGGGGATGAATGCGCCGCAAACCGAAATCAACAGGAGCTGGGGCTCCGGCTGGGGAGTCCGCCTGCTTGATCGCCTCGTGCGCGACCACTACGAGAGCTGAGCGATAACAACTTGGTGAGCATGGAAGCTGGCGGCGCGTGACGGAAGTCCTGTTCTATCATCTGCAGAGGCAGCCGCTCGAAGGTGTGCTGCCGACGCTCGTCGAGAAAAGCCTGGAGCGGGGCTGGCGGGTGGCGATCGAGGTTCCCGAGCGTGAACGTCTTGCCGCGCTTGACGATCACCTCTGGACCTATCGCGAGGAGAGCTTCCTGCCCCACGGCACGCAAGCCGACCCGGACGCGTCCAGCCAACCGGTCGTGCTCACCACGTCACCGGACAACCCGAACGATGCATCCGTGCGCTTCCTCGTCGACGGCGCGACCTTGAGTGTGGAAGCGGCGAGTTACGACCGCATTGTTGTCCTATTTGACGGCAATGACGATGAGGCGCTAGCCGAGGCCCGCGGCCAATGGCGTGTCGCCCGCGAGCAGGGCTTCGACGTGACCTATTGGCAGCAGGACGAACAAGGGCGCTGGCAGAAGAAGGCCTGACGAAGGCTGGGCGTAGTGCCCATCAAGGCCGTCATTGCCCGGAGGACCGTATGCTGTTGTCAGCCCGTTCCGAACGCGATCACGAGGATGACGGTGGACGCCACCATAGGCGTGCTCGCTGGCCGGCCCGCGCCGTTGTCACAGGTGCGCTTCTCGGGCTCGCGCTCCTCTCTCCGATTGAAGCAGCCAGGACCGTCGTTGCCCAAGAGCCTGTCCGCCAAGGCCAAGAGCCCGCCCGACAGGGCGGGCAGGCCGAGGCGTCGCAGGGGCCGGGGCAACGCCAGCAGCGACAGGCGAGCAGCGAGCCGGCGGACCTTCGGCTGCCCGCACCGGTCACGACCAGCCATAGTTTGCCTGCGGCGCTCGGCTCCCTGAAGTATAAGGCGACGGCAGGGAGCATTGTGCTCAACGATCAGGCAGGCCGCCCAACCGCCGAAATCGCCTATGTGGCCTATGTTCTCGACGGCCAGGATCCGGCGACGAGACCAATCGCCTTCGCCTTCAACGGCGGCCCTGGGGCGGCATCCGCATATCTGCATTTCGGTGCCATGGGGCCGCAGCGCCTTCCTTTCGGCAACCAGGGGCAGGGTCCGTCGAGCCCGCCGATCCTCACCGATAATCCCGAGACCTGGCTGCCATTCACGGACCTTGTCTTCGTCGACCCCGTCGGCACGGGATTCAGCCGCTTCCTGCGAGAAGACCAGGACCTGCGCCAGCAGTTCTGGTCCGTCAGCGGCGACGTTGCTTCGCTGTCGCGGTTCGTCACGCGCTATCTCACTGAAAACGATCGCTTGCGTTCGCCCAAGGTGCTGGTCGGGGAAAGCTACGGCGGCTTCCGCGTGCCAAAGATCGCGCGCGCCCTGCAAGGCGACTACGGTGTCGGCATCAATGGCCTTTACATCATCTCGCCCGTGCTCGACTTCAATCTGAAGGCGGAAGGCCTGCCCTTCTCGACGGCCGCCCGGCTTCCAAGCCTTGTCGCGGCCGCGCGCGCGGCCAAGGGGGAGCCGCTCACCCGGGAAGGTCTGGCCGAGGTCGAGGCCTATGCTTTGGGCGACTATCTCGTCGACGTGCTCAAGGGGCCGCGCGACAAGGCGGCCGTGGCGCGCATCGTCGACAAGGTTCATCAATTGACAGGCCTTGATCGCGATTTCCTCGCGCGCGCCGGCGGCCAGCCTGACATGACGGATGTTGCCCGCGAGCTTGGCAGGCCACGGTCGGAAGTCGCCAGCTACTACGACGCGCTGATCACCGGTCTGGATCAGGACCCCTGGGCAACGCGCGCGAGCTTCGATGATCCCGTGCTTGACGCGAGCATGGCACCGCTGACGAGCGCCACCGTGGACTATACGAGGCGCGTCCTCAACTATGAGGTCAACCGTCCCTACGAGCTTCTCAACGGCGAGATCAACCGGCGCTGGTCCTGGGGCACGCGTCGCGAAGGCCCCGAGGCCGCGCGCGACCTCAGGGCGGCGATGGCGCTCGATCCGTCCATGACGGTGGTGGTGACCCATGGTTTCACCGATCTCGTCACGCCTTATCTGGAGACGCGGCTCGTGCTTGACCGCCTGCCGCCGACGATCGCCAATCCGGAGCGCCTGCGGCTCGAGGTCGTGCCGGGCGGACACATGTTCTATACCCGCGACGATTCTCGAAAGGCACTGCGCGACAGCGCCGAACGGTTGTTTAAGGCGGTGGGGCAGAGGTTGTAATCGTTCATTCGTGCTGCCCCAGCCGATCGCGGAATCTGCCGAGGCGCAGTCAGGACGCCGATCGTCTAGCTAGGAGCGAGGAATTATCTTTTTAAAAAGCCACTTTTGGGCAGCATCCCGCGCGGTATTCAAGGGATGCTTGATAAATTCTGCAGCGTGTTCAGCGCGCTCACTCGTCCTGCCTATGATCGTTTGAGACCGTACATCGTCAGTGTTGCTGTAATATACAAAACTCTTCTGGCTAGGCTTGAAATAGTCCGGCTCTGGGGTTGGTCGGGGATTCTCGAAGTATATCTTTGTATACCGGTGATTCCGCATAACGTCATCATCGGCCATTGCGAGCACCCCAAAATATCCTCGAATTTCAAGATGCTTGTATCCAAGCTTATTCATCGCTGCAGCGAATTGCTTGGCAAAAGCGCAACCCGGATGACTGCCGTAAGGCGCGCCTCCGTGCTTTGATTTCACATATTGTGAGAATCCGATGTACAGGCGGAGGAACCGAAAGTCGGTTGGCAGGCCGGAGGCCTTCATATGCTTGGCGAATGTATCTGGAGACCATGTCCTTTCCCTGGAGAGGAAAGCATTGTTGACAAGCTTTTGCGGAGCGGACAGAAGTGGATTTGGGCGGGGCTCGGGGGTTCCCATCGCCTTGGCCCCCGAATAGGTGACCGGGTCTTCTACGCCGCCGATGACGTTTTCGTCGGAATGGCCTGGGATATCGGCATCAAGCAGGACATATAATTTAGCCTCGCAATCGAGATCGCGCAGGGGACGTGTCGCCAGCCAGGTGCTCTCGAGCATGTCATCCGGCTTTTGCAGGATGCCATAGAGACCCTTCTTACCGATAAACCTCTGCTCGTTCCAAATTTGAGCGAGCTCTCTCAATTTCTGTGCACGGATAGGAATATAGATCAGTCCTTGCCGGCGCTCTTCTGGAATCTGCAACTCGCCGGTGGTGAGGCCCCCCGCATCGATCGCCTTTTGCAATTGGCGCTTAGGCCGAGGCGGTGCGATAGGCTCGGATGAGGTTGGGAGCGTTGTGGAAGGGCCTTGAATGGAAAGCGGTTCTCGACCGCTGGCATGTTTGGGCGGTAGAACGCCTGTAGCACGGGCAATTCTCTTGCCGACCCCCCTTGCGCCGGGAATCCTGCCGATAATTTCAGGCATTGTAAGGAGTTTCATGGACAAATCACCATCGGATTCTTGCGTCGAGATGCGAGCATTATTCGCGCCATGAAGATGTCTGGCGACGCATACGGCGCTTGAGATGTGATACTTGCCGATGAAAAAGGATTTATATTGTAGGGTATGCTCTTATACGTGTAGTATTCACATGTAGAGTGATTTCAGGTCGAGATGCGCCTGACGCCGCTTCAACCTTGTGCGCCCTCCAGCGTAGCTGTCGCGTCGAGCCATTCGTCTTCCGTTCGAGCCAGAGCCTCTGCGGCCTCGTTGCGCATGCGCGCAAGCTCCGCCGCCTTCGTCGGATTATCGCGGAAGGCCGCCGGATCGGCGAGGGCTGTGTCGACCTTCTCAATGGCGGCCGTCAGCTTCGCGATGCGCGCGTCGAGCTCGGTGACGCGCTTGCGCATGGCGTTGAGGGACGGGCGCGCCGCGCCTGCCGGCCGGGACGGCGCGGCGGCGGGCGTCTTTGCCTCCTCGCGGTTGCCGCCGCTGCCGGATTTGTCGAGGCCGAGGACAAGACGGCGATAGTCGTCCATGTCGCCATCATAAGATTTGACGGTGCCATTCGAAACGAGCCAGAGGCGTTCGGCGCAGGCCTCGATGAGAAATCGATCGTGGCTGATGAGCACGACGGCGCCCGTATAATCGTTGATCGCCTCGACGAGGGCCTGGCGGCTGTCGATGTCGAGGTGGTTGGTCGGCTCGTCGAGGATCAGGAGATGGGCGCCGCCAAAAGCTGCAAGCCCCATGAGAAGCCGGGCCTTTTCGCCGCCGGAAAGCTTATCTACCGGCGTTTCGGCCCGCGCGCCGGAAAAACCGAACTGGGCGGCGCGCGCCCGCTGCTTCGCCTGCGGCGCGTCCGGCATGAGCGCTGCGACGTGCTGCAAAGGTGTCTCGGCCAGGCTCAACTCATCCAGCTGGTGCTGGGCGAAATACGCGGTCTTCAGCTTCGGCGAATGGGTCACCTGGCCCTTCATCGGCGCTAGCCGTCCGGAGAGGAGCTTGGCGAAAGTCGACTTACCGTTGCCATTCGAGCCGAGCAGCGCGATGCGGTCGTCCGGTAAAAGGGTCAGGTTCAGGCGATCGAGCACCGTGCGGTCGCCATAGCCGACACCGACGCCTTCGATCGCGATGAGGGGTGGGGAGAGCGGGCGGTCCGGGCCCTGCAGATGGAAGGGCAGCACCTCTTCACCGGCCACGGCGGCGATTGGCTCCATCTTCTCCAGCCGCTTGAGCCGCGACTGCGCTTGGCGCGCTTTCGACGCCTTGGCGCGGAAACGCTCGACGAAGGCGCTGAGGTGTTTGCGTTCGGCTTCCTGCTTCATCCGCGCTTTGGATTGAAGGGCCTGCTTCTCCCGTCGCTGGCGATCGAAGGAGGTGTACCCGCCGCGGTAGACCGTGAGCTTGCCCTGGTCGAGATGCAGGATGTGGTCGACCGCTGTGTCCAGGAGATCGCGGTCGTGGCTGATGACGAGCACCGTATGGGGATAGCGCCCGAGATAGTCGTAAAGCCAGAGCGTGCCTTCGAGGTCGAGATAGTTTGTGGGCTCGTCGAGCAGCAGCAGATCTGGTTCGGTGAAGAGCACGGCGGCAAGAGCGACGCGCATGCGCCAGCCGCCGGAGAAGGATGAGCAAGGACGCGCCTGTGCTTCCGCATCGAACCCAAGGCCGTGGAGAATAGCGGCCGCCCGTGCCGGCGCCGAATGGGCATCGATATCGACGAGCCTGATCTCGATATCGGCACGTCGCATGGGATCAGTCGTTGTCTCGGCCTCAGCCAGCAGCGCGGCGCGTTCGGTATCGGCCGCTAGGACCACCTCGATCAGCGTCTCCGGCCCACTCGGGGCTTCCTGCGCCACCGCGCCGATCCGCCAGTTCTTCGGACGGGTAATGCTGCCGGACTCGCCCGCGATCTCATCCTGTATCAACCGGAACAGTGTTGTCTTGCCTGCGCCATTGCGACCGACCAGGCCGACACGCGCTCCACTCGGGACCGCGACGGTCGCTTGGTCGATCAGGAGGCGTGCTCCGAGCCGATAGGTCAGTTCATTGATCTGCAGCATCGCAGTCTTGTGCCGTTTGCCGGCCTCGCCCGCAAGTCCTGCGTGTCGATGCGAGCCGTTAGCAGGCGTTACCCGCGCGGTTTGCCATGTCTTCGACATAGTCCGGTCGCGATGCTGCCTTGGACAAGCGTGAGGACATGGTGTTGAAAAGCTGTGGACAACATGTGATTCGGCCAAGTCATGCGTCTTGATGTCAGTTTGTTCTCCATTCCCGCTCTGGCGGTCGCCGTTGGCGGCCTTGTGATGGGCATTGCGCTGGTCCTGGGTGGAGCGGGAAATGTTTCGCGCCTTGAACTTCTGCGCACCGATCCATACGCTTGGCCCGGGGTTCATGCGCCAGCACAGGCTCCCCAAAGCATTCCTGCGACGCTTCCGCCCCCGGCCGCCTGAGGCTCCGGAAGGCATCCTCTGCGCGATCGGCTTGAAAGTTTGAACAGAATGGGTGCATTTCCGGCAAAAGTCGGCCGTAACTGCTAAGATCTGTTGCTTTCAAAGCGCAACCGATGGCACTTCCCATGGTGGCTCCGCTGACGGGAGCTAAAGCCGCTTGACCCCGTTCCCTCAGGTCCGGACGATGCGGACGGAAGGTGAGAATCGGGGCGATGTTGCAGCTGACGCGTGTTCCGTTCTTCAAGGACGCGGATTTGGATTTTGACGCCTACGAGCAGCGCTGCAACTGGCGCCGGTTCGAGGCCGACGAGATCCTGGTGGATTTCGAGGATGTCTCCACCGACGTCTATTTCATCGTTGCTGGCGAAGTGCGGGTCCTTGTGCGCAGCCAGTCGGGGAAAGAGGTCATTCTCGGCGAGATGCGCACGGGCGAGTTGTTCGGCGAGCTTGCCGCCATTGATGGCGTGAAGCGCTCGGCGAATGTAACGGCTCTGACGCGCGGTGAAGTGTGCATCATGCCGGCTTCCGTTTTCCGCGAGATCGTCTTTGCCTCGCCAACGGTTGCCGAGCGGTTGCTGAAGCTCCTTGCGGGGCGCGTGCGGGAACTCAATGCCCGCATCATGGAACATACGGTGCTTGATCTCCGGCACCGCCTCTACGCGGAGCTGCTACGTCTGTCGGTGCCGCGGGCCGGGCATCCCGGCGAGCGGGTCGTCACACCGCCACCTTTTCACCACGTCATCGCCGCCCGCATCGGTTGCCGCCGTGAGCAGGTCACGCGTGAATTCAGCGCCTTGTCGGCGGAAGGACTGGTTGAGCGTACCCGCGGCGCGCTCGTTATCAAGCAGCCTGAGGTCCTGGACGCCCGCGTCAAGGAAGCCTTGCGGGATGATAAATAGGGAAGGCCTCCCGCCGTCAGGACCGTTCCGGTCCATAGGCAGCGAAGAAGACGCGTAGCGCGCTCGCGACGGTTCGTTCGATCGCCTCCTCTGACGGCTGTTCGTTTACGCCGAAAAGCGGAGCTTTCGTAAGGCCGCCTTGAACAAGACCAATGAACTGCGCGGCGGCGATATCGGTATCATCCATGGCGAGACGCCCCGCCGCCTGCTGCGCGGCGAGATAGACGGAAAGCCGTGTCACGCCGTAACAAGGCCCGGCTTCGAAGAAGGCTCGTCCGAGCGCTGGGAATTTCTCCGACGCGCCGATGACCATACGCAGAAGCGATACATGCTCTGGTTGAATCATCATACCGATGAAACGGATGCCGAGCCGGCTGAGAACACCGCGCACATCCGGATCGGCCTCGTCGAGATCGAACAGACGCTCCGCTGCATCGCGGCGATCGATATCGATCAAGGCGCGGAAAAGCGCCTCCTTGCTGTCGAAATAGACGTACAGGGTGCCTTTGGAGACGCCAGCCGCCTTCGCGATGTCGCCCATGCTCGCCCCATCAAAGCCATTGGCGCGGAAAACCTGCCGAGCGCCATTCAGGATGTCGCGTCTTTTGGAGGCTTCTTGCGCGGTGTCCTCGCGTTCATGGGCGAGGGTGAGGGGGTCCATTGGCTCCGTCCTTGATGGCTCATCAGGTGTCAACATATGCGCTACACCATCTTTGTCCCGGGCGACAGATAGGGGCGAGGCCGCCGAAAAGCCTGCGCTGGGGCGTGCGGTGGCGCACACGCGTGTCGTTGACCGAACGGTTCGGTCAATCTATCTGGTTGTAGTGCCGACCGAACGGTTCGGTCAATCCTTTCTCACAGATGGACGAGTACCGTGGATAGACGCCAGGATATGGCCGATGGGTTCGACCTGATGGTCCGCGACGCACCGTCATCAGCCGGCCGTGCGACGGGGGAGCCGGCTACGCCTGCCCGCGAAGCGACATCAGCCCACAAGCTCGACGAAGCGAGTGCTCTCCAAGGGTCGGCTCCTATGGAGCCGGCCCATCTGGAGCAGGCTCGGGAAGCGCCGGCTGCGCCGGGTGATGCCGCAAAAGCAGGGCACAAGCATCATGGCCGCAAGCATCGCGACAAGAACGCGCAGAAGAAGACGAGCCGTATTCGCAAGCCTCTACTGGCGGTGGTCGCGCTAGTCGCGCTGGCTGCGGGTGGCTATGAGGGATATCACTGGTGGACGGCCGGCCGCTTCGAGATCGAGACCGATGATGCTTATGTGCATGTCGATATGACGATCCTGGCGGCCAAGGTCTCCGGCTATATCACCAGCGTCGACGTCACGGACAATCAGTTCGTACGCGAGGGTGACATCATCGCGCATATCGACGACGGCGATTATCGTCTCGCGGTCGATGCGGCGAAAGGCAAGGTCGCGACCCAGCAGGCAGCGATCGCCCGGATTGCCGAGCAAATCAGGGCTGGGCAGGCCTCCGTGGAACAGGCTGAGGCGCAGATCGCCGCGGCGCAGGCGGATGTGGACCGCACCGAACTGGAATTCAACCGCCAGCAACAGCTCGCCAAGAGCAATTTCGCGAGCAAACAGGCTCTCGATAATGCTCGTGCGGATCGCGACCGCACCCGCGCCAATCTCGCCAGCGCCAAGGCGGGCCTCGATTCCGCGCAGGCCAATGTAGGGGTCCTGAACGCACAGCGCGTCGAGGCTGAGCGCAGTCTGGACGAGGATAGGACAAGCCTCGCCAAGGCGGAGCGAGATCTCTCCTTCACCCAGATCAAGGCGCCTGTGTCCGGCGTTATCGGTAACCGCGCCGTGCAGGTCGGCAAGCTCGTTTCCGTCGGAGAACGTCTCGCTGCGATCGTTCCGCTGGACGCGGTGTATGTTGACGCGAATTACAAGGAAACCCAGCTCGATCGGCTAAAACCCGGCCAGCAAGTGGCCATCACGGTCGATGCCTATCCCGGCCGCGTCTTCACTGGGGAAGTCGCGAGCATCTCGCCTGCATCCGGCGCGTTGTTCAGCCTGCTTCCCCCGGAGAATGCGACGGGCAATTTCACCAAGATCGTGCAGCGGGTACCGGTGCGCATCCGGTTTTCGCCGGATGCCCTCAGCGATCACGTGTTGCGGCCGGGTATGTCGGTGGTCGCAACGGTGGATACACGTCACGAGGACGGCGCCCAGCAGACGGCGGCGCTCAAGGCGCCCGCCGAGCGCCGGTAAATCAGGTCCAGCTTGGATGGTATCGCTGAATGCCGTCCACGCTGTTGAGTTGTCTTTTCTATTCGCGGTTGGAGCAGTCTGCCCCCAGGCGAGACTGCTCTCCATTAAAGGCAGACGCCAATGAGCGCGACTGTTGCGGCGGGCGACGAGCGGCCGCCTGTTCTCGTGCTGGGCATTCCGGCACGCAAGTTCATTGCCTTCATTTTCATGGTGTTCGGGATGTTCATGGCCATCCTGGACATTCAGATCGTGTCTGCCTCGCTCGCGGAGATCCAAGCTGGCCTTGCGGCGAGCTCGGACGAAATTTCATGGGTGCAGACGAGCTATCTGATTGCGGAAGTGATCATGATTCCGCTCTCGGGCTTCTTGTCCCGAGCGCTATCCACACGCTGGCTCTTTGCCTTCTCGGCCGCCGGCTTCACGCTGATGAGCTTCCTCTGCGCCACCGCGTCGTCGATCAATGAGATGATCGTCTATCGTGCGCTGCAGGGCTTCATTGGCGGCGGCATGATCCCGACAGTTTTTGCGACCGCCTTCAGCGCTTTTCCTCGGAACAAGCAGGCCGTCGTCTCTCCCATTATCGGACTTGTCGCAACGCTTGCGCCGACGATCGGCCCGACCATTGGCGGCTATCTCACCGATCTGTTCTCCTGGCACTGGCTGTTCCTCGTCAATATCGTGCCGGGCGTGATCGTGGCGATTGCGACCTTCCTCCTCGTCGATTTCGACGAGCTCGATCTCAGCCTGCTCGACCGCTTCGATTGGTGGGGCCTCCTGTTCATGGCTGGCTTTCTCGGTAGCCTCGAGTATGTGCTGGAGGAAGGCCCGACCAACGACTGGTTCGACGACGAGGCCATCGTGGTGTTCACGGTTGTCGGGGTTGTCTCCTGTGTCGCATTTTTTGCGCGCGTATTGATGGCCAAGTCGCCTGTGGTCGACATCTATGCGTTCAAGGACCGGAATTTCGCGACGGGTTCGGCCTTCAGCTTCGTGATGGGCATCGGCCTTTATGGGCTTACCTATCTTTATCCGGTCTACCTCGCTCGAATTCGCGGCTATTCCGCTTTGATGATAGGCGAGACCATGTTCGTCTCAGGTCTCGCCATGTTTTTCGCGGCGCCCCTTGCCGGTCGCTTGATGACCAAGCTCGACCCGCGGGTGATGATGGGCCTCGGCTTCGCAGGTTTTGCGCTTGGCACCTGGCAAGTAACGAGCATCACATCCGACTGGGACTTCTGGGAGCTTTTCGTACCGCAGGTGCTGCGTGGCGTGTCGATGATGATCTGCATGGTGCCGATCAGCAACGTCGCGCTTGGCACCTTGCCGCCCCACGAGATCAAGAACGCATCTGGGCTGTTCAATCTCACCCGCAACCTTGGTGGCGCGGTCGGGCTCGCATTGATCAACACGCTCCTGAACAACCGGCTTGATCTGCATCTCGCGCGGCTGCACGAGCAGGTGGCGTGGGGCCGCACGGCGGCGGAGGAGACGCTGGCGAAGATGAGCCAGGGCCTCTCAGCGCTAGGATCAAACGCGGATCTCGCCGCCATCAAGCAGCTCGCCGGGATTGTCCGCCAGCAAGCGACAGTCATGGCCTTCGCCGACGTGTTCTATGCGCTGACTTTTCTGTTTCTCGCACTCGTCGTCGTGCTGCCCATGGTCAAAAAGCCCCGTGCTGCGGCAGGCGGTGATAGCGGCGCGCATTGAGCACGATCTCCGGTGATCGCTCGCGGAGCGGTTACCTCAGTCCCCGATCGCAAGATCGGCGACGATGAGGCCATCCGTGCCTCCGTCCACAAGCGAGAGGAGCTGCCGTGAGACGGCCGCGTGCTTGGGATCTTTGAGATAGGCATCCCGTGCCGCGTCGTTCACGAAATCGACGATGAACATGTGCTTATAACCACGATCCAGTTCCTCCGGGCTGCTGTTCGAGCCCGCCCGGATCCGGATGATGCCGGGGATAGTGTGGCGAAGCTGCCCCAAGGCGGCGAAAACGCCGTCGATTTCCGGTTTAGCAACATCCGCGCGAAAGCGAACCAGAACCACATGTTCGACCCGCGCAGCCGAGAATGATGATCGTGGGATGACATCCATAAAGAAAAGGAAGAAGGTGGCGATTGGAATAAAAACGATAAGGAGTGCGGCAATTATATACTTAAAATATACCATTATCAGGTCGTTTCATAACAAATTACATAGTTATCCTTCTGACAATAGCGCCTGATGAGTTGTCGCTGCGCTGCCCTCTCGGCATTGTTTCTCTTGTTCAGAGCCGATCGACCAATCCAGCGCCGACCATGGCGGCGATCACCATCCCGCGCCGCAGTAGCGGTCCGCCGGGAAACCGCGGAACCGGCAAGCGCGCCATAAGCTCGAAGCGATCGCTTCGCCCCGCGATCGCCTCCGCGATCGCAACACCCGTGTAGGGACCAATCATGACGCCTTGGCCGGAAAAGCCTGAAGCCACATAGAGATCAGGCCCAGTCCCCGCTTCGGGCGCAAGCCTCAGGTCGGGTCCTAACCTGCGGACGAAGGGCAGGCGGGTGGCCGTGATTCCGAGGCGCCCGCCCCAAGCGTGAGTTAGCGGTACGTCCGCGAGATCGGGGAAGACCTTGAGCAGACGTGGTTGCACACGGCTCCGGATGTTGGTGGGCACGGCGTCGCCGTAACTCTCGCCACCGCCGAAGACGAGGCGATCGTCTGCCGTCCGCTTGAAGTAGTTGACCACGAATTTGCTATCGGAAGCCGCATAGCGCTTGGTCAGCACCGTTGTCGCCCGGCTGCCGAGTGGCTCCGTCGCCACCATGAAATTCACGATGGGCACCACATGCGCGGCAACTTCGGGCAGGAGATTGCCGAGACTGCCATCGCCTGTCACAACAACAATGCGGGCACTCACCGTGCCGCGGGTTGTCTCCAGGCGCCAGCCGGTGCCATCGCGCGTGATGCACCGCACAGTTGCGGTCTCGGCGATACGCGCGCCCGCGGCGCTCGCCGTAGCCGCAAGGCCGCGGGTGAGCGCGAGTGGGTCCAGATGCCCGCCGCGAGGATCGAATATCCCGCCGAGATAGCCCTGCGCGCCTGTGTAGCCATGCAGGTCTGCAGGGGTCAAAACCTCGAGCCCATCGACGCCATAACGTTTGGCCATATGGAGCGCATCGACCCGCATTCCCTCAGCGATATCGCGCCGATGGGCAAGACTGAGGAGGCCCGGCTCGAAGTCGCAGGTGATTTCGTGGCGTGCGATGCGGTCATGCAGCCAGCGCCGCGCCTCCTCCGCAAACTGCCAGAGGCGCATCGCCTCTTCCTCGCCGACCTTCGCTTCTAACCATCGCTGGTCGCGGCGCTGGCCCGGATGAATTTGCCCGCCATTGACGCCCGAGGCCCCACCTCCGATGCGGCTCGCCTCGAGAACGAGAACATCGGCGCCTCCTTCGGCCAAGGTCAGCGCGGCGCCAAGCCCGGTGAAGCCGGCTCCGACGACGCAGATATCGGCGCGCGCACCATCCGCCAGGAAGTCCGTGGCAGGTGCGGCATTGAGGGGCGCGTCCTCATAGAGGTTGGGTAGGGCGCCGAAGGACGAAGGCTGAGCCATTTATGTCAGGCGGGTCATGCTAGCCAGGTCGTGGAGCTCAGACATTGAGAAGCAGGTATTCGCGTTCCCAGGGGCTGATTACCTCCATGAAAGTCTCGAACTCGGAGCGCTTCACCGCGGTGAAGGCGCGTACGAAGCTCTCGCCTAAAATCTCACGCATGGCCTCGCTTTCCTCGAGGGCCGCCACCGCCTCGAGCAGGCCGAGCGGCAGATCGTGATCGAGATCGTAGGCCGAGCCGGGAACCGGTTCGCCAGGTCTCAACCGCCGCTCGACGCCGAGAAGGCCACAGGCGAGTGAGGCGGCGATGGCGAGATAGGGATTGGCGTCGGAGGAGGGGACCCGGTTCTCGACGCGCCGTGCTTCCGGGCTGGATGGCGGAACCCTGAGGCCAGTCGTGCGGTTGTCGTATCCCCAACGCGTGTTGATGGGCGCCGTCGAATGGCGCGTCAGACGCCGATAGGAGTTCACATAAGGCGCGAGCATGGCCATTGCAGCGGGCAGATGGGTCTGCAGGCCGGCGATATAGGAGAAGAACTCCTGCGTCGGCTGGCCGTCAGCTTGATTGGTGAAGATATTGGCGCCCGTTTCCGCATCAACCACCGACATGTGGATGTGCATGGCCGAGCCTGGCTGGTGGGCGATGGGCTTTGCCATGAAGGTCGCGTACATGTCATGTGCCAGCGCGGCTTCCCGAATGGTGCGCTTGAAGAGGAATACCTGATCGGCGAGATCGATGGGATCACCGTGACGCAGGTTGATCTCCATCTGGCCGGCGCCTTCCTCATGGATAAGGGTATCGATCTCCAGACCCTGCGCCTCCGAGTAGTCATAGATGAGATCGAACAAGGCATCGAATTCGTTGACCGCCGCGATTGAATAGGCCTGCCGGCCGATTTCAGCCCGGCCGGAACGTCCGATCGGCGGCTCCAGCGGATAGTCCGGGTCGGTGTTGCGCTTGACGAGATAGAACTCGATTTCCGGCGCGACGATCGGCTGCCAGCCGCGCTGGCGGTACATGTCTACAACGCGCTTCAACACCTGTCGCGGCGACGTCTCGACCGGGCGGCCATCGCGGAAATAGGCGTCATGGATGATCTGCGCCGTGGGATCGCTCGCCCATGGCACGACGGTCAGGGTGGATAGATCGGGCTCGAGGATCAGGTCGCCGTCCGTCGGTAGCTCCTTGTCGACGACCTCATCGGGATAGTCACCCGAGATGGTCTGGTAAAAGATGGCGCCCGGCAGGCTGAGATTGGGGCTGCCGAAGAACTTTTCCGACGGCATCATCTTGCCGCGGGCGACACCGGCCTGATTGGGCACAAAACACTCGATATCCTCGATGCCGTGCGCATCGACGAAGGCACGCGCTGCTTCGATATCGGCCGCTCCGCGATTGTTCTGCAGGAGCTTGGTGCCCTTTTTGTCCTGTTTCGCCATGGTTCCTTCGCTGTCATTCTCGCGCTAAGGCCTTCGAGCAGAAAGCCGCTGGCCAGGGACGCCTGTCAATGGCCGTAGTCTACACCCTGCCGCCGATCCGTGCTCGCGATTGCATCCAAAACACATATCGCAGCAGGTACTCCCCTAACGCCTACAATCCCTATAAATCTTGGCGGGAACAATGGTTGGGCCCGATTCTTCCTTCCGGACGGACATGACGATACCCCATTCGAAGAGCCCGACACGACGCTTGATGCAAGCGGCGGTGCCCGCCATCCCCTACGCGTGGCTTCTCGTCTTCTTTCTTGTTCCCTTTGTCATCGTGCTGAAGCTGTCGTTATCGCAGACGGCGAGCGCCATGCCGCCGTACCAGCCTGTGCTGGACCTCACAGGGGG
The DNA here is from genome assembly GCF_018398315.1 of Chelatococcus sp. YT9. Classification (NCBI taxonomy): domain Bacteria; kingdom Pseudomonadati; phylum Pseudomonadota; class Alphaproteobacteria; order Hyphomicrobiales; family Chelatococcaceae; genus Chelatococcus; species Chelatococcus sp. YT9. Next base: position 3,884,274 of record NZ_JAHBRW010000001.1, read on the forward strand.
TCTCGCGGGGATCGCGACGTTCCTCTCTGGCCTCAATCTCGATAACTTCCTTTTGCTGCTGGAGGATTTTTTCTACGGCGAGGCGGTTCTGTCATCCGTTCGTATTGCCGCCACCGCGACGGCCATCCTCGTCGTCATCGGCTTTCCCTTCGCCTATGCCATGGCGAAGGCGCCTCCGGCCTGCCGGCCGTTGCTTGTCCTCCTGGTGATCCTGCCATTCTGGATGAGCTTTCTCATTCGCGTCTATGCCTGGATCGGCATTCTGCGTCCGCAGGGTCTCCTCGATGCGGTTCTCATCGGCGTTGGTCTCACCAGCGAGCCGCTTGGGCTCTTGCAGACAGAGACGGCAGTCCTCATCGGCCTCGTCTATTGCTACCTGCCCTTCATGATCCTGCCGCTGTTCGCCACTCTCGAGAAATTCGACTGGACCCTGCTGGAGGCTGCTGAGGACCTTGGCGCCCGGCCATGGCGGAGTTTTCGCAAGGTGACGCTGCCGCTGGCGTTGCCGGGCCTGGCCGCCGGGGCCTTGCTCTGCTTCATCCCGATTATGGGGGAATACGTCATTCCCGAGCTCCTCGGCGGGACAGACACACTGATGATCGGCAAGACCCTGTCCGACGAGTTCTTCAAGAACAGGGACTGGCCGCTCGCTTCGGCGGTGGCGATCGTTCTGCTCGTCATCATCATCGGGCCGATTACGCTGCACCGGTCGATCGAAATGCGCCGGCTGGAGCAGGCCCGATGATCCGCCGCCTTTCCCGTCTCGACACAACCGTGCTGACGTTGGGCTTCGTTTTTCTCTATCTGCCCCTTGTCGTCCTGGTGATCTATTCGTTCAATGGCTCGCAGCTCGTGGCGGTGTGGGGCGGCTTTTCGACACGCTGGTACAGCGAGGTCTGGGCCAACTCGCAGCTTATCGATGCCCTATGGACCTCCGTCGGGGTCGCGCTCGTCTCGGCGAGCCTCGCGACTGTCTTGGGGACGTTCGCCGCCCTGGCGCTCGTGCGTCACGGCCGCTTCCGCGGCAGAACATTGTTCACGGGCATGATCTATGCGCCGTTGGTGATGCCGGAGGTGATCACGGGTCTCGCACTTCTGCTCTTCTTTGTTTCGCTGGATATCGGACGTGGCTTCTGGACCGTGACGCTCGCTCACACGAGTTTCACCATGAGCTTCGTCGCGGTTGTCGTGCAATCGCGGCTGATCGCTTTCGACCGCAGCCTCGAGGAAGCAGCACTCGACCTCGGCTCGCCACCCCTGCGCACTTTCTTCAAGGTCACGCTGCCGCTGATCGCGCCTTCGGTCGGTGCCGGCTTCCTGCTGGCGCTCACCCTGTCGCTTGACGATGTCGTCATCGCCAGCTTCACCACCGGTCCCGGCACTTCGACTTTGCCGATCGAAATTTTCAACAAGGCGCGCCGGGGCCTGTCTCCCGAGATCAATGCCCTGTGCACTCTGATGCTGCTCGCCGTGACCGTCCTCGTCATCGCTTCGTCGCTCGTGACGAAGGCGAGGAACGGCGATGCCGCGGCACTTTAAGAAGCGCGCATAACGTCCTCATGGATCAGTTTATTGCGCTTTGATGGCCTCGATGCGAGCCGGGCCCCGCTGGAGGCTGTTGATCGGAGCCGCGAACAGGGGCGCGGTCACCGATGAGCGCTCTATAAGGGCCTGGATGTCGGGAGCGATTGAGGGGCTGTCCCAATTTCCTGTGATACCGAGCGGGAAGCCTTTAGCCGGCACGGCAGTCGTCGGTGGGGTGACCACGCCTCGCAAGCTGAGCTGGCGGTCCGCGATATCGATCCGCCCGCCGAGAGTGCCGCGCAGTCCCGGAGCGTTCATGGTGGCGTCCGTGATGTCGCCGACGCCGTTCGCAATCGCAAGGCTGAGGCCGATCTGATCGAAATTGGTGCGACCGCCCCGCCATTCCATCGCGGTCGAAAGCGGCCGGGCTTGGACGCGCTTGGCAATGTCGGCCAAATCGAGCCCGGCAATCTCGCCCTGACGCAGGTTGAGGGTAAGTTTCCCACCAAGCTCATTGGCAAGCGCCGCGAAGGAGCGACCGCTCGATTCGAGGGCGATCTGCCCTTGGGCGAGCCCGGTGAACCGCCTGTTGCCAAAAACTTCGTTGATCACATCTCCGGCTTCGATCCGGTCGAAGCTGCCCATGAGCTTGACCTCGACACCAGGCGTCTGGCTCTGGGTCATGATCAGCCGTCCTTTGAGGGTGCCCTGGCCGAGCGAGGCCCGCCCGACGGACACCTCGGTGCGGCCGGCGTTCATCATGATGCCGGCGGCGACGTTCTCAAAAGCCAGCGCGCCGAGGCGTGCCGAATTGGCGGACAGGCGAATGTCGAGGTTCGCGCTGTCAAGCATCGGCGTGAATGTCTCGCGGCTCCAGCTTCCCCAGGAGGAGCGAGCGGGGACAAGGGGCTGCAGCAGCCGGTCCAGGTCGAGCGTGTCGGCTGCTACCGTGGCCGACAGGAAAGGACGGTCTCCCTCGAAGCGCAACACCAGCGCACCCTCGAGCGGGTTCTTGCCAAGCTCGATCGTTGCCGCGGGGATGGCTCCACCGCGCAACGAAAGATCGCCATCGCCGCTCAGCGCGAAGCTATCGATCTGGGTCGCAAGCGGCAGAGGATGGTCGAGCCACATCACGGCGTCGGCGAGCGATGGGCTCTTGAGGCTGTAGCGGCCCCGGGTTCGTAGAGCGTCGACGGCCTCGATCGTGCCCAGGAGCGAAGCGGATATCAGGCGTGACGAAACCGAGATCCAAGCCGGGGAGCTTTGCCCGGCTGCAAGGCTGCGCGGTTGGAGATTGATCGCGCGGAAATCCACCATCTCGCCACGCCAACGCCCACGACCTTGGAGATCGAGATCGTCATCCTGCGGGGACCATTTGGCGAAAAGGTCGATGTCATCCGCGACGTCATCGCCGTCATCATCGAGCAATTGCCCCCGCAACAGCGTGAGCCGTGTTGGCGTGACGGACGCGCTCGTGTCAGTGAGGCGCTGCTGCAGACTGGGCCACAGATCCGGAGCGGTTAAGGGCCGCAGGCGCACAGCCGGTGCGACCAAGGTCGCTTCCGCGATGGCGATCTGTCGGGAGCCGAACAACGTAAGGAGATTGATGTCGGCGCGCAGCTGGCGTGCGAAGGCCATGCGCTCGCCGTTGGCGGCGCGAAGCGTCACGTCGGGCAAAGTGATCCTTGGTACGGGCAGCAGGGTGAGGGTGGCATCCCCCTCCGACACGAGCGTCAGGCCCGTCACACGCTCCACTTGCCGTGCCACCTCCCGATCAAGCCTCAGGCCTGGCACAGCCCAGGGCGTCACCGCCGCAAGCGCCAGCACAAACGAGATCGATGCGAGGAGGAAAAACGTCCGTCGTGTCATGAGCAAAAATCAATAACGGGTCAACAGACAGGACGAACGAATCGCCCGGTCGCTTGAGAGGCAGCCGAGAAGGCTGAGCACGGCGGCCTAACCTCTCGAAAACCTTACCAAAAATTCTCAGCGGCCAACATCGCCGGCCATGTGAGAGAGCCGCCTCGCCCTCGCGGCGCACTCTGGCAGATATTGTGTGAAGCTGAAAGGTGGCGCTTTATTGACCAGCAAGGTGCCAGTCCCAGGTATCGCCGATATAACGGGGAAGAAAACATGACATCGTCGCGACCGATTTGGGCGCCGGATGCGGCGGAAGCGTCCCTATCAACAGTTGCACGTTTCATGCGTTTTCTCGGCGCGCGCGTCGGGCGAACCTTTTCTTCCTATCGCGAGCTTCATGCTTTCTCGGTTGCAGATCGCGCGGCCTTCTGGTCTGCCTTATGGGACTTCTGCGGCGTTGTGGGCGAGCGCACGGATGTGGTGCTCGCGCAGGACACCATGCCGGGGGCGACCTTTTTTCCCGGGGCTCGCCTCAACTTCGCGGAAAATCTCCTGCAGCGGCGTGACCACGCCACGGCCATCGTTTTCCGCGGAGAGGACAAGGAGGAGGCGAGGCTCTCCTTCGCCGACCTGTACAGCCTCGTTTCCCATATGCAGCAATGGCTCGAAAGCCTTGGCGTTGGTCCCGGTCATCGCGTTGCTGCGATGATGCCGAACCGCCCTGAGACCGTCGCCGCCATGTTGGCGACCGCCGCACTAGGCGCGACCTGGGCCTCCTGCTCGCCGGATTTCGGCGTCCATGGCGTGCTGGACCGATTTGGGCAAATCACGCCGACAGTGTTCTTCGCGGTCGACGGCTATTGGTATGCCGGCAAGCGGATACCGATTGGTGACAAGGTGAGGGACATTGCAGCACGCCTGCCGAGTCTCAAGGCTGTCGCCCTCGTGCCTTATCTTGGCGATGCCGAGGAGCTAGCCGACACCATTCCCCACGCTGTCTATCTGCCCGAGGTGCTCGCGGCCTTTCCGGCGCGGGCTGTACATTTCCCGCGTTTTCCCTTCGACCATCCTCTCTATGTTCTCTTCTCCTCCGGAACGACGGGCGCGCCCAAATGCATTGTGCATGGAGCGGGTGGCGCACTGCTTCAGCACCTGAAGGAGCATCGGCTGCATTTCGATATCCGCGCCGGAGACCGGGTCTTTTATTTCACAACATGTGGCTGGATGATGTGGAACTGGCTTGCCGCTGTTCTCGCCAGCGATGCGACGATCCTCCTTTACGACGGTTCGCCGCTCCACCCCTCGCCGAACGTGCTGTTCGACTATGCCGAGGATGAACGGGCGACCCTGTTCGGCACGTCGGCGAAGTTCATCGACAGTTGCCACAAAGCTGGAATACGCCCCCGCGATCGCTACGATCTGTCCACGGTGCGCGTCATCGCTTCGACGGGTTCACCGCTTTCGCCCGAGAGCTACGACTACGTCTATGACGCGGTTTCGCCCGACGCGCAGCTGGTATCGATGTCAGGCGGGACGGACATCCTCGGCTGCTTCGTTCTGGGGGAGCCGACGTCGCCTGTGTGGAGGGGGGAGATTCAAGCGCCGGGGCTGGGATTAGCCATCGAGGTATGGGACGAGGATGGCCGGCCCATGGTGTCCGGCAAAGGCGAGCTGGTCTGCTCCAAGGCCTTTCCCACCATGCCGCTCGCCTTCTGGAACGACCCGGACGGCAGCCGCTACCGCGCGAGTTATTTCGAGCGGTTTCCCGGGGTCTGGTGCCATGGCGACTTCGCCGAATGGACGGAGCATGGGGGCATTGTCATTCATGGGCGCTCGGATGCAACCCTCAACCCTGGCGGCGTGCGGATCGGAACAGCGGAAATCTATGCTCAGCTTGATAGAATTCCGGAGGTGCTTGAAGGGATCGCGATCGGGCAGGAATGGGACAACGACGTGCGGGTGGTGCTTTTCGTACGGCTCGCGGAAGGGGCAAGGCTCGACGCGGCGCTGGAGGAGGCGATACGCGCGGCAATACGGACCGGCGCCAGCCCGAGGCATGTTCCCGCCAAGATTCTTGCGGTTGCAGACATTCCGCGCACGAAGTCAGGCAAGATTACTGAGCTCGCCGTGCGTGACATCGTCCATGGCAGGGCTGTCAAGAACGCGGATTCACTAGCCAACCCCGAAGCGCTTGAGTTCTTCCGCGACCGACCGGAATTGCGCCTATGATCGCGGTTCGCATTACCCGGTTCGTCACACACAGACTGCGGCTCACTCGATATGCGTGGCACTGCCAATGCTGGCTGGCCGGATCTTTAAAGAGGGAATGGAAGGCGGCATCCTATTCGTGCGATGACGTGGAGATCATCGCAATGGCAGCCGAAGCATAAGCGGTCGCGAATGGGCTCAAAAACGCCGCTTTCGGTTCTGCGTGAAAAACTCTGAAAAACGATTGGCTGGGGGACCTGGATTCGAACCAGGACTAACGGAGTCAGAGTCCCCACATATGCAAGATATATCAACAACTAAGCTCCAAAATCTCACAAATGCGACCCGAGGCTTATCAATAGGTTACGAGCGTTTCGCAAAGTGAATTCTCGCCCAAAATGGCGTCAACGGCGCTGCGTAGATCCGCGATCGACCCGTCATTCCGCAGCACCAAATCGGGGGCACCCGGCAGCACCTCCGAAGGATGATCCGAGAGCGGCCCAACGCCAGGGCGCCGCACCTCGACGAGAAGCGCGCCGCGCTGTCGCAGTGCCTCAACCTCATTGGCAAAGCGCACGCTCTCTTGCACCACCCGGCCGCCGCCCTGAATGACGCGGTCGACTTTGGCCAGCCAGAGCGACAGCCAGAAATCAGCCCCGACGCAGTTCCGGCCCCATTCGGTGCCGAGGGTCTGCTGCGCCTCGGTTGAGGTGATCCCCAATTCCGGGATGAGATCGCGCTTCAGATCGCCATCGACGAAGCGCACAATCGTCGCCTCGTCATAGCCAATCTCGCGCAGGAGGGCGCCCAGCATCTGTTTGAGCGGCCGGCCGATGTGCGGCGCTGTGAATCCGTGGCGCTCGCGTAGATGCCGGGCGACCTCGCTCTTGCCGGCCCCGGCATAGCCCATGAGCCCGATGATCATGCCGCGGCCCTCGCCATGGTGGCCGGTATCCGCACGCGCGGCATGGGTGGCGGTGCCGGATCCTCGAGCTGGATCTCGACGCGCTCGCGAAGCTTCCAGCGTTCATGGAGTAGGAAGAGCCATTGCATCGGGGGCTCGAGGCTGGCGCGGAGGCCGTTGCCAAATTCGGTATAGCCGGGCACCGAGCCGTTGCTGAGCACGTTCCCCGGATTGGCCGAGGTGTGATAGTGCCCATGCAAGATGAGATCCGGCCGCCGGCCGGCGCGGGCTTGCTGGGCTTCCACCTTCTTCGTGCCACGGACGATCGGCGCCAGCGGCCCGATGAAGCCTTGACCTCCACCCGTGCCCATGCCGTCACCGTGGTTGATGAAGACGGTGTGGCCAAGAACCGGCACGACCGCATCCCGCGAGGCGCCGATCTGGAAGGTCACCCGTTTGTCGCCGGTATAGCGGTCGGCGACCATCGAGGCCGCGAGCGTGTCATAAGACGCGCGGGCATAGAGCTTGGCTGTCGGCTTCAGCGTGACGCGGCCATGGTTGCCCGGCACGGACACCACATGGACGCGGCCGAAGGTGTCGCGCAGATGGCGGATGCCGGCCGCGATTTCCTCCACGACGAATCGCACCTGCTCGTGCGCGGTGAGGGCATTCGTGATGCGGAGTTCTTCGTGTATGTCGCCGGAGACGAGATCACCACCGAGAAACAGCAAGGCGCCTTCGTTCTGGCAATCGACTGTCCAGCGTGGGCCGATTTCGCACGAGGCTGCGAAATACCGGCGCAGGCGTCGGCGGCAGATGTCCATATCAAAGGCGTTGAGGCCGAGGATTTCGTCGGCATCCACCTTCTCTCCGGCGTGAATGTCGGACAGAAGAAGGCCAATGGCCGAGCGGCTGCGCTTGGGAGACGCGCCAGCAAGCAACCACTCCGGCGGTCGCACCGGCTGGTTTCGGATTCCGGCCAGTTGCTCCGCCACCAGCTCCACCTTGGCGAGGTCCCTCTCGGCCGTCTTCAGCCGGCGGCGCCAGAAGGCGGCGTCATGCACCTCGCGGCGGGCGGCCTCGGGCGACTTCTCAGGCGGCGCCGACGCGAGTTCGGCGAGCATGGCGGAGAGCATCCGGGTTGCAGACTTGCGCCCAATGCCTAGCTCCCGTGCGGCAACAGCCGGCTTGGCTCCCTGCGCGAGACGCTGCCGCAAGGCGGCTTTCTGCTCGGCCGACAGATGGCGGCCCTTGATAGGGGAGTTCATGCATTCTCCTTTGGAAACGACGAAAATCCCCAACTCGCGCGAGGCGAGGGGGCTCAAGACGACTGCTTGTTGGGCGGGGGCTACTCTTCGGACAGCCCGCCGTTGACGACGCGCAACTGCGTCATCCCTGCCGGGACATCGGGCGGCCCGGGCGGCTTATAGAGATCGACGAGGCAGGCGGAGCAGGGTTCGCCATTGTACCGGCTGCGCTTCATGGTCCCCATGCGGCGGCGCGGGCAATCGATGGAAAGCTCTCTCACGAGTTTGTCGAGTGGGATTTCTGAGCCGAAGCGCTCCGCGAGACGAGCCAAGCGATATTTGCCGGATCGCTGGCACACATCGCAGCCAATCCGCACCCACACCCACGGATAATCCGACAGCTTATGCGCGATGATCACGGCTCAAGCTCCCGGCCGCGAACATAGCCGCGCGAGACAAGGCGCCCAGCCTCGGCAATCCGCCGCTCACGCTCAGCCAGATCCGCCAAGGCGTCACGGACGGCCGCCTCCAGTGCAGCCAAGGCGTCTCGCTCCTCTGCCAAATAGGCAGCGGCGATCGCCTCAACGGCCTTGTCTGTATCGAGATGGCTCATGGCCGGCCATTCTATTTCCACCGACAAGAATGAGAACAAAAAAAGAACAAATAGGTTCCTATCCTGTGCTCTTTGTCACGCCGCGTTGCCGCTGCGACGGCTTGCGTGTGGAAAAAAGGCCGTGCGAAGCTGGGACGATCAAGGGAGGCAGCGCGCGTGTGCAATCTCTACTCCGTCACCAAAGGCCAGCAGGCTATCCGCGAGCTGGCGAAGGCGTTCGAGGATTACACAGGCAACCTGCAGCGCATGCCGGGCGTCTTCCCCGACTACTCCGCGCCGATCGTGCGCCATGGGCCGAACGGACGGGCCTTGGCTCTAGCACGATGGGGGATGCCGTCGTCCCAGTTCGCACTGATGCAGGCAGCAAAGAAGCGCGCCGCGAAGCTCGAAGCCAAGGGCCAGGCGTTTGACTTCAAAGAGCTCCTGAAAATGGAACCGGACAGCGGCACGACCAACGTCCGCAAAACCGACAGCAAGCACTGGCAACGCTGGCTGGGGCCAGACAATCGGTGCCTCGTGCCATTCACCTCATTCAGCGAGTTCAACAGAGAGGCCGGCGGCGACATCTGGTTCGCCCTCAATGAGGAGCGCCCGCTCGCCTTCTTCGGTGGTATCTGGACCGAGCGTTGGCCAAGCGTTCGCAAGATCAAGACCGGACTGGAGGTTGCTGACCTCTATGCCTTCCTGACCACGGACGCGAACGCGGAAGTGGCTCCCATCCATCCCACAGCCATGCCCGTCATTCTCACCACCGAGGCGGAACGGGAAATCTGGATGCGGGCGCCCTGGAGCGAGGCCAGAGACCTACAGCGTCCGCTCCCAGACGGCTCGCTGCAAATCGTAGCCAAAGGCGTCAAGACCGACGACGCTCTTCCATCTCTTTGATGGCCTGGTCGAACTGTTCTTTGAAGTCGCGTTGGCTCTCGTAGTCGTAATGGCTTTGCCCGTCGTCGTTAGGGTCGTCCTCACCCTCAGGACCTTGATCGGGCCAGCCACCTTCCGGCTTCACGACATCCAATCCGGATGTCTCCGGACGTTCGCGATCGGCTGGCCAGTTTGCGCATATCGCCTCGATGGCGGCTCTATCCGCTTCGTGCCAGACATCAATGGCCCGGTCGTCTTCCTCGCTATAAGGGATAAGCCCGTGGGTATCCGTCCATCCTTCAAGCGCAAAGAAGCCGTCCAGCGAGTCCAGCGGCGACACATTGTGCTTGCGGAACACTGCGGCCGCAGCGTGCAGGCCTCGCATGACTTCTTCTTAGGTGGCGCCAGGCACGTCCATGGTTAATGTGATCTTCATGGCTCGATCTCCACAGCCCCGCCTCTATGGAACAAAAGAGGAACGGAAGAGTCAAGCGGTCTAAATGAGCAACCGCTTGCGATCGTGAATTCGGCGGGAACGAGGACTTTCTATCCCACCCGCGTCGACTTAATCGTTCCCTAAGAGGAACGACGTCGACGGAGCTCCGACAAACGAGCATCACCTTGGGTTTCTGGCGCATCAGCAAGAATGTCCAGAAACTCTCCGAACTTGTATGGCCAAAGTGTCGCGTCCTCGGCCAGGATCGCCCAAAGGAGATCGAGCATAGCGGCTGGGTAGGCCTTTGCAGGGTGATCTTGGGGTTCCGAACGAAGAGGGTATCCTTCAAGCGTGCCGCCCCGCACTGGGACCAGCCGCGGGAGGATGGTCTGTACGACCCGCGGGAAATGATCCCCGCTGGCAAAGGCAAGATCGACGAGGCGAAGCGACAATTCAGGCGTTCGCACGACCCGTTGGTTCGGCCAGACGTGGAGCAGGAAAGGGATCAGGAGGGCAGGCCAGTCGCCTTCCGCTTCCACTGACCAGCGCTCAATAATGGCCAAGATGTTTCTACGGAGAGCGTCGTCGCCATCGACGAGGATCTCGCGCAATTCGGCATTCGTGACAAGTTGTTGATTTGGATCAGCATCAGGGTCGTCGCCCCATCCAATCAGCAGGAACCCGCCGATGACGTTTGCTTCTGCACGTCGGCGCCTGGGGGACCTTGCCCGGGCGAGAAGAGCGGGCTTCAAAAGCTCATAGAGCTTACGAGAAGGCGCACGTGCGGCCCAGAAGATGCCATCCCACAGCGCATCGCCATCTTCACCCTCATGGCCTGTGATCTCGATCAGATGGGCAATGGTCCATTTAGGAGCAATATAAAACAGCCAGTCGATCCGGAACCCCAGCATAACCAACACGTGGCGTCTCATGTCCCCCGGCAAGGTCAGCAACTGCTCTTGCCGTCGCGTCCAGTTCTGGGGCAGGCCCCGGCCCGACGTCCGGATTTGTATCGAAGGCTCCTGCATGAGGAGGCTTGCAATCTTGCCGGCAGGCGCGTTCAACGCGTCATTCGCCCAGCTGCTGTCAACACGGCGTTTCCGGCGGTCGTTGCGCAGATGTAGCGCGGCAATGAGTGGGTCCCAAACGCGCTCAATGGCTGGGGTCGGCCCATCAAAGGCACGCGGGCCCAATCCTTGTAGCCATTCGGCGACAGGATAAGCGATGCTGCTGAGCGAAGCAGGAGGCAACGTGGCAAGACGGGAGCCGATAGCGAGGACGAGCCGCGCCGGATCGCTCTTGCGCTTCTCCGATTGGAGAAAGGCAGCCCAAAAGGAGAACGGGATCTCATTCTTACGCGCGGCACTGCTAAGCGCAGCCAGTGCTCGTACCGGTCTTTTCTCCGCCAGGTCTTTGAACGGGCGCCGCTCGACCTGGTCAGAATAGCTCGACTGGCTTGCAGTGCGCGCGCGCTCTAGGATCTCCCCGATAGGGACTTGGTCAAGCCGCTCCGGTTCTGTTTCTGTGTCTACTCCGCGCCCGGAAGTCGCGCGTATTCCCGTAGCTCCTCCCTCCGATCGATCTGACCAGTCCACGGCAATAGAACGAAGCGCTGCGATTTCAGCGTTCACGTCAAACGAGAAGGATAGTCCCTCACGTACTAGCCAGTGCAGACGGTCGAGCCGATAATGTGCCTCCGCCCGTGCTTTTCTATCGGCTGTGAGATCCGACCAGGGAAAGTTGGTTGTACGTAGACGCCGCTCAAACCGTTCACGATCCTCAGCCGAAAAATCTGCCCAGCGATCACGGATCGCATAGAGCAGATCTCGCCGGTGCAATGAACCCCAAAAAACTTTGTCCGGAAAACCGAGAAGAACGTCAGCAGCAACACCCGGCGCTATAACTGGCTTGCCCGCTGCCCAGATGCGCAAGCGGCCAAAAATATAACTGTCTTCCTTCGGCCAACAGGCGATTTCCCTACGCGCGCGTCGCGGCGAGATTTTTATCAGTCTTTCCATGAGCTGCATGAAATGCGCTATCGGACCGATGAGACCATAGGCGCCAAAGGATATTGGCTCCCCACCATCATCAGGGCGCGTATCGCCTATCTGAATTATAGGTTGGCCGATTTCAGTCTCAAGCGAACGGGCGAGATCAAGGTTCTCGCGGAAGCGCGTGACCGCGTAAGCCAGTTGCTCGTCAGGAATATGTAGTTGTTCGTAAGGATGCGGATAGTCGACATCGTGATATAGCAGCGCATCGGGGCATTCGCCATCGGTCCACGAGAGCGGATGCGGCACAATAATGCCCCGACGCACCTTTAGCCGCGGCTGGAACAGGGCCGCATAATCGCGGACGCGCATTTCCGACCATCCTTCGCGTTTTACGCGCTGATAGAGCTCATAGTAGGACTGGTTAGGCTCCTCGCGCTGATCTAGCCAGTCGGCGATTAGCATGCGCCAGCCGTGACGAATATCGTCGGGCCACCGCTGCGGCTCCTCACGAAGGGCTGATTGAATCATCCGGACAATGTCCGGGTGAAGCGGACCACAACCGGCGGCCCACCATAATGCTATTGGTTGATGGGCGACACGACTGAACCATATTCCGACACTACGCAGGCGGGTGGAAAGATTTCCCGCGAGGTTCTGCGGGGCGCCGCAGAACCCCCCCAGGTCGTCGACGCTTGTATCTTCTTGGTCGGAGGCCATGGTCGCGAAAGCGCTCCATGACCCTTCCGGGGCCGTGCGGTCCTGTCGCTCGTGAACGTCGTCTACCGGCTGCGGCGGAGTGTCGAAGTCGAGCCCTAAACTTTCGTATGGGTCGATGCGCTGGTCGGACTCGCCATAGGGATCAACGAGGTCTGGCTTTTCAAAGCGCAAGCGCGGGTCGAACGCGAGCAACCATGATGCCGGCAGCGGCCTTTCAGCAATGCTCACCCGTCGAGCGCCTCGGCGAGTTGAGAGCACGTGCGCGATCTGGCCGCGCACATGTGGATCAAGCGCTGCGGGGCCGCCTGCCGCGCTTTCAAGCAACTTAGTGTACCAGCCATCAACGTCGCGAGCGCGCTCAGCCCAGGCCGCAAGACTGTCCCATAGCGGATCGAAACTTTCGGAGTTGTCGAACGAGATCGCTCGGACCCCGCGATGTTCCCATAGGGCGGCATCGTCGGAACTTCCGCCTGCCTGAAATGCAAAAAGACGGCTACGATTACCCGCTCGCAGGTTTAGTGCTTCAAGCAAATACTGAACCGGCGGGTCGTCAGCGCCGTAGCCGACGAAGACTATCTGGTAGCGGGCGAGCAGCGACTGGATAAAACGCGTGGCCCAGCCGTCAGACAGGTAGGCACGGCCAAAGTCAGCACTGGAGACGACAAACTCTTCGTCACTCGGTCCTGAATAGTCTTTTTTGACTCGGCCGTGAAGATGCACAATACCACGAAAACCTCCGCCTCTCGGATCTGGAAGATCGGGCGGAGCGAAGCAGACGGCCTCTGGAGCGCTATCTTCAAACAGGAGGTCGAAGTTGGTGGTAACTAACCGCACCGAGCCGTCTCGTCCCCGCGAAAGATCGATCAAGGATTTGTGTGCGCTCAGATCCGGAGACTTGTCCGGCTTAATGGCCCGTGCGACAGCGTTCTTGATGTCCTGCGGTTCGAACTCGCGCTCGAGGAGACTGAATATGCGATCCGTGGGAATGAGTGCGCCGACTCCGTCGAGTGGGCGCCCGAGCGCCTCTATTCGCTGGAACAGCTTACGCGCCAGGCTGTTCCTGCCAGCACCTAGTAGTTCGATGACATCACTGCCGAGCTTGAGAAAGTCCGGCAAGCGAGCGCGGTGACGTGACACGCCTGCACCGCAAAAGAAGATGACGTCGCCTGCATCGCGCGCCATAAGAAGATCATCTGGAATGGAAGGGCCGTTAGCCAGAAAGCGCATGCGCGGACCGCCTAGGGGAGACCCGATGATAGCGCCGCATCTCGCTTGTACAAAACGCGAAAGGCGCTTTTACTACTGCGGATTCGATAGATTGTCTTGATGATTGATTTCTTTAAAATGGCCGACCCCCAACTTTTCCCCGAATGGTTTATTGCAGATTACCTCGGCAGACGTCCACACCATCACCCTTCGCGCTCTATCCGCCACGTTCCAGGCGCGCACTGGATCACCGGCTGTGTTGGCGCCGCCTATTGAGGCTGCGGCCCCTCATAATCCCGTATGCCGAGCGCGAGCGCGGCGCAAGCAAGCTCGATGGACTTCGGGATCACGACCGCGCGGCCGTCTTCATGGCGGCTGCCCCGCTCATAGAGCTGAACAGAGGGCACGCTGATGCCGAGCAGGTCAGCGGCGGCGGGCTGGGAGAGCTTCATGTGCTTGCGCCACGCCTTGAACTGGTCGGGTGTCATGGTAATATCCTCGTCGAGGAGGTGAGCCGCTTCCTTTCCGGTGGGAGCCGGACTTTCGTCCGGCCCCCGTTGGCTTAGCCTATGATCAAGATGATTGTGCAACCAAGGATCTTGATCTTCAGCACTACCTTCCGGACTTTCAAACGGCTCACCTCCTTTCGTGAAACCCGAAGCGATTGCCTCGGTGATTTGTTATCGCATACTGAGTAGGTGAAAGCAAGCCTTTTCACCTACACAGTATGCTTTTTTATTTGATGATTTTGAGCCACGTTGGGATCTATTTCAGGCTGAATGCCCGGAAGCCCAAGGTCAGCAGGGTGATGAGCCCGCCCACAAGCGCGAGGATGATCGCTGTGCCGATCTTGCTGGCGGTGCTGTCAACGGCCTTGCGCAACCGACGAATAAATCGGAAGTCCTCACGGGCTTCATCGATATGAGCGGGCTCGTCAGCTCTCAATCCCATGTCATGGAGAGCGTCCTTGACGGCCTCCTGCACGATTGCCCGCAGCTCATCCTTGCTGATCGTGACGGCGTCATTCATCGCCAGCCCTCCCGGAGCGCATCGTCACGGGCGATCAGCCGGAGGCCACAGCGCTGTTGTGAACCGGATCGAGCCCGGTCAATCTTCCAAAGGCGTTCAGTGTCTTCGACCGACAGCGCGCGGTCGGGGATCTCGACGACACCGACGAAGCAGCGGCGGATGTCGAGCGGGATGTCAGGCAACTTGGGAGCCTCGGCAGGCGGTGGCGCCACTTCACGGGCGGTGCCGCATCCAGCCAAGACGAGAAGGAGGGGCAGGACGAGGATCTGTCGCATCAGCGCACCCCTCGGATACGACGGACAACATCGTCAGGCAGGGCTGGCGCGCTGTTGGCCGGGGTATCATCGATCGCCGCGCGGTTGGCCTCTTCGATGCTGTCGTGAGCAGACTTCATCTGAGCGTCGGCAGCATCGGCCCGGGCGATTGCGGCGTTGCGCTCGATGACGAGTTCGGCCTGACGTGCGCGCCACGTAGCCCGCTCCGCTTCAACGCCGTCCTGATACTTCAGGATGCCATAGCCCCGCACGCCTCCGGCCGCGAGGATCGCCAGCACGAGATAGACCGCGATCGGTGGCATGCCGATGGCCGAAGCGAGGGCGTTCATTTCAGGCTCTCCAGGCATAGCTCGAGCTCGCCCATCCGGTTCGCGTCGCCGTACTCGCGGCGGGTCTTCAGCCCAGCAATGACCTTGCCGCCGGCCCGGTTGAACCACGTCATCGCATGGCATGAGCCGCGGAAGTCGCCAACCCGCGCCCGCTTCGCCGCCGTCGACGAGCAGGCCGCCCCGACGCCGATGTTGTAGGCCTCATCCAGCATCGCCCCTTGCCATCCGAGCGGGGCATCGTCGAAGCCGGGGATGCAACGGGTGAGCGGCTTGTGGAAGTCATTCTCCAGGCGGGACAGGAGCATCGCCTTGCACTCGGCATCCGTCTTCACCATGCCGGGTTTTACGTTGAGTGTTTCGCCCGTGCAGATGGTCCAGACCTGCCCAAGCCTGTCCCAATAGGCCTTGTTGACGGTGCCTTCCCAGGGTTCGGTCAGATAGGTGGCTGTCATGGCAACGAGGCCAAGCGCGGCCCCAGCCGCCAGAGCCTTTCGGGCGCGAGCGCTCATTCTTGTTCTCCTGAAACGGACTTTTGAGCGACGATGCGGGCGACAAAGCCGGCGCAGACCGTCAGACCCGAGAGAGCGGCGAAAGTGCCGCGATGGACGGGAAGGATCTCTTGAAGAAGCGGGAGGGCGACTTCAGCGCCGGACAGGACGCCCGCGAGAAGAAGCAGGCGGATGCTCCAGGCATAGCGCAGGACCTCGCGCCAGTTGGGGACGAGCTTCACCGCTTCTCACCCTCAACCACGTGGCGAGTGCCATTGGTAACATCAGCCCAATAGTTGCTCTCGCGAGACGCGCACGCGCTCACGGCCGCGGCGATAAGCGCCACGATTAGAATGATTCTCATCGATATCTCCGAACGTTAATAACCTTGTGGCGCGTCGACGCGCGTGATTGTCTGAGGTGCTCAGCTGACGGGTCGGCAGGCCCAAGGAGGAGTTGGACCGAAGTCGGCGCGCACGCAGAGCCGAAGCCCCTGGCCGTGACCGCCTCGCGGCTGGGGGCGGGCTGCCTCGCCTGCTGCGAGCGGAACAACCGGCCTGCTAATCGCTTGCTAAAGAAGAGCACTGCCGACGGGCTCACCGGTCGGCGGGCATCTCAGTCAAGCGGCAGGTGTCGGGTGATTGAAGAAGCCGAGTTGCAACTGGCCTTCCGACAAGTCGACCTCGCGAGGCGGCTTGTGACCCGTCAGTCGGCGTTGGTGAAACGGTTGCGTGCAGCTAAGGCTGAGACTTCATCCGCTGAGCAGGTTCTTGCCCTTCTGGAGGCATCGCGTGACGCTCACGAGGCTCACCTCAATAGATTGCTGAGGCGGACCGGCCGAATGCCGCAAAAGTAATTTCCCCCTCCGGAACATGCCGGTTGCTCCCTTATTTCCTCTGTGCTCCTGGTCTCGGCACCTCGGCATCCAGAGAATCCCCGGCCTCACTCGTCGCTTACCAAAGCGGGCCGGGGAACCAAGGAGGAGCCTCTCAGCCGAGAGGGACAGATCCAAGTTGCTCGAGAGATCCCCCGCCGCGGCTTTCCATGGCAGTCGGGGTTCTCTTGTGTAGATGTCGGCGGGTCACAAGGGTGCACAGCTGCCTGATACGAATTTCACAAAATTGCTTTGGGGAATTCCCATTTCCGCCTCAATGGACAGCTCTTTGAATGTGCCCGTCGAGCTTACGCTTCCGGGTGTCCCCGGTCGTCTTTTCCGCCCCCAAAGCAGGGCGGCCGGGGACTTTGGATATCGATCCGCGACTGCGCGCGACCTGCTGGAACTTGGCCGCGAGTGCTGGTTACTCCATGGGGCAGTACGGTACCGTACAATCTTCAACGTTGTGTCCAAAGCGCGGCTAGGATTGTTCAGCGCTCATCGATCCAGCAAAAAGGCGCCTGGGAGATGTGTGCTCTCGCTGTAGTGAGGACGTAACCGTGACTGCTTTCCCCGAACCCGTTCATCAGGAAGTCAGGCGTCAGATTTCCAGGCAGCTTGTTGAGAGATCATTCGTTGAAGTGACCAAGGTGGTGGAGGCGATCGTTCAACGCTTCCCGGAACATGCAGCTCACCGAGACGAACTTCGTCCCTTTGTCGTAAAGGTGGGGGCTGCAAAAGGCGCACCCATCAAGTTCTAGGCAGTGGCGGCGCGGCGTCGGTCCGTGGCCCGCCCATCAACTCCTGCGGCCTTCAGATATCGATCGGCGACGCTGGTGCGCCGACCGCCAGGAGGCGAAGGGCAGATGCGAATATTGGCAATTGCGGCCGCGGCGTCGAGCGCCGCGATCAGCAGAATTTTCATCAATGTCTCCGAACGTTTATCCGCCTTGCGACGCGAGCTTGGCCGTGATTGGCTAGAAATGCCTGCTTACCTCCAGGCCGAAGCCTCCGGCCGTGATTGCCCCCAGCGAAGCGGCCGGGGGCGGGCTTGCGGAGTGAACCAAGCTATGTTCGGATTGCCGATCTCGAACCCGCTCCCCCGGGCACGAGGTACCGCCCTCGGCTCCCATTTTCCCCGGCTCAAGCCAGCAGCCGGGGGCGGGTCAATCTGCGCTGCTGCCAGTAATCGGGCCGCGACTGCACTCGTGGGCTCAGTAACCCACAATCAAGCATCTTCGGCCGGAACTAGGGCGTCGCGAGGGCGTTAACGTAGGCTCCAGGTATCCCTCACCCGACATCTGAAGCATCCCCCGGCTATAAGTCGCTTGCCAGAGCCGGCCGGGGGATCATTTCTGTTCTGACTTGGGAGCGTTCTCAGCAGAGAGGAGTGACCCCAAGCCATCCCCGACACTGAGATCCGGAACCCCGGCTTCCATGGCAGCCGGGGTTCTCTTTTTAGATATCGATGGGAGGCTCTGGCGCATGCACCGTCTCGTCTTCGAGGATAGCGAAGGGCAGTTCGCGTAGATACGCAACCATCGCCGCCGCGTTGGTGATGTATGCCGGATCGTCGATGATCCGTTTCGGCGCCACGAACTTGCCGACGAGCTCGACGACAGCGCCCGCCTCGAATTCCGTCGCATCTGGGTTCAGGTTGATCCCGACGCCCGGTGACGCCGTGTCGATGGCACGCGGGGCGATGTAGACGGGTGGAATGCTCGTCGGATTGCTCAGCGCTTCAAGGGCAACCTTCTGTGCGGCGGTGATGATGAACTTGTTCTCGACGCTCATGCTGCGACAACCTTGATTTTGGTGATGTAGTTCTGGACCACGGCATTCAGGTTGGCTTCCTTGCCGACGCAGGACGCGCCAGCCATCAAGAAACCCACGCGCCGCGTGCTGAAGATCGAGGGCGAGCGACCGCAGATGCGGAATTGCCCGGTAGGCCTTCCAACGGCTGACACGGTTGCTTCGGCCATCTGAACGCCATCACGCCAGATCCGTTCGGTGCTTGCGTCGATGCGGGAGATCCCCGTCAGACCGGCAGATACCGCCACCGCCGCGAGCGTGGTCGCACCGCTGACGCGATTGATCTGACCGCCCATGGAGCCCGTCGAGCCGCGCGGGATACAAAATGCGGCGTAGGTTTCGCCAGCCCCGACATCCGGCACTGATGCCCCCAAATCCGTGTCCGTATACGACCAGACGCCGGCATCGTTGACGGTCCAGCGCACCCCATTGGTCGCCGGGAAAAGCCATGTCCCGACGTAGCTAGATGTCCCGTTGCCAGTCCACCCATACCGATCGGTCCATGTCGGTGAGTTCGACAGCGAGAAGATCTTTGACGCGTCCGGATTCTTCAGGTCCGTGACGCCGTGGATCATGTTGGTGGCGGCGGTGAAGGCGAGCAGATCGGCTTCGGACCAGAGGCCGAAGTCCAGCAGGGCAACGATCGTCTCGTTGAGAAGCGACTTCACAGCGGCGGATGGAGCGGCCCCGACGCCATCCCAGAAGTCAAAGACCGCTTTGGCGCGAGCGTCATAGCTCGGAACGGATCGCCGCCCGCGTCGCGCCAGCCCGAGCCCGGTGGAGAGCGCGAGGCCCGCCATCAGTCTAAAGCCTTGACGGCGATCTTATGCCCAGCCGGTACCAGGAGATCGATCGAGCTTCCGGCCAAGAGCACGCGCCGCGGAGCGTTCGACGGGTTTGGCGTGCCGCTGCCGCTCGTCAGCCACACGTCCACGTCCGTGGTGACGCGAGCGACATTGTGGTCAACCCCGTTCACGCTGGCGCCACCAGGCGCGGCGGCTGAGACGGCAGCCGTTCCCGAGACGGCAAGCTTTTCCGAGGCAACCGGGGCCGCCTTGTGCAGCCCCTGCGAGATAGCAGGAGACGCGGCGAAGCCGTATTCGACGTAAACTGTGGGCATGCGGCCCTCCTAATCTGGCGAGAACGAATTATTTCACCCGATCCGCGGCGTCAGGGATCGATGGGACTGGTGTGCAAGGGGCAGGTTCGGATTTCGCTCATCGAGGAGATGATCGGCTACTGCGCCTCGGTTGCTTAAGCGCCTCCATGAGGTCGCCTGAGACGTGAGGGGGCCTTATTTGCTAACCTTAGTGCGATACGAAACGAACCTGCGGAAGACGGATCATGCTGATCCTGCGAGCGAAACAGTGGGCGCGCATCATCAAGCAGGATGTACTCGCGCTTTGGATTGCGTCCCTAGATGGTCGGACGCCCTGGTACGCGAAGGTCGCCGCCGGCGCGGTGGCGGCCTATGCGCTCAGCCCGATAGATCTCATTCCGGACTTCATCCCGGTGCTGGGGTATCTCGACGATCTGATCATCGTGCCGCTAGGCATTCTCCTGGTCGTCAAGCTTATTCCGGCACCATTGATGGCGGAGTACCGGGCCGCCGCAGCTGAGCGCAGCAGGCACGCTAGCCGTGGCGGCATGATCGCTATTGTGTCGCTATGGGTCGTCGCTGCCGTGCTTCTGTTCTGGTGGCTGTGGCCCTCGGCGTGACCAGCTCAGACGCCGAGAGCTCGCTTAACCTCTTGTTATGCTGAGAGGATGAGAAGGCCCCAAAGGGCGCCGGTGGCGACTTATGCGACGGGGATGGGATGGGCAGGGATGGAGCCCGAGGCGGCGACGTGATCGGAGCCGAAGGACAAGATGCAGATGGAAAACCAAGTCAGGAATTTTCGAGCGTCCTGCATTTGCTTCCGTTCTCGACGACATTTTTGCCGTTCATTCCCTAGCAAATCGCCAAAAGCTGCCGTTCAACCGCTTTAACCCGAGGCGGCTCTCCAAGGTCCACGAAATTATCGAGTTGCCGGACGGCGACTGACGCCTCTACGCCTTGAGGATGCCTTTCGCATAAATCTCCGGTTCGATCTTTTCGGTCAGAGCGCGATAGGACGAGTCGATGTCACCCGGGCGAGCAGAAACCGCTATGCCTTGGCCGACCAACGCCTCCAGCGTATTGCGGATCTGGTACCAGCCGACGTCCGCTCTGTTGAGCTTAAACTCGTCGCGGATGCTCTTCGCGATCTGCTTCTTCTCGAAGGCATTGAAGTACGCCGACCACACCTTTCGCCCATCGGCCAGAACCTTCTTAGCTTCCTTTGATAGCTTCAGGGTTGCGAGATGGCTTGACATGAAGTCAGATTCGAAGCGGCTTGGCGCCCCCACCTCCTCCTCGGTGTAAGGGATAAAGTGGTTCACCAGCGACCAGCTCTTTCCCTGCCACAGGAGGCCATCAGCGCCGACAGAGAGGTTCCGGTTGTTGAACAGCATCCAGACCAGGCAATCGTTGGCCATTTCTTCCGGGATGGTCTGCGAAGGAATAAGAAATTGGTCACGATCGTTAAGCCAGGTCTGGCGGATGATGCGTTTGGCCGTGAAAACCACCGCAGATTGCCAGAGGTTCTCTTCGGTAACCAGGAAGCCTCCCGCACTGGCATAACCCGAGGAAAAGAGTACGGTGTTACCCGCATGCTGGAGGTCAGATCCATTGCTGATCATCCCGCCAATCGCGCCCTCAGCCCAGCGTGTGCCGCGAACATCTATCGTCCGGCTCGTCGGCTCTAAGGCATTCGTGAGTGGTAACGCCGGTGTCGAGTTCGGCCTAGCACGCTTAATCCATGCATTGAGCAGTCTGTTTTTGGGCACGTCGTAGAACCGCTTGGCCCCGATCGGCTTGGCATACCTGTCGAGCACCTCCGCCTCGATCTCGAAGGGCTCCTTGCGCCTTTTAGCAGTGTCCCACACCAGAAAACCGATGGGGAACTCACCCTTCAACCCGTCAAAAGCACGGCTAGGGACAACGAACCCGCCTAGATAGCGGGCATTCCACTCATTACGGAAGTTGTCGAAGTTTGGCGCGTTGACGTACTTAAGCTTCGAAAATATGGCCACGATCGCATTGGGGAGCTCGGCCTGGATGCGCAGCAGGAACTGAATAAACAGCTCCCGGCGGGCGAACCCAACGTCACCTCCCAGAGCACGACCCACCGCGGTGGTCGCCACCCCTGCGCCGGCATTCATGGCCTCCGCATACGGAGGATTGATCAAGACAACGATCTTTTCCTTGGCGGCAATGGCGTCCCGCAGCTCCTGCGGGAGCTTGTCAGTAAGGCTGTAGTCGATCTTGCCGTCTTCGGTGACGTCGTCGTTGAGGTAGTCGTACTGGAAACGGTAAGCTGCGACGCAGGTTCTGGTGGCCTTCATAACGTCAACGTCGGACTGGTCGAGCGTAGACATGAAAAGGTTGCGATGATTGGAGTGCTTAACCTCGAGGTTCCCAACCCCACAGCACATGTCCCAGACCTTGTATTTCTTCTGCCAGTTCTTCCCCAGGACGAAGGCCAGGTGGTCATAGGCCTTATCTACGACATGCAGCGGAGTATAGAACGCTCCCTTGAAGACACGCTCTACGACCGGGATCAAACTGTCCCTGCGCTCGAGGATCTCGTTCCGGTAATCCTTCTTGGGAGGCCGGTGGTAGATCGACCAAAAGCGCCGGTACCCTTCCACGTTGCGTAGGGCATGCAGCTTTCCGTGAAGGTCGAATACGGGATCACCGTCTCTGAAGAGCAGCTTGGCGGTCAGGTCCTTGTGCGTCGACACGGTGCCGTCGTTCATGATGTCGGCGAAGAAGAGAAGGTTGTAGCTATCCTCCTCGACATCCTCGATCTCCTGGCCGATCATCTCCACCCACTTGTCGAACACCTGCTTGAGGTTGTCCGGGGTGATCTGAGTGCGGATAATAGCGCCGGACGCGATCGCGTCCTTTACTGTCGTGACGAACTCTGCGGCATCGTTTTCGATATTGAAGGCAACGAAGTGGGTGCCGATGTGTATCGAGATCGCGTCCACGGCCTCCTTTGGCACCGCTGAGGCAGATTTACCCCACTTGATAGTCTTCTTAGCCAAGAACGGGATGACGTGGCTGCTCTGCATCAGGGCAGCCTTCTCCGTGTCGATCACGCACAGCAGCGCCGGAACATGCTCGCCCCTGTTCAGCGCCACCTGCACGTAGTGGAGCAACTGAGTGAACATCTCATAGAAGGTCCAAGAATCCTTGGCCTTCGCCTCAAACCAAACCTCTTTGGTCTGGATATCGATGATGTTCTTGGAGTAGCTCTTCAGCCCGAGAGCTTTGATGTAGGCGTCCTTGACGTCTTCTTCGCTCTTGGATTTCTGCAGATCGGCGTAAAGCCCCACGTTCAATGCCTCCCCATGTACGCAAGTTATCGCTCAGTATGCGATGCACCGTATTTCCATTAACGGCAACGATTCTGACAAAAATAGCATTGACCATTCTGCCGCTGCCGGCACGAGCGGCACGTTTTTTTGCTCCCATCGCCCTTCTGAAGCTTCTCCTTGCGGACAGTCCGCTGCCATCCCAAAGGTCGCCGATTCGTCGAATGACTGCATTCCGCATGGCTGGCTCAAAAGCAGACGTTAATCTTTCCGCCTTAACTGCGACAGTCGCCGCTTCAGCGCTTCAACAACTGGCGTCGAAAAGAGATACCCCGCTACCGGCGGGCCGTACTACCAGCTGTGAGGTGCGATCAGGGCGCAGGCCAATCCGGCACGACGGCCCGTGCCGCCGCCTCGTCTTCTGCCGCATCGATCACGGCCTTGGCTGAGAGGCGCGCCCGCTCGATCTGCGCACCGATGAGCTGCCATTGCCCGTGCATGCCGAGCACGACGGCCGCGACATCAGCGATCGTCGCCCCGGTCACACCGACTTCTGCGGTCAGGAGCGGATAGTCCCCGGCGCCATCCGTCTCGGTGTAATGCTGCGCCTCTGCCGCCTTGGCCTGATATGTCATGGCCTGTCCGGCACCGGGTGTGATGTACCGCCCGCGCTCGATCTCGGCGCGACGGTCGACCGAGGCCTTGAGGCTGGCCTTGATCTGGGCGAGCGTCGGCAACGTCACGACGCGGGCAACGCCAATGGTTTCAAGATCCTGATCAGACCAGAGATCGAGCACCGAGGCCGGATGCTGCATGCCATCGGCCCCGATGAAAGAGCCGTAGTCGAGCGGCGCTTCGTTGAGCGTGAATGTCGTTGTCATATCAGAGCCAATCTATTCTGATGGTTTTCGTGCCGCTGGCGGGAAGTATCGAACCGGGCCATGTTTCTGAGACAGCAAAGTTTCCATCTTCATTGTCGAAGGCATTGAATACATTGCCATCAATCGTAACGCTGAAATTGGCACTTGCTAGGCAGCTGATAACCGTGGTCGGGCGATCCCATATGACATTATGAATTCTTGGATCATCCGGAGAAATAGCTCCCATCTGCGAGGGAACAAATGGTTCTCTGGCGAATCCATAGAAGGTGAAGCCTTCAGTCGTCATGCTACCGACCGTCACGACATAGTTGCCACTCGGGAAGAGGCCGCTCTTCCTCGGCACCCAGAGTGTTGGCGCTCCCAATAGCCCCATGGTCAGGTCCCCTTCACGAAAGCGGCGCGGATGGTTCCCGATGCCTCGACGAAATAGGAGATGAAGTCGACGGCATTGGCGGCCGTCGACAGCGACGGCGCACCGCCGGCAAAGATCCAGTTTGAGCCGAAAGAAAGGGTCCGGCTGCCGGTGCCGTCCTGCTTGACGATGATCATGCCGGACTTGCCCGCCGCCTGGTTGGTCGGGTTGGCGAGCGTGCGGTTGCCGCCCAGGGTCACCGAGAAGTTGATGCCGGCATTCATGTTCATGGCGATCGTCGCGCCATCCGTGAGCGCAACGACGGCATGGGCATCCCACGTATCCTTGACGCCGAGGGCCTTGGCGGTATCGGTCCCGGTGCGGACATCGGACGATGAGGCGAGCGCGGTGTTGTTGGCGCCGCTGGCGATGCCCGCAAGCTTCGTCGCCTCGGCCGAGGTATAGCCCTGATACCCGGCCGCATAGGTGATGGTGAACGTGCCCGAGCCGGTGATCGTGCCGGTGGAGAGGGAAAAGCCGGTCGGGACGGACATCCCGACGCTGGTCACGCCGTCCGTGGGGGAAACCAGCTCGGTCCAGTTGCTCAGCGTCGATGCCGGCGTGGCCCGGAGAATGAACGTCGTGCTGATATCCGTACGAACCGCGACATCGCCGACCTGCGCGGTTAGGGCGAGCATCGCACTCTCGGAGGCGACAGGGAATGTGTCGGTGATGGCCAGCGCCGGCAGTGTTGATTCCGGCAGCTTGCCGTTGCTGTCGAGCACCGGGACATTGCCGTTGCCCGTACCGGTGTTGGCGGTGGCGGCGGTGCCGAGGCCAAGGGCCGTGCGGGCGCCGCCCTGTGTGGTCGCGCCAGTGCCGCCGTTGGCGAGCGCCAGCGCCGTGCCGCTCCAGTCGCCGTTGTTAATGGTGTCCTTGTGCGACAGGGCGCCGATGATGCCACCGTCCGTGACGGTCGTGCCATCCGTGTTCGCCGCCGCCAGGAAATGGCCGGACACGAAGGTGCCGGACGCCGAGACGTTGCCGGAGCCTTCCCCCGCCGCGCCGGGATCGCCGCGCTTGGCGACCAGGTCCCAATCCGCATTGCTGATGGTGGGCAGCGTCGGTGGTGGCGCGTTGGTGTTCGCGGTCTTTGACCGCCATGACGAACCGTCCTTCTGCACCCCGTCGCCAATGGCGTAGGCGGTGGCGCTGGACCATTCCCCGCGCCAGTTGAGGCCGGAGGCGCCATCCTCACCGCGCAATCCGACGAAGCCACCCCAGGCGCCGGAGACTTTCGGGCCGTAGAGGTTCTGCGTCGCGGTATCGAGCCAGAAATCTCCATCCTCGCCATCGGTCGATTGTGGCGCCCCGGCACCACTCAGGAGGCTGCGACCGTTGGTTCCGTCCTCTCCATCTTCACCGTCCGCGCCCTTGGCGGACAGAAGCGTCCAATAGCTGTTGCTCGTGGTCGGGAAAGTGGGGGGCACATGGTTGGTGCCAGCGAGGATGGCGCGCCAGGACGAGCCGTCATAGAAAACACCGTCGTTCACCGCATAGGCCGTGGCGCTCGACCAATTGCCGCGCCAGGTCACGCCTGCCGCGCCATCGTTGCCATCCTGAGCCTTCGGCACGAGCAGGGACCAGTAATCATTGCTCGTCGTGGGAAGGCTGGGCGGCGCCTGATTGGTCGATGCCTGCAGGGCGATCCACAGCGAACCTGCGTTCGTGGCGACATCCGAGGCCGCATAGGCCGTGACTGACGACCATGCGCCGCGATAGGTCATCCGCGCCGCCACCGATGCCGCCGCCTCGCGCGCGGCAGCCTGGGCCATCATGACGCCGTCCCTGAGCGACGGGGAATAATTGACCTGATGGCCGCCGAAGCCGAGGCCGTAGGGGTTCGTTCCCGGGTCATAGGGGTTGTTGTTGTACTGGGCGATGCGTGCGGAGGCGGCGAGTTCGTCCGTGGTGAGCGCCATTACAGCATCTCCTTGATCTCGTAGCCGGCCGCCATGTAGCCGCAGGCGACCTGCGCCAGGGCGTCCATGCGGCTCAGCCGGCCGATGAATGAGCGGGTCTTTATGGTGGTGGCGTCGTCGGGGTCGGGGATGACGAGCACTTCCCGGTCGCTGCCGGCCCACCGGTTGAGGTCATAGCCTGTCGTCCAGCCCTCGGCTTCCGACAGGTAGTCGAAGCCGAAGCGGAAGGACTTCGGGGCGATCTTGCGTCGAAAGCTCTCGACCCCGTTGACCGAGGTCTCGACATCGGTCTGATCGAGAAAGGAAAAGCCGTTTCCGGAATAGGTGTAGTTGAGGCTCGGCTGCCAGCATTCACCGACATAGAAGCGGTCGAACTGGATGAAGCCATCGGGATTGCCGGTGTCGTCGAACTCGACCAGCCATGCCGCGGTCATCAGCGACGACGGCAGCAGGTAGACGATGGGGGCGCGCCGCTCCTCGTCGAGCCATTCTTCCTGCGCCCCCATCCAGAAGTCCGGCGATTCCCACGGGATGCTGAGCGACCACACCGAGGGGAACAGGCTGAACCAGGCGCTGTCGTGAAGCTCAATCGTCATGGCGCTGTCGGCGAAGCCGCGCAGGCGCAATTTGGCGGTCAGCGACGCGTTGGCGCCGCGGATGAAGAAGGCCCTGACACTGCGCTGCACGCCGAAATCGGCCTTGAACCTTGTACTGGCGAGCGCGGTGTTGGTGGAGCGCGCGACTTCGGCCGTGTCAGCCGTCAAGGCATTGGTAAGGGGCAGGGCCGTGTGCCAGGAGCCCTGCGTTAGGGTTGCGGCGTAAGGCCGGTAGCAGAGAATGATATTCTGGGGCAAGACGAGCCTCGATTAGCCGCAGAGATAGATGCAGGACACGAGCTTGACCTCGTCGGGGTGGGCGAAGGTCGCAGCCTCGCGAATACGCGCCACGGTGTAGTTGGTGACGAGATCGATCGGCTGGTCGCCCAGCAGCAGGGACGGTTGCCGCATGCCGATGCCGCGTAGGGTCGAGGTGCAGATGAGATCGCCGGCAGCGATGTCGCCGCCACGGCCGCACACCAGAACCTGTCCCTCGCCGACGCTGTTGATGATGAGATGGTCGTAAAGCCGCGCCAGGCGATGGCGGCGCAACATGCCGTTGGCGAGGCGCTCCTGCGGAGTTGATTCCGTGAACCGCCCTGGCGGCTGTCTGCCGAGGCCGCCAATGAGATCGTAGGGATCAAAGGGCGCCCGCCTGGTCACCACACCAACGGCGGTCGGATCGCGCTCTTGATCGGACACGGCGACCAGGGTCAGGGTATCGTTGACGTCGACGCGGGCCAGCACCTCGCGGTCGCAGACAATCGCGCCGAGCGGAATATCAGGTTCGCTCTTGTCGATCATCGCACTATGGGAGCCGGTAAAGGGGCCGTAGCCGCTGCCAGTTTCCGCGAAGAAGGAATATCCGTTAGCGGCGCCGACAAGGCCGGCAGAGAGATCCGGGCCGACAGTACGGGTTTTTGTGGCCCGGAAGGCATGACAGGACAAGCCGCTGCCACTGTTGATGGCCCACAGGGCCGCCTCGGAGGCGTTGCCTCTTTGTGTGACGTGCATCGTGGACACGCCCGACGACGATGCGGCGCCGACGCGCACGACGGGCGCTGCCGTCCGCCCGTTGCCGATGTCCATGTAGCCCCCCGCGATCCCGGCGGCGGTGAGTACAAGCGCCACATCGATGTTGCCGGCCAGCAGCTTTTCCACCGCCAGATTGACGATCTTGGCATTGGTGATCGAGGCATCCAGAATCTTGACGGCCGCATTGATGGCGCCGGCCAGGTCATCATTCGTCACCTGGCCGGGGCCAAGCGAACGCGTTGGCGTCCCCGCCATGCCGCCGGTAGCGGACGCGGGGAAGAAATCGCCGAGGTTGCCGGAAGCATCGACGGCCCGCACCCAGTAATAGCGTGTTGTCGTACCGGTGAGGCCGGTATGCGCGAAGATGGAGACGCCTTCACCGGCCTTGGTGGCGCTGTTGCGGTTGTTGGTTGCCGATGACCACACCTCGACAGACTTGAGTGCGAGGTAGCTCAGGCAGCCGGCGCCGCCACCGACCGTGACCCAGGTCAGGGTAACGAGGCCAGGGCCACCGGCTGCTGTGAGCGAGGAAATGGTGATGTTGCTGTCGGCCATTCCTCACCCCCACAGCTCGAGCGTGATCTGGTCCTTGAGATTGTCCATGCGCATGCCCGTTACCACCATGGCGCGCCCGCTGGCGTATCCCAGCCGGCTCATGACGATGGCGATGGTGTCGCCGCGCCGGATGCCGTCCGCCTTCTGCCGCCAGACGGTGACGCGGACACGGTCACGGCGAACGCCGTAGAGGTTAAGCCGCCGCGTCGCCTCCGCACCGGCGGCGGTGGGATCGACGAGCAGCGTCTCCAGCGAGATCGGTGGCGCGCGCAAATGCTTGGTCTGGACGGCGGTGTTTTCCGCCTTGGCCTCGCGCCATTCGTTACCGACGAAGCCGCGGAAATCGACGTCATCCTGACAGCCGGCGAGATCGCCGCCCTTCTGCACGAGCCACACCGGCCGATAGCGCAGCGTGACGCGATAGGCGGGAATGCCGCCACCGGCATCGTCGGTGGCAAGGAAGGCGACTTCCCCCAGAAAATCCCGCTCGCTGAGGGTCGCCACTGGTGTGCCAGGCGCTGACAGCCGCCCCACCTCGAATTGGCCCAGCGTGTTCGGCGCAATGTAGCCACCGACCGAGGCGAGCACCCGCTGCATGGCATCGAGGCCCGCCACCTCTCCATCGAGGAAGATGCCGCATTCGGCCGCGTTGAGGTTATCGAGCGCCGTGAACGTGGCGTCGACATAGTCGGCCGCTGTCATCCCCATGCGCGTCAGCATCCGCTTGACGATCTGGGCAGCCGAGCGGCTTGCCGTCGTAGCGCCTTCGGTGCAGTCCGCCGTCACCGCATATTGCGGCTTGCCGCCGAGGCGAATGATACCCTGCGCGAGGCAATTCGCATATTTGCCTGGAACCAGGGGCGCGGCGACGAGGGCCGCGATCGTCGCATAATCGGCCGTGTAGGCCAGCGGGACGCCGCCGTCATAGACGAGCATGCCCGAGAGCGCCGAAGCCGAGCCCTGGTAGAGGAGATTGAAGACGTTGACGCAGACGAGCGGCACGTTGAACACGCGGCCGAAAATCAGCGGCTTGACCTGATCCTTCAGGTCGATATTGCCCTCGGCGGTTGCTCCCGCCGATGTGGTGGTGCCGGCATAGACGACCGTCTGCAACGGCTTGTCGATATCGAGCCGGCGGTCATAGATGCGGAAGCGGAACTGTTTCAGAGCGCGCGCCGTGACGATCTGCTCAATCGAGCCCCGGAAGACGAGCGTTGCCGTGCTGAAAGGTGCCCAGGCGTCCGCGATGGCATAGATGCGGATCGGCCGCCCGTCGAAGCCATAGTTGATCCAGGCATCGAACTTGCTATCGGGATTGTTGATGACGATCTCGCCATAGCCGACCTCGGAGGCCCCGCCGGTTTTCCCGGCGGAAAACAGGAAAGCCTCGAAATTGCCGGGGTCGGCGACGCGCGCGTGGAAGCTCGCATTAGGAGGCGTGTCGTTCGGCCGGGTGACATAGGAGGCGGTGGCGACGCGCAAGGTCACGGCCGTGGTGCCCGTGTGGGCACCCAGCTCTATGAGATAGATCATGGTGGTGGACTTTCAGTGCGTCGGATGCCTTCCGGCGAGGTAGGCCACAAGATCTTCGGCGCTATCGACGGCCGGTCCACCCCGAGTTTCAGGGTCGATATCGGCGCGAAGGCACACGAGCCGATAGTAAATCTTCACCTGCTCGTTGTGAGACAGGATCATCAGATCCCGTCGCCGTCTGAGATGCTTCGTCAACTTCGGGATCGTCGTCCTCGGCGCCGCCCTGGGCGACTTGGCGAGGCGCCTGAGACGCCGATTGAAAGCACGAATCATCCGCTCATTTGCAGCGACACGCGCGCTGAGATCATTGATCAAGACCGATAGCATCTGGATGAATGCGGTGCGGTCCAGCGTAGAACGCATGCTCGCCCCCATCATTAAGTATGCATATCGACAATCGTTTGCGGATTTGCGTAGACTACACTCATTTCACTTCACGATGGGGGATATTTAAGATGCTGCGTCTTAAGTCCATTCGACCAATAACAGAAGTTGAGTTCCTGGCCGAGAAGAGGGAGCCTGGCGCTGAAGTCGAGGTTACATATTCTTTTGGAAAGACTGCCGATTTTTCGATCAGTGTAAGTATACGAATGGAAGACGAATTCACCGACGACGAGCTTATTGCCCGAGCCAATCATCGCCTTAAGGAAGTCGTGCAAGAACTATATAAAAGGACGTTCCCACAGACCTAGCGTCTGTTGCTATTCAAAGACTGCTGGCGGTTGTTTTCTTCAGCCGCCTCGGCGTTTCGCGTCATAGCCCGCGCAACCTGCCCGAACCCCTCGGACTGGTTGCTGAGAATCTGTCGAAGGACAGCCTTCGTTTCCTGCAACTCGCTCCGCAAGGCCCGGATCTCTTCCCTGGCGCTGTCGTCATTGGCCGGCCGGCCGGCGCGCATCGCCTCAAGC
Source organism: Chelatococcus sp. YT9 (assembly GCF_018398315.1). Taxonomy (NCBI): domain Bacteria; kingdom Pseudomonadati; phylum Pseudomonadota; class Alphaproteobacteria; order Hyphomicrobiales; family Chelatococcaceae; genus Chelatococcus; species Chelatococcus sp. YT9. The sequence goes on from NZ_JAHBRW010000001.1 coordinate 3,914,897, forward strand.
ATGGGGAGATTGGCGCGCGTCTGGTTCGCAGGCATGACGTACTCGCCCCCGGCCAAGGCGATCGAGCCGCCGCCGGCATAGCGGGCAAGCACGCTGTCGACATCAAAGATGCCGTTGCCCACCATGCCACCGCCGGCATAGGCCCCGACGATGCCGCCGAGCCGCATGGCACCGTTCGCCTTGTGCTGAAGGAAAGCCTCGTAGAGCGTGGCGTTGTTGAAGGTGCCGTTGCGCAGGAGGCCGGTCCAATAAGCGAGGCCCGCGGTGTCCGCCTCGCGGTTGAATACCTCCTTGTACAGGCCCTTCACATAGGTTTCCTGCCAATCGCCGGCTTGCCCGGTGCCGCCCGTGCCGGCCGCCTGATTGGCCTTGGCCTTGTCGAGCGCCACCATGGTTTCCTGCAGCTTGGCGATCGCCTCGGTGACCGAGAGCACGCTGTCGTTGACCGTGATCAGGCCCTCAACCTGCGCGTCGAGCGCCGCCAGTTGCGCCTTGGCGGTATCGAGTTGAGTTTCGGCCTTGTTGGCCGTCGCATCGAGGATCGACCGCACCTGGTTGAAGATCGCGTAATACTGCTCGGATGAGGCATAGAAGCCGCGCGCTTCCTCCAGATATTGCCGGCTGACCTCCTCGAGCTCGCCGATGGCTTCCGTGTCGCCCGCAAGGGCTTTCTGTGACACCTCGTTGAAGCGATTCTGCGCCTCGATAAGGCGCTGTTCCGGCGACAGCGGCGACAGGGAATTGTCGAGAAGCAGAGATTGCCGGAAGGCCTTCAGCGATTTGATATAACCTTCCGTCCGCGTGATGGTGTCCTTCAGCGCCGAGGCTTCGGCCTGATAGGCAGCCGTCAGGGCAGCACGAGCCGCGTCGACGGCGGATTGCGCCTCCTGCACGTTGGCGTCAAGCTGCGCGGTTGCAGCCGCCTCCAACTGGGCGACCGACATGGCCGCCGCACGCACCACGCCCGTGAGCTGCGGAAACTTGACGATCAGATCGTCAAAGGCCGCGCCGACAAGTTGCGAGCCGTTGACAATGGCCTGCGCTTCCGCCTTGAACACCTGGTCGACAAGCGCCCGGTCGAGGCCGAGCATGGCCGCGTCCTTCAGATCCCGCTGATATTGCGCGATCTGATCGGCCATCTCATTGAGATAGCCCATATCGCTCGCCTCATTCAGGCGCCGCTCCAAGCCCTCGGTGAAGGCAGAACGCAGGCGATCCATGGCCGCGCCGACACGCTGGTTGATGGCGTTGGCGGCATCCTCGGCGGACATGCCGAGATCCTGAAGCACCTTCGACAGGCCGGCGGCCGTGCCGTTGATCGACTGGATTTGCTGCTGCACTTCCGTGAGCGTCTTTGCCTGGTCGAGCATCGACAGGGCATAATCGATCGAGGCATCACGGGCGTTCTGTATCTGCCAGGCGCCTTCACCGAACGCCGTCGCCGTGTCGGCAACGAAGGACTTGGCGCTGTCCCCGAACTGCTTGACGGCGTCGGAGGCCTGCTTGAACGGACCCTGAGCACCGAGGCCGGCGCGCAGCTCGTCGATCGTGCCGGAGAAGTCGGCGCGGAACTCGTCTTTAAGCCGGTTGACGAAGGTGTTGTAATCGTTCTGAAGGGCGATCAGCTCATCCACATGACCAGCGTTGACCAACACCGGGCCAAGCTCATTTAGCTTGTCGATGCCGGCCTGTATCTGCTGCTGGATGTTGCCGAGCTCGTCGCCGCGAAATGTCTGGCCGAGTTGCGCCACCTGGGGCTTCGCGGCCTCATAATTCTCCTGCGCCTGGCGCCGCAGCTCCTCCTTCTGCTGCTTGCGCTGCTGCATGTTGCCATAGATCGCGATGCCGGCGCCGGCCAGGAGACCGATGGGGCCGAGCACCGACGCCGTGGCCAGCCCACCGAGTGAAATTCCAGCGGAGGCCAAGCTGCTCGCCATAGCCAAGCCGCCGGCGCCGCCAGCTATTCCGCCCATCACACCCGCCATGCCGACAGATCCGGCCGACATGCCGCTGCCATAGGCCGCGCCGAGGGAGGCCAGCGCGGTCACGCCGCCCATGAGGGCCTTGCCGTCGATCCCGAAGACATTGCCGATCGCCGCGCCGGAGGTCTGGCCGCCCGTGCCGATCGCCTTGTTCACGCCCTCGGCCGTTCCCTTGGCGACGGTGTCGCGGAACAGCTTGACGTCATTGCCCATGAGGTAGCCGAAGAGCCCGCCTTGCTCGCCCTTGTTGGTGGCGGCCGTGCCGAGAATGCCCGCGAGCGGCCCTTCTCCAGTGAGGAGGGCCTGCAAGCCGGACTTCAGGAAGGTGTCGGCGAGGCGCTTCAAGGCATCCTCGAGCGAGCCGCTCCCGGAGATCAGATCCTCGATGAAGCTGGATAACTGGTCGCCAAGGAAGCTTTGCGCCTCCTGCAACTGCTCGTAGGCGCGCTGTGTCGCGTCGAGTTCGGTTTTCAGGCGCGCGTGCCGGCCAGCCTCCTCGTCGATCTGCCGCAGCACTTTATCCGTCAGAGGGATCTTGGCCTCGATCGCGGAGCGCTCCAGCTCGCGCGCCGTCTTGAGCTTCAGCGTCTCCTCAGTGCTCGCGCCGATGCCGGCTATCTCGATCTGCATCTCGGCGTTCTGTTTCTGGATACGTTCGATCAGCCGGTCATAGGAATTTGCCGCCTCCCGGTTCGCGCCGCTACGTGAACTGCCCCCACGCGTCGCCGCCGCGCTGGCGTTGGCCACTTCCTTTGCATAGAGGGCCTCGCTTTTGGCCTGATAGGCGGTTACGTCAGCCTGCGCCACGCCCGAGCGTGCCATGTCCTCGGCAATCTTCTTGCGCTCGGCAAGGCCATTTTGGGCTTCCTGCACCGCGCGATCATACGGCTTCAGGCCGTTGCGGGTTGCGTCCTGGAAGGCCTTGTCCAATCCGCCTTGCGCCTTGGCGAGCGCCGACACAGCACCAACGGCGCGGGTAGCACCGGCAGTCACCTCATCATAGTTCGGCAGAGGGCCGATCATGTCCTTCAGGCGCTTGTCAGCCTCGCGCGCGAACTGCGCGGCAGGGTCGGGGACGCCTGGTATCTCGCCGCCCATGGCCCGAATACGGGAGTTGTAAGCCTTATCCAGCGCCCGCTCGTATTCCTGTGCTTGCTCGGTCGCGCGCTTCAGATCTTGCTGGCTTGCGAAATCTCGCTTGCCTTCGAGCGATGGGATGACGTTCTCGCGGTAGTGGCGGACGCCCTCCTGAAGGCTCTGGAGCTGCTGAAGCTCGCGCGTGTTGGGTAGTTCGCGAATCGCCGCGGCAACATTCCGCACTTCGGCCGCCACACCGTTCATCGCACCGGCAACGCGGGCGGAGATCCCCAACACCTCGTCCATCGCGGCGGCAAGGTCGGAAAAGGCCGTGACACCGTTGGTGGCAGCATCCTGCATCGTCACCTTGCTGTCGCGGAAGGCGCCATCAATGTCCTCAGACCCCTTCACGATGGCGTCGAAAACGCGGGACGCGGACAACTGTCCTTCCTCGCCGAGCTGCTTCAACTCGCCGATTCCGACGTTGAATTCCTTGGCGATCAGGCGGGCGAGCGGCGGCGCGCCCTCCAGCACACTGTTCAGTTCATCACCGCGCAGGGCGCCGGCCGCCATGGCCTGGTTGAGCTGGAGGATCGCGCCCGCCGCCGATTCCGCCGACACGCCGCCAAGCTTGAAGGCCTTGTTGATGGTCTCGGTGGCGCGCGCGACCTCGGCTTGCGTCTTGCCCAATTCTTGCGTGGAACGGGTGAGCCCGGCATAGAGCGTCACTGTCGGCTCGAGCGACGTGCGCGTGTTCAATGCGAGATCAACGAGCATCTGCTGCCGGTCGCCAAGCTGCTCGGCGGCAACACCGGCGGCTTGCAACAGGTTGCCATAGCGCGTGTACTGATCACCCGCCACGGCGATCGCCGAGCCCGCCGCGACGACAGCGCTCGCCACCGCCGCCACCCCGCCCGCCAGGCCGCCGAAGCCGGCGAGCCCGCCGCTGAAGCGGGAAAGCCCGGGCACCGCCGCCGACGCGGCCTGCATCACGCGCCCGAAGCTGCTCGCCATATTGTCGTTGGCAACCGCGACCCCGCCGGTGCTCGCCGTGACCTGCGCATGCTTTTGCCGGACCATGTCGATGATGCGGGCTGCTTCCTGCTGCGTGGCGATGCCACGGCGCACGGCCATATCCGCCTTCAGCGTCGCGTCCTGGATGGCGCGCTGCGCGCGAATGGCCGGGTCCATGGAGCGCGACAGCCGTTCCCATTCCGCGCGCGAGCGGCTGATCGAGCCCGCCTGTCCGCCCATCGCGGCGGTCGCCCTGTCCTGGGCCTCCTGCGCGCGGTTGTGGGCGTCGATCGTCCGATCAACCGCCAGCTGGGCCGCACGCATGGCCTTCACGTAGGCCGCGCTGCCGACTTCGGCGCCACGCGCGTCAACGACCAGGTTGGTGACAACTTGCGCCATCCGATGCCCCAAAAGAAAAGGCCGCCCAAAGGACGGCCTTGTGATTGCCTATGCTGCCGATGCTATCCGCAGCGGTAAAGGTCGCCAGTCATCGTGGCGCTTGGCCCAGGCATCGACACCTGTGGGCCGCTAGAGACGATATCGGTCGCCCCAGCGTCGACCGCCGCATTTCTCATCTTATTCAGGATATCCCCCCGTATGGTGGACAACGACATCGTATCCATAGGGTCAACGCCAACTGTTTCCTGACGTAGGAATTGGCAACCCTTTACCATCTCAACATTCCCAGACAAACGCACTGCGTCTGCGCCCGGCTTTGCCGAAATGCAACCCACCAGCACCAGCGGCGCGAAAACAACTGCCCAACGCATCATCACCCCCAAATTTTGGGCATGCTAGCGAAGGGCTGTTGCCTGGATCAAGTCTCTCTCGGGAGCCGCTTAGTTGCGGCTCCCTCCAATCTGCGTCCGGCGGAGCGAGGCGCAGGCCGTCGCGAGGTGCTCTGCCGCGAGCCCGTCCTCATTGGCCGCCCGTTCCATGGCCGCGGCGAAGAGGGCAAGCTCGGCGATGGATTGCGGCGCGGTGTCGAGGATGCGCTCGGCGAGGTCCTTCGCCTCGCGATAAGGGATATCTACCCAATCCTCGATTTCACGCAGCGTCTGGGCGGAGGCACCATCGCGCGTGATATCAAGCACGACAGCATCACGGCGCTCATATTCTGTCCACGCCGTCTCCATCCGCGCGGACAGGGCGGTGACTGTCGAGGCCTCCGCATGGAGGGCGCAAAAGGCCGCGGGCATCCGCACCTTTGCAAGGTCTAAGAGAGTGAGGCCGGTCATTCCTAACACCCCCCCGATGCCGTATCCGGTTGGGCCTTCGGTCGAATACCGAGATAGACCATGCGACCGCCGATCTTGCGCTTGGGAAAGCCCATGCGGCCAAACCGAGTCTCGTAGGAGCGTTGCGAGGATATCTCCAAACCATGGGCCGTGCAGAACTCGATATAGGCGCGCGCGAAGACATGGGACGGCGTGTAGACGCCCGGCACACGCTCGATGCCTTCGATGGCAAAGCGGGCCACAGAGTCCGTCTCGTCGTGAGCGAGCTTCGGAGCGTCGTCAAGCTCCGGCACCCACGGCAAGCCCACCGCGCGCCAGACCGCGAGAGCCGCCGAAGAGCCCCGGCTAAGGCGCGCTTCGCGCACGAGGCGAACGGCCTGGCTGAAATCGGGATGCCCGGGCAGCAACTGACGCGCGCCATCGGCAACAACCGAAGGCATTTCCGGCGCAGCGACACGATGATGCTCACCGAAGAACCGATCATAGAGAGTATCGGCGCATTCCTCCTGAAAGCGGATCACACGCTCGCGAATCTCAGGATCTGGCACCTTTTTCGGATTAACGGTCGCTAACCAGAAGTGGATACGGTTCAACGGGAGAGCGGTCATATTGCGCCACTTCCCATCCTCAGCAACCGTGGGGATCTGCCCCACAGTTGGCGCTAGGACAGGGTGTTCGGCAATCTTCAATCTTTGTGTTGACCAATCTAGCCCCATGGCCTCAACGATTGGCCGCATTGCCACCAGAGTTGTGGCCGGGGACACGCCGGGCTCCACGAGGAGAACGGCGTCGTAGAATGGAACCGGAACCGCCCGTCGCCCAGTATTGCTTCCGAGCGCTGTTCGATCCATATCATGACCATTCATCATCGGTTTCCTTTCAACCGGTGGTGATGAGGTCTCGCGTTACAGCGCGAGGCCGCGATCCGGCGGCGAGGCGAAGGGTGCAATCTACGTCTCGCCGCCGGGCTGCTCGAAGCAGAGGGGGCTAAGGGACGTGACTTCCCTCATCAACCTGAACGAACGTAATATTGGCTGGCAAAGCGCACCTGAGTCTCGGCGCCACAGCAATCCCAGCATTGCAACCGTAAACTGTCATGTATCTTTGCAACTGCTGAAGCGCTCGCTCATCAAAGGCGTGGCGCTTAATTTCGACAGGCATTTCCTGATCGTTAAATCTTATAAATAAATCTGGAATATGGTTTTTATCTAATGCGCATTGTATGCGACGCGCACCGGGAAGGTATTGGGAAATATTTTTGCAAAATTTATCGCGAATTTCCCATTCGCGCGGCAGGGAAGATTTGCTGTTCGTGTATATCAGCGCGATTACGGACATTCTGAGGAAGGTAAATTCGGGGCTCGCCGGGATTTCTCCTATCATGTCCAGCGCTGCCTTGGGATTGGAGAAAGACATTTTTGCAGCCAATTCAAGAAGCAAAACTTCAGCGGCAACATTAAGCTGGGGCCGGGGAATACGCGGCGGCTCATTGGGCGGCATGGTTTGAACATCCATCGTCGGTTTCCTTTCAACCGGTGGTGATGAGGCCACGCGTTCCCGCACGAGGCGGCGATCCGGCGGCGACGCGAAGGTGCAATCTAGACCTCGCCGCCGGGGTTAGCGGTGGTTGTTTCATCGCAGTATGGCGATAAAACTAGATGCAATCAGATGTTGCGTCAACACCCATATGGCGATAATTTCGCCATCATGATTTCATCAGCCCAATGCCGAATGGCCCGCGCCGCCCTGGAACTCACTGTAGCCGATCTGGCCACGGCGGCGGGAGTCGCGCCCAATACGATCAATCGGTTTGAAACCGGCAAAACGGTGCCAAACCGCTCGACTCTTGCCGCCATCCAGCTCGCCCTCGAAGAGGCTGGCGTGGAATTCATTCCCGAGAACGGCGGCGGCCCTGGCGTCCGGCTGCGCAAGCGCGGCGATTAATCCAGCCAAAGCAATTTGGGCTGACGTGCGCCTTCTGCTAAGCCGCAATTTTACGGAATATAATTATTTCAACAGCTTATCGAAGTTGACGTCTACATGCTGAACATTCAGCCCACGACAAAGGACGTTCTTTTCGATTGACAATTTGTAGCCTATAAGCTACAAACAGTCATGATCGAAGTTCGCCAGACAGCCATCTTCAGCACCTGGTTTTCCAGGCTTCGCGACCGCACCGCGAAGGCGCGGATCGCGGTCCGCATCGACCGGCTGGCGCTGGGCAATGCGGGGGATGTGAAGCCGGTCGGCGCCGGCATCAGCGAACTCAGGATCAACTACGGGCCGGGCTACCGGGTCTATTTCACACGCATCGGCGACAGGGTGGTCATCCTGCTCTGCGGCGGCGACAAGAGCACGCAGGACGAGGACATCCGGTCGGCCAAGGCACTCGCCTCCGAACTGGGAGAGTAAGACATGGCGCTTGAAACGACACGCTGGGATTCCAGCGAGCATCTCGACAGCGAAGAGGCGATCGTCGCCTATATGGATGCCGTCCTCGAGGAGGGCGACCCCGCATTGGTGACCGCCGCCCTCGGCCAGATCGCCAAGGCGCGCGGCATGACGCAGATCGCCCGCGAGACCGGCCTGTCCCGCGAGAGCCTCTACCGGGCGCTGAGCGCCGAAGGCCGCCCCGAATTCGCGACGGTCATGAAGGTGATGCAAGCCCTCGGGCTGCGGCTCTCCGCCTCGCCGTCGAAGGCCGCCTGAGACCCTGCTCAAAACTGAGCAGGGCTATCGCCCCAACCGCTTCCGGATACGCCTGTCCTTGCGATAATTGGCGATGATGGCCGGATCGGGCAGGGCGGGTGACGAACCGAGCGAGATGGCGTCCTATTCCCGCGGGAGGCTCTCCGCTGGCTCGCAGTTTTACTTGTCCTTCTGCAATCTCTTGACAAGCGTGGGGGATCCACCCGCGGAGTCGAAAGCGACAATATCCGCAGATAGCACGCCTTCCATTTTCATGATTTGCTCGGCCGCATGGATCACCCCTGACTGGTGGGTGTTTGAACTTAGCAACGGAAGAATTTCTTGTCCTATCCGGGTAAGAGCGACCACAGGAATAATAACAGTAGTCCCCGGTTCGCATTTAAAAACGATCTGCAGCGATTTGAAGGGAAGGCTAAGGATCCCACTTTCAGGTACAATGAAACGCCTATTCTGACTATCGGTCAGTATCCCGTATTGAGAAAGAAGAGATTTTTTCCGAAAATCATCAGTGTAATCAAATCTGTTTGGAAAAGGTATGAAGTCCTCATAAGCAATATGTTGGAACATGTTCTCAATTACAACTGCCACGTCCTTGTCCAGCACAGACATGAACTGAATCGTCGAAAGCGAGAATGATCCAGGCTTCCTGATCTCACCATTCAGAATGCGGCCTAGCACATCCCTAAGTGCTTCACTGGTCGCACGTTCTGCAATGGTATCGAAGAAGTTCAGCCAATCATCTGTCGGGCCCGTCGATGTCGGGTCAATTGGGTCCCCTTCGTTGAGATGCTCTACGGCAACTCGCGCCACCGCCTCCCGGTTGACCTGCTTTTTCAAGATCCCGGCGGCAAAAGTGTCCGCGGCTCGCTGTACCATTGCCGGATCACTCACGCCGAGATCTGCAGCAGCGTTGGCCAGGGCACGGGCCATGATGGACTTGCCCTCGGCCTTATCCCTGATGCCCTGAGCAACACTTTCACCCCAGGCCTGAACGATAGTGCCGCCTGCCTCGCCTGTTTTTCCGACGACATGCGCCAGCGCTTTAACCGCGCCCGGAACGCCAAGCAGCGTCTTATTCAGCACCACGCCGGTAACAACAAGTCCATGCGGTATGATATCTATATCGTCATCCATTTGTCCTGCCCCCAAGAAATGGCAGAACGAGCTGACCTTACATCAGAAGGTTTTTCAATACCCATCCCACGCCGATGGCGATCATCGCGGCGAGGCCCAGAAAGACCGCGGCTGCAAAGACCATGGCGGCGCCTACCGCAATTTTCTCCATGACAGCGTCCATCGTTGTGCCCCTCATGCCGGCGGCCTCGCCCGTTCGGCCAGCAACAGGCCGTCCAGATCCTCGATAACGGCCACCTCCCACGGGGCGAGCCGCAGCACGAGGCGGGAAAAGGCCTCGATTTCCGACCACGGGATGGGGGAAAGAACCATCCCATTTTGCGGCCGGCGAGCGGACAGCCGCTGGAAAGCATTCCAGAGATAGGCTGATGCGGGCGGCAAGGGCAGCGACCGCATCTCCTCCTCCAGCTCGGCGCGGCGGGCGGCAGTGCGCGCCCGCTTCACCAGGCCTTCCAGCGTCTCGCGATAGGTAACGCCCTTCTCGTCGGTGGCTGTCAGGGCGAATTCCCGCTCCGCGAAGGCTCTCAGGTCGTCGCGGAGCGCTTCGTAAAAGACCGGTCGTCGGCCAGAAACTCGATCATCTGGAGGATAGCCCAGCTCATTTTCGGGTTGAGCAGCAGCTGCGTTGCGGCTTCTTCCGTGAACGCGACCGGGCCGGCACCGATATCAACCGGCGTCCAGTCGACGATATGGGCGACTACCCAGCGGATATTGTCGCGGCGAACTTCCTCCGGCTCGCGGTCCTCAGCCTTGTATTTCTTGCCGTTCGCCCGCGCCTGCTCCATCTGCTGCTCTTTGCGCAGGTTGCGCCGGGAGTTCTCATTCGACCAGGCGACGGCCTTGGGGTGGCCGGGGCCAGCGAAGGTGATGACCCAGCCGGTACCCTCGACGCCGCCAGGCTTCAGGATCTCAAGGGTGGCAGTGTCCGTCGACAGCGTGTCGAGATCGAGGGAAACAACATTCATCGGATTGTCCTTTGTCGGAAGGTGTGACGGGCGGCGCCGACACGCCGCCCGCCTATGACGCGCGCCAGTTCAAACCCCGCTGTGCGGACGGGATTACGGGCCTCAGACCGCCGAGGTCTGAAACTTGATCATCGTGGGATCGTAGGCGCCGCCGCGCTCGTCCTTGCCGATGTTCAGGCCGATGGTCTGCGTGCGCGGGCCGTCCGCGCCGAGTTCGGATTTCGACGCCGAGGCGAGCGTGAGGTTGCCGATGTAGAAGGCCGCGAAGTCCCGCGGCTCGGCCTCATTCCCAGCAAACAGGAGGTGCAGGCTCAGCACGTCTTCCGCGAGGAAATTTTTCACGCGCGTGAAGTCTTTGCGCAGCGCCGTCATGTTGCCCTCGACGGTCGCGTTGTTGGTGAAGACGTCTGGCGTGGTGGTGCGGGCGACAACTTCCGTGCCGGCGGCGCGCAGATCGACCGTGATGTCGAGGCTGGTGAGATCAACCAGGTCCTCATCGCCGAGCCGAATGACGGCCTCAACGGCGGTGAGGCCGATCGAGGTCGTGGCAACCGGATTGGTGAAATGCGGCGCGTCCGCGCCCTCGAGCACATCCGAATCCTGGCCGGCGAAGTTGAATGTGAGGATCGCCATGCCGTTCGGCTGCAGCTGGATCTGCATGGAGCCGACGCGCACGCCAAGCGCCACTTCCGAGCCGTCGATATCCGCCTCGTATTCCTCGAAGGCGAAGGACCGTGGCGTCAGCCCCTGAATGACCTTCTTCGGGCGATCCAAGGTCACGGCCGTCTCAGCAACGGCGACCTCGGCGAGGTCATCCTCGGCCACCGTCAGGACGGTCGCCGAAACACCAGTCACGCGCAGGTTTCGGTCGTTGTTCGCGGCGGTCACGAAGCCGCCGAAGCGCACGACGTCGCCGACCTTCACGCCATCGGCGATCCAGGAGCCGGCCGAACGGGTGAATGTGCGGGCCACGTCGTCGACGGTGAGCGACAACCCCGTCAGGGCGAGCGGCGCATCGAAGGTGCCGCGGAACACGGCCGCGATGAGGTCGTCAAAGCTGCCGAGGCTGAGATCGCCGGAATAGGAGCCGGCGAGGTTGCGCTGGCCATGGCGGGCGCGCGTGGTCATGCCGTCGCGGCGGTTCTCGTTGGATTGGATGGTGCCCTTGGTGAGGTTCAGGCCGCCAGTGTTAGGGCGGAAGACTTTCGCGCCGGTTGAGGTCGGCAGCTCGCCGTAACTCGTCTCTTCCTTGTAGGCCACAAGGATATTGCGCCCGGACTGATAGCCCATGGATAAGCTCCTTTAGCATGTGAGCATGAGTTGCCTTGCCCAAGGGCCGTCAGGGCAATCAGGCGGCCCGGGTCAACCCCGGTGCCAATACTCGAAAGGAATGGTCGTGGTGACGCGAAACCAAAGGCCGTCGCTGTCACCATCGCCGCCATCATCCACACGGGGCGACCAGCTGCGCACGCAGTGGCCTGATGTCTCGTTGTAGAATTCCTGCGTGCGGAAGATCTCGCCGAGCGCAACCGCATGCTGGAAGCCGACCGCGGCATCCGTGCCGGAAGGTGTGAAGACGTGGAGCTTGATCAGGCCGTCATAGACATAGACGTGATCACGCGGCACGCCCGCGCCGACGATGGTGCTGCCGGCGCCGATCACCTCGGCATAAACCCACGGCCGCAACAGCCCGGTATCAGGGTCAAGCTCGGCCGGCCTGGCGCCGTTGGGGAAGGCGAGGGGAGTCGCGGTCCATTGCGCCTGCAACCGCGCGAAGATCGCGGCGACGGCGCCGGCATAGTCGGCCATGGCTATAGCTCGCGAACGATGAGGGCGGGATAGCGCAGGCCAGACTTGCCATGGTCCTTGCCCTGGGCAATGGCGCCGCCGACGATGCCGCGATAGGTGAATTTGATGCTCGCGAGATTGCCGAACCGCCGCTTCACGATCCGTTCGGTGACCTCATAGACATGGCCGGGAACCTGCATCTTCATGGCTCCCAACTCGATCTTGCGGGCGTAGGGCGTGAAATTGGCGATCGACACCTCGGCGCCCGGCTCCCAGGCCTTGAGATTGACCACCGCCATGCCATCGAGAAAGAGCGTATGGCTCTTGCGGTAAAGGCCGCTGTCGACCGGCGAGCGGTCGAACAACGTTTCCATGGCGAATTGCACGACCATCTCGAGGCGCGGATAGACGTATTCGATGACACCGGCCGGCTTCACCTTGTCTTCCGGCGCGCCCTTGGCACCGTCCACAAACCGCGTGAACGACGCGGGCCGGGGCTCGGCGCGCATGACCTTGGCATGCTCGCGCTTGGCCAGCGCGACAAGTTCCCGATGCGTCGCCGCCAGGCCCTCTTTGATCGCCGCATCAAACTGGAGGCCGACAGGCTGCAGCCGCGCCATCACGCCGCCCCATGCCCGCGCGCGACGATCTCGTACGCGATGAGAACGCCGCCGATGCGCCGCGTGCTGTCGTTGACCGCGATGATCTTCATGGGCTTGCCGCCGACGATAAGAAGGACATCACCGGCCGGCGCGGGCACCGCGCCATTGGCAAAGGGCTCCGCCGGCATAATAACCTTGCTGTCGCCCTGCCTGATGTCGCCGACAAGCTCGCGCGGCTCGAAGCCCACAACCCACGCCTTCACCGTGGTCGACTGCGCGCCCCTGGTGAGCGTGACGGATTCGCCGACGTCATCGATCTGCTCGCGCTGATCGGCGATGAATTCCGCTGCTGTGCTCATGACAGCGGCCAGCAACGGAAGGGCTCGAGGAAGCTCGCGATCGCCTGGCGCGTCATCCCGTCGACCGCGCCGGTCATGTCCCACTCGCGAGAGCCGACACCGTCAACGACCTTCTTTTTCAGGTTCGCATCGGGGCCGGCGAGTGCATGTTGCGAGCGCACGAGCAGGAGCATCGCGGAAATGATGGCGGGCGGCACGGCCGCGAAACCCACAACGGCGATGATCCTGATGCGAGAACCGGGCAGGGTGGCTGGCCACCGCACCCCATGGGGCGCTGCTATCGACACGGTGAGACCGTCGTTGCGAAGCTCGGAGGCCGCCGGATCGAGCATCCGGGCCTCGCCGTCCGTATCGACATAGGCAATCGAGGTGACGGACTGCACCGGCGCGATCGGCACGCGCGCGAAATCGCCGAATCCGTCGCATTTCACGGAAACGGTCTGTGTCGGCACATAGATCGCGCAGTAGTGCTCGACATAGTCGCGCGCTGCCATCATCAGCCGTTCAAGCTCATCGTCGAGGTCGGCATTGTCGAGGGCAATGCCGCACTGGCGCTTTGCCTGGTCGAGCGTCAGCGGTGACGTGCCCTCTGGAGGCGTGACGACGGACGCGGGACACCACATCTCAGCCCCGCTTTTCCGGCGCGGGCTTTTTCGTGGCACGCTCGGCCTTGTCCTCGGCTACCGGCACCGCCATGCCAGCTTCAATCAGGCGCATGGCTTCGGCATCGGAGAAGCGCTCCGTCTCCTCCCCGGGCGGCAAGGCGAAATCGATGCCGGCAATGCTGGTGAGCATCTTGATCTTCATGGTGTCCACTCCGATGGGCTGGCGCCCCAAGGCGGGGCGCCAACGTTGGCTCAGGACGCGGCGGTGATCAGATGTTTCACCGCGGCGGTGTCGCCGAGCTCGCCATCGAAGTAGATCAGGCCTGCGATGCCGAGATCCGGCCAGAAGCGCTCGCGCAACACGCCGATCAGCGGCGAACCGACCTTGCGGACGTAGTATTTGCCGAAGTCGCCGAACAGCACGACCTTCTTTGCAGCCGCAATGGAATCCATCGCCTGGTTGATGCTGTAGCGGTAGCCGAGCAAGGTTCCGGGCTGGCCCTTGGTGATGTCGCCCATCTGCCAGAGATAGTTGCCCTGGCCGTCCTTGAGCTTGCGCAGGGCGGACAAGGTGAGGTCATTGAACATGAACCGGACCTTGGGCGAAACGCGATGAGCGGGATCGACCGAATGGACGAGATCAATGAGTTCGTCGCTGGCGATGGCCGCGGCTGCGGTTGCGGTCTTGCCAAGGGACGAGGCGGTGACGATGCCGTTCGGCGCACCCGTGCCGGAGCCGGTGGTCAGGCGCGCATTGGCAATGCGGCCAAGGCGCTCGCCGAGAAGCTCGCCGAGGAGGCTCTCCATATTGAAGATCGAATCGCGCGCCAGTTCCAGGGAGAACCGCACGAATTCGGTGTCGTAGCCGTAGGAGTCGAGGGACTTCTGGCCGAAGGCTACATCCTTGCCGCCGTCGTCCGTCAGCGCGGTGCCTTCCGTATGATCCTCGGCAGTCGATGCCGTATCATCGACGGTCGGGATCTTGATCGAATTGCCCGTGGAGGTGTTGATGACGGTGCAGATGTCCTCATCGTACATCGGCCCCCAAGCCTTCATGGACTTGACGATGAAGTCGGCGAGTTCGGTGGGGACGGTGTAGCCGCCGGCCGTCGCCGTTCCGACCGTCTGGGCGCGAAATTCCGCTTTGGCTTCAACACCACGGCGCAGGACCGCACGCTCCTCAGGCGTCAGCTCGCCGAGGTCGGCGCCGCGCGACAGGTAGGTGTAGAAGACCGTGCGATAGTCCGGCGACTGCCCATCGTCCTCGCCGCGGGCCTCGGTGTCGCCAGGGTTCGGACGGTTACGTGCACGCGCTTCCTCGCTCCGGTGTTCGGCGTCAGCAGTCTTCTGCTCGCGCTCGATCAGCTTCTCCACTCGGTCGAAATCCGCCATGATGTCGTCGTGGCGTTTGTCGAGTTCGGCGGCGCGTGACTCGTCGGTGTTCTTCTTGATCTCGTCGAGGGCTTCGCGGGCGTCATGGACGAGCTTTTCCCGCTTCTCCTGCAGTTCCTTGAGGCTCATTGGTCATCCCCTGTGATGAGCGCATGAAAAAACCCGCCGAAGCGGGCGCTTAGGGCCGGAAGCGGGACTGCTTGCCGTGCCACCTCCGGCTATGCCGGGTTCCGGGCGATGCGGCGGAAGCGCTGTTCCATTAGCGCGCGCCGGCTGGCGATTCTCTGGTGGGCCGGATGTGGCGCCTGCCGCTCGTTGCGGAGGCGCTCCAACGAGCGCAAGGCGATCGAGGTGCCCTCATAGGCGGGCTCCGAGACGATGGACACTTCATGCAGCTCCACCTCATGGATGGTGCGCACGGGAACGTCCCCGGTCTCGTCCCATTCCTGCCGGGTCACGACGAATCCGAAGGACATGCCGGAGACGTCGCCGCGCTCGATCAGCACACGCACGTCGCGGCCATCGGAGGTATCCGGCAGGTCGATCTCGACGGCGAGCCCTTTGGCGTCCTCGGACAGCCGCAGCGTTCCCGCCGATTTCCGGCCGAGCACACGGCCGCGGTCGTGGTCGAAATAGGCGCGCACGTCGGCGGTCTTCAACGTCTCGGTGAACGCGCCGGGCGCCAGCACCTCCTGGAAATAGCCACCGATGTCGGCGATCTCGCCGACGACGGCAGCATAGCCCACCACCGTGAGCTTGCCGTCGTCGTCGGCACGGTGCTCGACAGCGCGAACGAGCGAACGCCGTTCTGCCTCAGTCTTCTGCGGCATTCTCGTCTCCATTGTCGTTCAGCGGCGGCCCGCCATTGTCGCCGATGCCGCGTTCCAGCTGCTGGCCGAGCACGACGGTGGCCCCCTGCACGAGCAGCTCATTGGCGGCCGGGTTGTCGTGGTTCGGCCGCTCCTCGAGGGCGCGCGCCTCGTTCGGTGTCATCTGCGCCGTCTGGATGGCGCGGGCGATTGCCTCGATACGGGTCTTGAAGTCGCCGCGCATCACGCCGTCGAGGTTGTGCTTGATGTAGCGACTGGAGCGCCCCCGGCCGAACAGCTTGAGGTTCATCTCGTCTTCAAGCGCACCCGCCCAATGGCCGATGAGATGCTTGACGAGGTGGAGATCCTGCTGCTCGGCGTTGGTAAAGGTCGCGCGCGTGAGGTCCTGCAAAAACACGGGCGGCAACTGCCATACCCGCGCGAATTCCTCGATCTGGAAGCGGCGCGCATCCGTCATCTGCCCCTTCTCAGGGTCGAAGCCCACCTGCTTCAGATCATGGCCCGGCGGGAGCGGGAACAGCGGCTTGTTGGACTGCTTTGCGGATTCGATCGCGCGATGAATATCCGCCATCGCCCGCTTGAGGCCCTCGTTGCCTTGGGGAAGGGGACCTGTCAGTGCGAGCGGCGGCACGCCGCCGCCGGCAAAGAACTGGCTACCGTAGTCGTTCATCGCCAGCGCGAGCTGGATGGCATTCGCGGCCATCTGGATCGGGCCATAATGCCCGGTCTGGTTCTCCCGCAGCATGAAGGGGATGTCGATGATATCCTCTGCGGGATAGTCCCTTCCGTCGACCCGATAGGTCAACCTGAGGCCAGCGCGCTTGATCGTTGCCGTCTTCGGGTTGATGGGCCAGATGTTCTCGACCGAGCTGCCACTGCGCTCAATCCAGGCGAGGCCGCGCCCGCCAGTAAAAACCTGCTGCCAGAAATATTGCCGGAACTTGAAGCTGCCCATTTGCGGGTTAGGGGCATCACGCACGATCGTCTGCAACTTGCCACCAACCTGAACAGCGCCTTTGTCGCTATCCCTGAAGGCGTGGAGCGGCAGATAAGCCAGCGTGCGCGACAGGAAGGCTACCGCGGCCAGCACCGCCGGCACGCGCAAGGCGTTCTCGGTGGTGACGGCGGGCAGGTTCGCCACGCCTTGTCCGAAGAACGCGAGAAAGTTCTCCGCGCTCACCGGAACGGTCGGGTTCTCGATGCTGTCTGCCCGCTGCTCCGCGGCGACCGGCGCGGGCGCCGCGCTGGACCGAGTGAAGGGCCACATCACGCGGACATTAGGCTGAAGTTGGGATCGTCCCAGGGGGAAGTCATCTCAGGCCTGTCCTTCGCTGCTATGCCGAGCGCCATGCAAAGCGCCACGATCCCGTCAATTCGCTCAGTGACCTTGCTCTTGTCCGGCTTGATGTTGTCCGCAGGGTCCGGAACAACCGCCACCACCTGCGCGTGGCGCCGCAACAGCGGATGCCCGCCATGGTGAAAGCCGTTGCTCAACACCAGGCGCTCAAGCTCCTTTGCCGGCGCGCTCATCGAGGCAAAGCCCTGGCCGAACATGACCACGGGGATTCCCTCTTGCTCTAGCTTCACGGCCGTCTCGATCGCGTTCCACCGGTCGATCGCCAAGCCGCCTTCGCCGGGCTCCCTTTGCTCGCCAGCGAAGGCGACCCGGAAGCGCTCGGCATCGCGATAGATCTGCGCCTGGATGAAGGCGTAATCCATCACGTTACCTGGCGTGGTCAGAAGCGCGGGCTGCGCACCAGAGGCCCATTGGGCATAGGGCAACTTGTCCCGGTGGCCGTGGGCCTTGAGCAAATCACGCGGCTTGAAGAAGCGGGGCAGAACGACCGGAAACTCCAAACCGCTCTGCACGGGGAACCACCACACCAAGGCGGATAGGTCGCTCGTCGACGAGAGATCGAGACCGCCGAAACAGCGCTTGCCGACGAGCGTGGATTCCAGGTCGCGCCAGTCGATAGGCCCCTTGCAGTGGTCCCAGCCGAAACGCCGTCCCTCGTCGTCGATGCCGTCGATCGGTAGCCAGCGAACTGCCTGCTCAGTCCAGATATTGAGGTGAAACTGCTTGAACCCGTTCTCCAGACGGGGCAGTTGCCGCGCGCGCCGACAATCCGCCTCCATGGTGTCGAGTTTCTTCGACACGCCAAGGTTGGGGTTGGCCTTTGCCCAGGTCTCCGGCTTCGTCCAATCGTCGTCAGGGCTGGCGGCATAGACCACCACCAGCGTCTCCGGATCCTCGATGGTCCCCTCAAGGATCTTCTGGCACTCGTCCCAAGCGTCCTCGCCATAGCCGCCCTTCTTGCCGGCCGTTGAGATGAGAAACTCGAGCGGCTGGCGGCGCGCAGCCTCGGAATCGTGGATGAACTGGTAGAGTTCACCCGAGACCCATTCGTGGATCTCATCGCCGATGAGCCCCGAGGCTGACAGGCCATGCTTGCCGCCGGGCTTGCCCGACAACGGCTTGAAAGACGCGTTCAGGGCAGGGCAGTAGATCGAAGGCTTCAGGCAAACGAGATCGGCCGAGAGGCTCGGCGACTTGCCGACCATCGCTGTCGCCTTGTCGAAGACGAGCCGGGCCTGTTCCTTCTCCGACGCGATGGCATAGACTTGCCCGCCGGGCTCGGCATCGCCAAGCAGGATGAGCAGGGCGACGCCAGCTGCTAGCTCAGTCTTGCCGTTCTTGCGTGGCACCCAGACATAGCAACGCCGATAGCGGCGCAGGCCGTCCGAACGCTTCCAGCCGAAGAGCGGCCGCACAATGTCGTTCTCTTGCCACGGCTCAAGGATGAACGGGCGCCCCGCCCATTCGCCCTCGGTGAGGCAGATATGATCGGCGAAGAAGGCGACCGCGGCATCGGCGGCACGCTCATCAAACCAGTAGTCGCCGTCCGTCCAGACCCGCGCGCGGCTGTCCCAATTGGCGGTAGAGTGAACGCCAGGCGGCCGCGAACGGGGTTTGGCCCGCCGCGCTGGTCCACATTGAACCGCCATAGGCTATTGCAGATATCCGACCGGCGATTTCGCCTTTGGCGGCTCGCCTGATGGTTGCGGGCCAGGCTTTGCCTGGTTCGCTGTTGCGCCGAAGAGATCGTTCGGCGCCGACGTCCCGGCGGCAGCGCGAGCCGCGAAAATCCGCTGCCGCTCCGCGGGGTTGAGGCCAAACCGGTCTTCGGCCGCCGAAAGGCTTTTCTCCAATCGATCGGCTATCGCGAAGGCGGGCTCGATGCGCTTGAGCTTGCCGTGAACGCTCTCGCTTTCATAGAACTCCCCCTCCTTGTCGAGAACGCCCTGCATCTTCACCCAGCGGGCGAAATTCGTGCAGTAGCGCCCGAACGTCTCTGCATCGGCCGGGCCCAGAAGTTTCAGGGCGACGAGCCGCGGCGCGAGACGCTTCCAGACTTCCAGCGCTTTGGCTTTCATCCAGCCCGGCGGAACGACCACGCCGCTCTCATCAGGAATAACAGGATCGGCGCCAATGGGACGCCGACCGGAATTGCCCTTGGCGAGCTTCACACTCGCGGGCTCCGGTTTCGGTCCACGACGCGCCATAAGTGCCTCTCACAAAAAAAGTTTCCGGAAACTTGCGACGAAACGCGTGTGACCACCCCACCGGTCCCGGCCCCTAAGGCCCCAGACTTTCGACCACCCCCCCGGCCTCGGCCAAGGCGGCGGTCAGCCGGCGGCGGCCCGCTCCTCCCGCTGGATGTCGCGGTCGTGGTGCGGCTTGCAGGTCGACTCATGGTTCGATGCGTCGATGAATGTCGACCAGTCGCCCTTATGGGGCTTGCGATGGTTGACCACGGTGGCGGCCTCGACGCGGCCTTCGGCGAGGCAGCGCTCGCAGAGGGGCTGGCGAGCCAGCTGGGCTTGCCGCGCCTCTTGCCATGCGGCCGTCTTGTAGAAGGAGCGCCAGGGCTGAGCCTCACGGCGCCGAGCGTCGTGCTCCCGATCCCGCTCGCGTTTGCTTCTCGATGTGGGCGGACGGAAGGTCGAAGGAAGGGACGGCATTACATCACCACCTCCATCGCCAACGAAAAAACCCGGCGCTTGTGGCACCGGGTTTCTGATCTGATTTACCGTGACCAGTATTGAGTCAAGTAAAGGTCGCAAGTCAAGCCGCGTAAGCAATTTTATTTTTGCGCCTCGCACGGAATCGCGGCGGAGGCAGCGCAGCGGCCCGCGAGAGGGCGCTCGGCAGGATGCGGGGAGCGCGGGCCTGCCCATCCTCCCACGGCCGTGCAGGGCGGGCACAGGGCGTGAGGGCGATGCTCTCCAGCCCATCCGCCAGATCCTCGACGAGAAGAGCGAGCGCCGCATGCCACAGCTCATATTCGATGCGGCCGATGATGCCGGGCACAGGGTCGGGCTCGAGGTAGGTCCGCTGGTAGGCACCAGGGTAGGGGCGACGACGGGTGTGGTTGTAGCCTTCGACTGTCACCGTCCGCTCGACAACCCGCCCGTCGCACGTCTCCTCATACACAACCCTGTCGATGAACCATGCGGGCTGGCCGGTGGAGGCCTGCCGCTCAACCTTGCGCTCAGGCACATCCATCTCCCACACGGGGCAGCCACCCATTAAGGCGAACCGCTCGACCAGTTGCCGCCGTCCGCGAAAGTGCCGTTGCCCTTGCTGGTCGATGTAGGTCGCCCGCTGCAGGGCCTGAGCCGCAAGGCTGGCCGCATCGTCGCCGATCTCGGGCATATCGCCCAGCGGATCCCACGCATCCGGCACCTCAACCGCGCAGCCATCCAGGGCGCGCACGGCATCGAACACGCGCACCGCATCCACATGCGGCGCATCCAGCGCGGTTAGATCCGGCAGCACGCCATAGCGGTTATAGTCGATCACCGCCAGGAGCTGCGCATAGCTCGAAATGCCAGCCCAGCCTGGGCGAATGCTGTCTGACGGCCCATTAGCCGAGCCGAGGGCTTTTGGCAGCTCCTCACGATATGCCCAACGCAGCACAGCCTCGATATCCATGGTCCGTTTCATGGAGAATTCCTGTCGTAGGGGGTTGGCGACAGTTAGCGACAGTTGAAATCAGACCGTCGCCGAATATTTATCAAGAAACATCAACATATTAGAAGAAGTAGCGACAGTTGGCGATAGTTTTTCCGTGTAACGTATAGAATTTTCGGGGGATGAGATCCCCCGAACCCCGTATTGCATATACGCACGCGAAAAACTGTCGCTACTGTCGCCGCGCGCGCTTAAGTCGTTGTCATGTCGGGGGAAAATGGCGGCGACACTTGCCGGGAAACCGTCGCTAACTGTCGCCAACTGTCGCCGGGCGGCGGGTGTTAATACTCGCCCCGCTTCTCAATCGTTGGGGTTGCGGGGCGCCTCAGGGCGGGCCGGCACGTCATGAAGCTCACAGCTGAGGTAGAAGATGCGGCCGGTCTGTTCGGCCTTCTGGAAGCGCTGCCCGACGACGCGCCCGAATTTCGTCTGCGAGCGGGCGCGCTTGGCATTGGCGAGCGACCACGACACATAGGCCTCGTAGGCCGCATGCGCCGGCACCTCAACCGCGCAGCCATCCAGGGCGCGCACGGCATCGAACACACGCACCGCATCCACATGCGGCCCATCCAGAGCGGTTAGATCCGGCAGCACGCCATAGCGGTTGTAGTCGATCACCGCCAGGAGCTGCGCATAGCTCGAAATGCCAGCCCAGCCCGAGCGGATGCTGTCAGACGGCCCACTGGCCGAACCGAGGGCCTTTGGCAGCTCCTCACGATAGGCCCAACGCAGCAACGTCTCGATATCCATGGTCCGCTTCGTCATTGCAGCTTCTCCAGTGTCAAACCTTGTCAAACCTTTTGAAGAAGAAAGAGTAAGGTTTGCCATGCCAGATGCCTTACTCTCGCTGGCTTTGGCTAACCTGCCAGACCTTCCAAACCTGAATTGGGAATTTCGGATAACTGCTCGCGAGACAGGGAGCGTCGGTTAGCCATGCTTCGCGCGCATGCCCGCGCGCACGTGAGGCGATGGGTCTGACAGGTTTGGCGGGTTTGGCAAATCATTGAGATAACTTGCATTTCTCTGTCAAACCTCGATTTTTGGTGTCAAACCTAGGTCTGCCTGTTTTATCGAAAGCATTTCCACCCCTCGCTGCCTGTCTCTCTCGCGACGCGGTTCAAGGCCAGTCGACACGCTGTTGCAGCGAATCTTCGAAGGCGGCGCGGCAGTCTTCGAGCGCAGGCATCCGCCACTGCCAAACACGCCGCTGGCTCCCATCCGGGCTATCCCAGGCGCTACGCTCCGCCGTCAGGCCCGGCACAAGCTTCACGAGCTTCATGCCGACCTCGGTATCGGCCGCGCGGCGCTTCACGCCGATGCGATCGGACACCGCGATGTAATCATCCGCCAGGACGGATTTAGGAATCAGGCGCAGCCAGCTGTCACCGCCGCGCGTTGTTGTCCCTGTCATGAGCCGCTCGAACCACCACGACTCGATCGAATCGAGCGAGCGAATCTTTTGCTCAAGCAACGCTTCCGTGCGGGGGATCTTACGCAGGTCGACTGATTCGAGATCGAAATTCAGAAGATCGTAGAGAAGGGCCTCCCGTCCGCCGTTATCCAGCTCCTCATCCATTTCGCGGAAGTAATTGTGGTTCTGAGCACAGCGAGGGTTGATGTCGAGCACACAGAAACGGCGTTCGTCCTTTCCCGCCGGTACCACCCAATCATTATTGGAAGTCATGATGAGGCGCAGATAGTTCTTGAGGCGGATCGGATCGACGCCCTTAGCCTCGATCTGCTGGATGGGCGAGGTCACCAATCCTTTGAGGCGGCCTTCGGCCGTCTTGTCGCCCGCCCAGACCGCTTCGTCAGCCTGGAGCAGTATGCAGCTGCCCATATGCGCGTTGAATTGGCCGGTCACATAGCGGGGATCGTCGACGAGGAAATAGTGCCGCTGGATGAGCGACCCCATGGCTTCGCCCACCTTGGTTTTGCCGGTGCCCATCAGGCCGCGCAGCACAATAGCGACGCCGATGCGCTCGCGAGGGCGCTGCATCATGTGGGCAAAGAAGCCGAAGAACCAACGAAATGTTGCTTCATTGCCGTCGCAAACATTGTTGAGCATATGGTCGCGCAGGATCGCGTAACCATTGTCTTTCTTCTTTGGCTTGACAGAAAATCCTGACCACAGGTTTAGATATCCCGGCGTTCCGGTCGCATTGTCCTTGTCAGGGAAGAATTCGATACCGCGGTAGCTTCGGCGCGCGCGGTTTGAAAGCCATGCCTGAGCCCACGTCACAGCCTTGATCTTGCCGTCACTTCCAACGATCTCGGTGTAGCGATTCGCGAACCATGCGCGCAGGGCATCCAGCGTCAGCACGCGCTGCACGTCTTCAAGCGGCGCGTTCGGCTGCTCGAGATAGACAACAGCCTTCGACCCCATCAGCACGAGCGCGAATTCGCTGTTCATATGGTCCATGTCGAAGCCAAGGGCACGGGGCATCGGCGGCTCCCCACTGCCCGAAATGCTGTCTACCCCTTGCTGCCCTGTCTCTCCGCCGCGGTCGATTTCCGCGCCATCCTCCAGCACTTCCGCGGAGTCCAGCACGTCGCCGATGCGTCGTGATTCATCGGTCATCGGTCTACTCCGCAGCGAAAAGGGGAAAAGGGTCGTCCGCGGGCGGGCCTGACGGTCGCGATGTAGCCTTCAGCAGGAAGTCAGGCTGCGCTTCGACACGCGAGATCCGTTGGCAGGCGGCATCGAAATATTCAGGAACGAGCTCGATCCCGATGAACTTAGCGCCGGACTTCAGGCACGCCATTCCCGTGGTGCCGGATCCCATATACGGATCGAGCACGGTCGGGCTGGGCGCATCAGTCGCGACGCGCACAAGCTTTGTCATGAGGCCGATGGGCTTAATGGTGGGATGGATGGAACTGTCGCCCGAGGCAGGTCCAACCCAGAAGCGTGACTTGTCCGCATAGGTGCCGCCGATGCGCACGCCCTTCCAAAAGTGGAAGATGTATTCGGCATCAGGGAGATAGTTTGCTCCACACAGCGGCGTCGGATTCGTCTTGTTGAACGTCGTCAGGTTCCAACGGAAGGCGTTCGCTTCGCCCCACTCGATCAGCTTCCGAAGCTGAGCCTTCGCACAGAAAACAGTGATCGAATTAGACACGCCGAGGAGAAGGTCAGGGTCGAACCCGGTGTGCAGGTCGGCATTATAGATGTCTTTGTAGACCTTGCGCTTCGCGCCCAGGCCGCCACCCATCGGCACGAATTCGTAAGGCGGGTCGGTGACAACAGCATCAACCACGCCCAAGCTTGGCAGAATTGCTCTGCAGTCGCCCAGATACAGCGTCGCATCGCCTATGACTTCTTTGCGCTGCCACGGTTGCGTCACCCCGCCATCTCCCCTTGCAGCATGTCGTTGAAATCCTTGCCCGCATCAGCCCAGGCCACGCGGATGGCGCGGCCGGGCTTGCGGAAGCGGCGGCCGGCGCGCAGCAGGGCGTTTTTGGTCAGCTCGCGGTCGCTGTCGCCGTCGCCGAGCAGGATCACGTCTTCGATCCTGTCCGGCACGGGGATGGAGGGCTCGTCGAGGTCCGGCACAGGGCCGGGCATCCGCTGGCGCCGCACATGCCCAAGCGCGTTGCGCCAGGTCAGCGTCGGGTGCGGCACCGTCTCGGTGGCCTTGCCGCCGAGGTTGCCGAGGTCGATCGAGGACCAGAACAGGCAACCGCTGATGTCGCGCCCGTCCTTCACCAGCGCCTGCCGCACCGAGAGCACGGTCTCGATGCCCTCGCCGATGTCGAGGGTGCGGGCCGAGGTCACGTCGCCGCCAAGGTGGATATAGCCGCCGCGCTTGGAGCCCCGCACTTTCTTCGACGGCAGGATTTCGCCCGTGTCCGGATCGGTGATCACCGCCTTTCGCGCGGTTGCAGCGTCGAGATAGGTGATATGGATGCCGGAAAAGCGCCCATCCGGCCCGATGATGGCGGCAAGCTGCGCCGGTCCCGTATGGATGAGCCGCGGGCTGCGGTTCCCCATCTCGTCCACGGTCTCGCCGTGGAAATAGCGCATCTCGGGATGGTAACGCAGCCGCGCGTCAGCCGGCGCCTCAAAGCCCCGCCCTTCATGGTAGGCGGCAACGAGCGTCCCGGCGATCGGCTGCCCATGCTGCCAGATGCGGTGCAGCCGCGCGCGCTCCTGTTCGCGGTAGGTGGCGGAGGCCGCGTCGTTCTTGGCCTTCCGCTCCGCCCGTTCCTTGGCATGCCGGGCCGCGGCTTCCGCATCCGGCTCCTGCGCGCCGCCCAGCCATTCCACTGCGCCGCGGAAATCCTTGCCCTCGACACGCTCGACCAGGCGGATGACATCGCCGCCATCCTCGCAGACCGCGCAGACCCAGCGGTCTGCCCAGGCCTCGAAACGCCCCGCCGATTTCGACAGGCGATTGTGGGAGCAGATCGGGCAGGGGCCAACCATCTTGCCGCCGGAGGCGCGCAGGTTCACCCATTTCGCCGCCAGCTGGTCGCACGGGTTGCGGGCGCGCAAGTCATCGAGCGCTTCGGGAGAGATCAACGCCATGGGAAATACTCAACAGCGAACGCGAATCCCAAGATGAAGATCAGGCAGATCCCGAACATCAATCGACGCGGGAAGCAGAATAATTGACGCAGGTTAGGCTCTAGACAGAATGCGCACAGCCAATAAGAGACGCTTGCGGCTATCAGCGAATAGACCACCCCATTCATCACGCAATCTCCTTGAACAAGGCCAGTTGCTGACGGTTCCAGAGCGCCGAACCCGCCAGCGCCGCGAGCACCCGCTCGCGTGGCATCTTCAGGGCCCGTGCGATCGCAAAGACAGGCAACCCGGCGGCCCGCATGCGGCAGGCGATCCGCGCGCGGCGCGGGTGCGAGAGCCGGATGACGGTGAAGCGGGGGCGGCGCGCCATGCTCAGTTCTCCGCGCACATCCGCGCGGCCGAGCCGGGCGAGGTGAAGGCGTTGACGCGCGCTTGCCAGTTGAACTGCCCCATGTCCCTCCATGTCTCTTCGACCTCGGGAAAGGGCGCCTCGGCATGTTCATAGAGATCCGCGAGCGCCAGCGTGTCGGCCCGCGCCCTGCCTTTCAGCCACAGCGCCCGGCGCCGGAGGATCTTCACCATGGAGGTACGCGCGCGGGGATCAGCGAGCACCGCTTCGAGCATTACACGCTGCATCAGGACACCTGCCGCACAAGGGCGGAGAGCGCCGCGAGCGCGGTATGCGCCTCGTCGATCTCGCGCAGAAGGTCCATGCGCGCGGTCGGTGAGTTGAGCCGGCCTTCATTCATCAGGGTGCCGAGGCACCGGGTCACGTCGCCGGTCTCCGCGACAATGGCTATGAGGTGGTGGTGCAGCGCAGCCTCCGGCTTTTGGGGATCGGCCCGGCTCACGAGGTCATGCCCGGTGAGGCCGGCCAGCGTCCGCGTCACCAGCGGCGCGCCGCAATGCGCCTCGAGGTCCGCCACCTGGTCGACGGCGAGAAAGCGCTCGGGGAAGGAGGTGGACGCCGCCTCGCTGAACCGGCTTTCCGAGCCGCGGGTGATTTCCGCGGCGGCGAGCCTTCCGCCGCCGGCCTTCTTGAGGAGGAGGTGCGAGACGCTCTTGAGCTGCAGGTAGTCACTGGCAGGCAGGTAACGGGCGTTCATCGAAGGCCTCATGAGGCGGAAGCTTGGCCGGGGATTTCCCATGCCGGGACGCGGCCGGTGTGGTGATGTGGAAACCGTCAGCCGGGGGGTTGGCGGCACAAAGAAACCCTGCCGTCCGATGGTGATCCCGCACCCAAATCGGACGGCAGGGCAGTTCCCGCCGCGGGAGGAGCGGCGGAGGGCGAAGGGCGAGGGATATCGGCAGGCCAGTCGGCATTCGGCGGCCAGATATCGGAGAGGCGCTGGATCAAACCGACGAGCTTGCGCGAACCGACGTCATGCCCCTTGCGAAGGCGATCAATCCGCTTCCCATCACTGAACAGGATCGTCGACAGGCGCGCGTCCGAGATCGGGCGCGCTGCACGGTAACAATCGACAAGGTGCAAGAGATGCTCGGCGGTAATCATGAAGCGACTATGCGGGACATAAACCGCATATGTCAACGGGATAATGACCGCTCAGCGTTCCTGCTTGGCGCGGGTAAATTCCCATGCATGGAAAATGACGTTCGATCGCGCATTCAGCGGCGCCTTGATAAGCTTGGCATTTCGATGCGCGCCGCCTCCCTCAAGGCTGGCATGAGCACCGATGCCATTCGCGACCTTTTCCGTAAGGACTCCATGTCGCCTTCCCTGCGCACGATCGAGCGCTTAGCCGTTGCCCTGGAGACATCTGCCGAGTGGTTGGCGTTCGGCAGTGGCGATGAGGACGATCCGGGGCCAGGGGCACGGCCGGTGCCAACCCCGCGTTTCCAGCAGATCGTCGTTGCGGGGCCGGTGCAGGCGGGTTGGTTCCGTGAGATCGATGAGTTTTCCCAGGAAGAGCCTGAGACGCTCTATGATGAGCCCGACCCGGAATTTCCTCAGGCGCGGCTTGTCGCCTTTGCCGTGCATGGCGACTCGATGAACGCAGCATCCCCGCCGATCCCTGATGGAAGTCGCGTTATCTGCGTTGACTTCGAGGATACCGGCTTGACGATTGCTGACGGTATGATCGTTGTGGTGGAGCGGACAAAAGAAGACGGCAGCCTTAGGGAGTGGTCCGTCAAAGAGGTGGAGTTTTTCCCCGACCGCGTGGAATACCGCCCCCGTTCGACCAACCCGAAACATAAGCCCATCGTTGTTTCAAACGACCCCGACGCCGACGACGGAAGCGTCAGGATCCTTGCACTGGTAAGGCGAGTCACCATGCCGGTGCCGCGAGCGCGAATCACGTCTCGTTAAAAAATTCTTATCATGTCAAGCGCGCCCATTGACTCACCTGATGCACCGACTGAATAATGAGAACATATCGCGAACAAATTGGAGGCGATTTTGTGCTCAGATTTTCAACCGGCTGCAAGGTTCAGCCTGCACGTTCGCTGTCATAATTGTAGGCGCCTTGCGTCCATTTACGTAGATGTCCCCGATGTTGAAGATGCGCCCGTCACAGTTGATGAACTCGTAGAGAGTTCGCTAGTTCAACGGCTTTCGTTCTGTTGCAGCGGCTGCCAGAACAACATTGGAACGCTTGTCGCAGTAAAGCAGCTGCCCGCAATCGAGATGGAGGCTTGCTATGGATAAGCTTGACATTGATTGGGCTGAGAACGTCGCAATCCGCACGCTCGCCTACATTGGGCAGGACGAGGCGCGCATGAAAAGGTTCCTCCTGGCGACAGGGCTGCGCGGGGACACGATAAGAAAAGCTTCTACTTCGGGCAGCTTCCTGTCGGGGGTTCTCAGCGCCGCCATCGAGGACGATTCCCTCACGTCCGGAATGGTTGTTGCCACGGGTATAGCTCGGCGCCATGTCTCCGAGGCTCACGATATTCTCTTCAAGCAGTCCCGCAGGGAAGTCGCCGCCCACGTTCCGGCGTCCGCTGTCCGCAAGAAGGCACTCTATCCTCGTCAATTGGGGTAAATATCCCGCATAACGATTGACGCGGGAAATAAACCGCTATACCGTGCCTCCAATCAAGACATTGGAGGCGCATATGCTTTCCCCAAATTCCAGCTTCCGCGATCCAAATTGGCGGGCCGAGCGCGCTGAGGCTATGGCCGTCGTCATGCGTGAGCGGACAGCTTTGTCCGGCTGCTGCACGAAGGACGATCTCACCCGCGAGGGTTTCTCGCACGAAGAGATCCACCAGCTCGGCTACGACGCAGCCTATCGCGCAGGCCCGCGCTACTGCCTACCGGATCCGCGAGTTCAAGATCTCCCCGACGAGGCGGAGGCCCCCGGCATTCCGGTTAATATTAAACGGCGCGCCGCTCAGGCCGTCGAGTTCGCCGCGCTCGCGCTCTTCCTGTCCGTTGGCATCATCGCCACGGGCCTCGGCTCCTTTGTTGGGAGCTGAGGCAATGGAGCCGCAGGCGCCGCTCTCGGCCGTGATCGCCTACACCTTTGGCTATTACGTCGCCGCCATGGTCGCGACTGGTGCCGCTGTCACGGTCTTCCGGCTCTTCTGGGGAGGGCGCCCATGATCGGCACATCCTCCCCCTGGCTGCAGACGGCATCAGGCCGCGCCTTCGATCTCATCAACCCGACCGCGGAGATGGTCGACTTCCGGTATGACGTGCCGGATGCGCTCGCCCGCATCGCCCGATTCAATGGGCATGTGCCGGTCGGTCCTTATTCGGTGGCGCAGCATTGCTGCATCGGCGCCGATGCCATCCTCGACGAGACCGGCCGGCCTGACCTCGCCGCCGCCTTCCTGCTCCATGACGCGCACGAGGCCTATATCGGCGACATCACCACTCCCGTTGCGCGCGCCTTGGCGCATCTGGCGACGGGGGAACATGCCGTCGATGGCCACGCCCAGGCAGTGCGAAAATCGATCGAGCGCCTCAAGATGCGCCTCGACCGGGCGATCTTCGAGGCCGCCGGCCTGCACTGGCCTTTGCTGGGACAGGCGGACCTTCTGATCAAGAGCATGGACATGCGCATGCTCGAGGCCGAGCGCCGCCAGCTGCTCGCCCCGCCGCCAGCCCCGTGGGGCATCGAGTGCGAGCCGCCCCGCCTGCGCCGCGGCGCCCTCACCATCTGGCCATGGATCCGCGCCGCCGATGAATGGCGCGCCCGCTTCACCCGCCTTTGCCCCGCCGCACTCGCGGCCTGACCCTGGGAGACTGCCCCTTGTCCGCTCGCATCATCCGCCGCTTCGGCGACATGCTCGGTCTGTTGAACCGCGGCAAATTCACCGAGTCCTGTGACGAGCACCTGACCAAGGCCATCGAGACCTTGGAGGCGCTGCCCTCTGAGAAGGGCACAGCCACCATCACCGTGACAATCACGGTGAACTATGAAAGCGGCCGCCTCGATATCAAGCCGACCGTGAAATCGAAGCTCCCCGAAGACAAGGCCTTTGCGGCAACGCCGTTCTGGGCTGTCGAGGGTGGCGTCAGCGTCAACCACCCCAGCCAGCACGACATGTTCCCGCGCGACGCCACCGAGCGTGAGCGCGAGCGCGCCGGCGCCTGATCTCCCCCGCCACAGAGGAACCCTTTCCATGTCTGAGACCAAAATAAACATTCCGCCCGAACTCGCGTCCGCATTGGCCGCCATTGCCGCGTCGCGCATTCCTGATGGAGGCGAAGGCGTCGACAAGATCGCTCGCATGGCTCATGAGGCAGGCGGGCGTAACCTTGAAATCGAGTGGCTGGCGACAGGGGATCTGGGCAAAGGCCTTCCCGAGGAGGTTCCACTTGTCATCGATCGCCGCCAGGGAGGCAAGATTTCAACTTTAGAGGACGAGATAGAGCGGTATCGCATCGGCCCGGATCGTCGCAAAGGCACCGCCCGTGTCACGACGCTGCGCGCCTTCGTTGATCTGGTGAACCGCCACAAGGATGAGGGCTCGGTCATCTTCGCCCGCACCGATTGGCCTGAGCCCGGTTTGACGGCCGTCATCGACTATCACACCAAGGATCATGCGCCCCGGCATGGCGAGCACCGGATCGAGTATAAGTTCCCGGTCACCAAAGAATTCAAGGCGTGGGTCGACCGTAACGGCAAGACGCTTCAGCAAGAGGATTTCGCCCTGTTCCTTGAAGAGCGGGCGCCCGATCTTGTCGAGCCGAATGACGACGAGGTGAAGCTGCTCGAAACCCTCCTCAAGACGCGTATTGCCATGCCCAACGAGGTGTTTGACCTGGCGCGCGGCCTGGAGGTGCGAGTCGGACAGACCGTCGCCAACCACACGCGCATTCAGAGCGGTGAAGGGCAGCTCGTTTTCACCGAGACGCACACCAATGCCAAGGGCGAGCCCCTGATCGTCCCCGGCCTCTTTATCATCCAGGTCGCGGCCTTCGTGGATGGCGGCCCCGTCCGCATCCCAGCACGCCTGCGCTACCGCGTGAAGGGCGGCGACATCGTTTGGTTTTACCAGCTCTACCAATGGGAAGAGAACCTGCGCGGCCGCATCAAGATCGATCTCGAAAGCGCGGAGTTCGACACCAACCTTCCGACCTATGAGGGCAGCCCAGAAGCGCGCGCCTGATATCCCGTGCGAAAGCGCGTGACGAAGCCGGCCGCCAAGGAACCTGAAACGGCGTCCGGTGGAGCGCGTGAGTAGGCCCGGCAGGGGGCGGACCCTGCCTGCAACGTCTGAGTTTATGGACGCGACTTCGCCGGGGGGAGAGCAACCCGGCACCAATTCCGATCCGAGAGCTAACCGTGGCCAACACACTCACCAAAAGCCAAGTGGAAGCCCTGCGGTGGCTCCGCGAGCACAACGGCGAAGGCATGTTCACAAACGTCGGCACGCTCCTCGCGGCTGGCGAGATCGCCCCCGTTGTGCGGTCGACCTGGAATGCCCTGGCGCAGGCCGGGTTTGTCGAATTCCACGGCGGCAAAAGCGGTCGCGGGCGCCTGCGCATCATCGAAAAGGCGGCAACCCCATGAAACTCACCCTCGATCGCGCGGCCCTGCTGAAGCCTCTCGCCGCGCTCAACCGCATCGTCGAGAAACGCACGACGATTCCGATCCTCTCCAACATCCTCCTGAAGGCTGCCGATGGCCGGCTGACCCTGCAGGCAACTGACCTCGACATGGAGGCGACCGCAGGCGTCGCGGCCGAGGTCGAGGCGCCGGGGGCGATCACCCTGCCGTCAGGCACCCTGCACGACATCGCCCGGAAGATGCCGGAGGGCGGGCGCATCAGCATGGAGGCGAATGCCGGCGGCACGCACGTCCTCGTTAAATCCGGCCGGTCGCGCTTCACCGTCAATGCCCTGCCGCCGGAAGACTTCCCCGACCTGTCGGCGGGCGACCGGCCGCACAGCTTCATCATGCCGGCGAAGACGCTTGCCCGGCTGATCGAACAGACACGCTTCGCCATCTCCACCGAGGAAACCCGTTATTACCTCAACGGCATCTTTCTGCATGTCGCAGAGGGCAGGGAAGGCCCATGGCTCACGGCCGTGGCCACCGATGGGCACCGGCTGGCGCGCGCCAGGACCATGCCACCCGATGGCGCGATCGGCATGCCCGGCGTCATCGTGCCGCGCAAGACGGTCGGCGAGCTGGTGCGGATGCTCGACACCACAGGCGATGTCGCCGTGTCGCTGTCATCGAGCAAGATCCGCTTCGCCATCGGCGACGAGGTGCTTACCTCGAAGCTGATAGACGGCACCTTTCCCGACTATCTCCGCGTGATCCCGCAAGGCAACGACAAGCGGGCGACGCTCGATCGCGTGGCAATGGCCGAGGCGACCGACCGCGTGTCGACCGTCTCGAGCGACCGCGGCCGAGCCGTGAAATTTGCCTTCGAGCAGGGCCGCGTTTCGATGAGCGTGACGAACCCGGAATCCGGCGAGGCGCACGAGGAGATGGAGGCCGATTATGAAGCCGAGCCGATCAGCATCGGCTTCAACGCTAAATACATGGCCGAGATCTTGAGCATCCTCGACAGCGACAAGGTCGCCGTCACGATGGCAGATCCCGGCTCCCCCACACTGATCGTAACCCCCGACGACGACAGCCTGCTGCTCGTCCTCATGCCGATGAGGGTGTGACCATGCCCCTGACCCAACAGCAATTCGCGCAGAAATGCGCCTACGTCGCGCGCCACGCCTCGGCATGGGCCGGGGACACGCTGGAGATGGAAGGCGACGTCTCGCCCGACACGGTCGCGCGGTTCACAGATGAGTTGCGGGAACGTGCCAACCACCTCGACCGGCGCGCCGGGCGGCAAGCGTCGGCGGCAACAGTTCCGGCGCCGGTCTACAAGGGTGTCGAGCGCATCCTCGATGAGAACAGCGCGTGGATCGCGCGGCCAAGCGATGAGGTGACAAAACGCGTCGCGCTCGCTGCCACCATCGCCGCGCACACGATAATCGACAAGGAAGGTGCCGAACTTGCACCACCGCCCGGCACGACAGCAATCGAGGCCTTGAAAGTGGCTATCGAAGGCGAGTGCGACGGGCTAGCGATCGACGATGCGCAGGCGACAGTGATCCTCAACTACGTTGCTCAGGCGGAACGCGCCGAGGATGCGGAGCCGGTTGCGTGGATGTACCCGGACCACGTGGCAGCTTATCAGCAAAAAACTGCAGGTGGCATCGCGTGGGCCTCTCAAGAGCAAACCGATTTCTACTCTATCCCGCTCTACACCCACCCGCCCAAGCCCGAGCCGTCGCCCGCCCCCGCACGGTGGACCGATGCCGAGATCGCCACCGTTTGGCGCGCTGCGATGACTGCCGCATGCAACATCATAATCAAGCGGCAAAATGACCTGAACGATGATGATGATCCAACGGACATCCTCAACGAACAGGATCAGTGCATCCATCAGATTAAGAAGTGGATCGAGCCCGATGGTGCACATCTCGAGGAAATACGCCTCCTTTTAGGTGGAACGGCGGCCACCAAGCCCGAGCCGTCGCCAGATGTGGAGGCGGCACCCTTCGCGAGCTTGGTTGCATTGCGCGCCGCGAACATAGCGCGCGATGCTGAGTGGGCGCCAGACGTTAAGCCGGACCTCGCATTTCGCGGCAATGAGCTTGCCGGCGAAACCGGTGAGGCCTGCAACGTCATCAAAAAGCTGGAGCGCGAGCGGCATGGATGGGTTGGCTCTCGCGCCACACTTACGGATCTCGCTGACGAGCTGGCAGATGTTGTGATCTGCGCCGATCTCGCGGCCATGACAGCGGGAATAGACCTATCCGGAGCCGTTGTGCGCAAGTTCAACGCCACCTCCGATAAGAACGGCTTGGCGACGCGGATGGCAGCACTCAGCAAGCCGGAGGGCGCCTGACATGCTCTGGATCCAGAATGTGACCCCGGAAGGCTTCGCTCGCTCTGACGATCAACCTCACGATTATGTGCTGAAGATCAACCGCAACGAACTGGCCCGGTTTCAGCATATCCGGGCCAAGGGCGCGGCCGAATGTCTGCGCGCCGCTGCCGATGCTTTCGACAAGGCCGAAGCCCTCAGCAAGCGAGATGGGTGGGTGACTATGGGGGCCTTTGCCGACCCGCCACCCGCTCCGGAAGGGATGAAACTGGAAGTCCAGCTTTGCCCCCTGCTTGGATCTGTGAGCGCATACCGGCACGTCCCCGAGCCACCGCCGCTCGCAATGCCCATCAGCCGTGCCATTGAGATCGTCGGCATGATCTGCCACCGCAGTTTTCACGCCATGGGCGTGACCGTACGGGTCGGAGATCTGGACGGTGTATCTCTGGCCGCGATGGTCGAGGCAAAACGCCTAGTCGAGGCGGAGAACGACAAGCCTGCGGTCGACGGTGCGCGCACGATCCATGTCGTGCCCGACGATCGTCTCATCGCGGCGGCCTATGCCCTTGCCAACTATGAGCCGAGGCACGGCGCGGTTGTTTCGGAGCCGGATGGCGACGGGCTGACCAAAGCGCTGGCGATCGTCAGGATCACAGCCGAGCCGCAGCGGGAGAGCAACCATGGGTGACCGCACCGGCATTCAATGGACGGACGCTACCTGGAATCCGATCGTCGGTTGCTCGATCGTCTCGCCAGGCTGCACCAACTGCTACGCCATGAAGATGTCAGACCGCATTGAGAAGATGACGCCTGGTTCCCACTATGCCGGCACGACGATGCGGGTGAAGGGCAAGCCCGTCTGGACCAGCAAGATGGCGATGGCGCCCGATGCCATCCTGACACAGCCGCTGCGCTGGAAGCGCCCGCGCAGGGTGTTCGTCAATTCCATGGGCGATCTCTTTCACGAGAGCGTGCCCGATGACTGGATCGACCGCGTCTTCGCCGTCATGGCGCTGGCGCCGCAGCATTCATTTCAGGTGCTGACGAAGCGGTCGGCGCGGATGCGGGACTATCTTTGCACCCGTGCAGGCGATTGGGTTCTAGAGCTCTCGCGCGCGGTTCGTGAAGCCAGCCTCGTCAAATGGGCCGATCGGCCCGACCGCGCCACACCGCGTTGGCCTCTGCCGAATGTTTGGCTCGGCGTGTCCGCTGAAGATCAGAGGCGTTGGGAAGAGCGCATTCCAGACCTGAAAGCGACACCCGCAACCGTTCGCTTTGTCAGCGCCGAGCCGCTGCTTGGACCGATCGTCGGTGACATTTCAGGGCTAGACTGGATCATCGTCGGCGGCGAGAGCGGCCCCGGTTCCCGCCCGATGCATCCGGATTGGGCACGCTCGATCCGCGATCAGTGCGCGGCCGCCGGCGTCCCGTTCTTTTTCAAGCAATGGGGCGATTGGTCCGTTGCCCTCGACCGCAGCAGAGAGGATCCAGATTGGAGCGCTGATTACGGCTACAAGCTCAGCCGCACGCGCCCTGATATCGCATGGCTCAACCTGGAAGGCGGGAGCGGTTTCCACGGCGAGCGATTCCATGTGATGCGCCGCATCGGGAAGCGGTCCGCCGGCCGGCTTCTCGACGGCATCGAGCACAACGCCATGCCGGGAGGCGCGCATGCCTGAACGTGTCCAACTGCGGCGCGCCAAAGGCTGGCGCATGCCGCCAAACACGGCGAAGGTCGATCGGTCGACCAAATGGGGCAATCCCTGGACCATCGCGAAGGCACGCGAGGCCGGCTATCTGGGCACGGATGACGAGCTGCGCGCCATGTGCGTGCAGTGCTTTCGCAACGCCATGGTCAACGGCCTGCCTGCCGTGGATCGCATCCGGGCCGATCTACGCCAATTGCGCGGCAAGAACCTCGCGTGCTGGTGCCCGCCGGACCAGCCCTGCCACGCTGACATTCTTCTCGAATTCGCGAACAAGGAGCCCGCCTGATGGCCGGATCAGTCAACAAAGTCATTCTTCTCGGCCATCTTGGTCGCGACCCCGAGGCGCGTCGCGGCAATGACGGCAACCCGATTGTCAATTTTCGCATGGCGACTTCGGAGACGTGGCGAGACAAAGCAACAGGCGAGCGCCGGGAGCGCGCCGAGTGGCACAGCGTCGTCGTTTTCAACGAGAACTTGGCGAAGATCGCCGAGCAATATCTGCGCAAGGGCTCCAAGGTCTACGTCGAGGGCCAATTGCAGACGCGCAAATGGCAGGACAAGGACGGCCAGGATCGCTACACGACCGAGGTCGTTCTGCAGCGCTTCCGCGGGGAAATTACGTTGCTTGATTCCCAGCGCAACGGCCCGCCGCCGGCTGACGATCCCGACCAGTACGGCACCACTTCCACGCGCGATTCATCGGCTGGCGGCAACGCCTATGCCGATCGCAAGACCGGCAAATATTCAGCGGATCTTGACGATGACATCCCGTTCTAGCGCCGAGCCGGCACAACTGACGATCGCCCCGCGTGGTCTCTCTCGCGAGCAGGCCGCAGCCTATTGCGGCCTTAAGCCGAGCGGCTTTGACTACTGGATCACGCGCGGGCGGCTGCCGGGGGCGATCCCCGGCACGAAGCGCTGGGATCGCCGGGCGCTTGATGCCGCCTGGGACAAGCTGTCGGGGCTGGACGACAAATTGACGTCCGCATATGCCCAGGGCGATGATGACTTTGCGCAGTGGCTGCGGGACAACGGGCATGCGGGTTAACCTCAAAGGCATCCACACCGTTAGGGTCAAACTCGCGGGCGGCAAGGTTGGGGTCTATCGCTATGCTTGGCGTGGCGGACCTAAGCTCGAGGGAGAGCCCGGCACGCCGCAGTTCATGGCGAGCTACAACGCCGCCGTTGCGAGCCTCAAAGCTCCGAAAGCGGGGCGGTTTCACACCGTCATTGTGGGGTTTAAGACATCTGGCGAGTTTCGGGGGCTGGCGGCGCGCACGCAGTCAGACTACCTCAAGCACATCGCGCGCATCGAGGTGAAGTTCGGGTCACTTCCGCTGTCTGGCTTCACCGAGGCGAACGCCAAAGTTACGCGCGGCGTGTTCAAGAAGTGGCGGGACGAGAACGCCGCCAAATCGGCACGGCAGGCAGACTATGCCTGGAGCATCCTCGGTCGAATTTGCTCATGGGGCAAGGATCGCGGCGATCTCGACGTCAACCCGTGCGAGCGGGGAGGGCGGCTTTACAAGGCCGACCGCAATGACCGTGTTTGGTCCGCCGCCGACGAGGCGGCCTTCATCGCCAAGGCTCCGGCGCATTTGCACCTGGCTTTGATGCTGGCGCTCTGGACCGGGCAGCGGCAAGGCGACCTGCTACGCTTGACCTGGTCGAACTATGACGGCGCGACCTTGCGCCTGCGCCAGGGCAAAACTGGCAAGCGAGTCGTCATTCCTGTTGGCGCACCGCTTCGGGCGGCGCTCGACGCGGAGCAGGCCAGGAAGCGCGGCGCCCTGGTGCTGCTGAACCTCGAGGGCGACCGCTGGACGCCGGATGGCTTCCGCTCATCCTGGAGCAAGGCATGCGCCAAGGCAGGAATCACGGCGCTGACGTTCCACGATTTTCGCGGCTCGGCTGTCACCCGGCTGGCCCTCGCGGGGGCCAGCGTGCCAGAGATCGCGACCATCACCGGGCACACCCTGCGCGACGTGCAGGAGATCCTCGACGCGCACTATTTGAGCCGCGATGTGACCATGGCGGAGAGCGCAGTCAGGAAGCTGGAAGAGTGGTCGAAGGCGGCCGAAACGTGAACAGACTCTGTAAAATGCCTGTAAAATGCCGTTTCCGGTCCAACCTTCAGAATGGAAAAAACGTAAGGATTACAGTTGGCTGGGGGACCTGGATTCGAACCAGGACTAACGGAGTCAGAGTCCGCAGTTCTACCGTTAAACTATCCCCCACCAAGGGACTGGAAACAACGACCTTTTCCGGGTCGGTTCCGAAGCTGCGAGCGTTATCGGTAGAAATCTCGCTCGCGATGCCTTCTAGATGAAGCCGCTGAGGGTGGCAAGCCCCTTTGTGTCAGGCCGGTCGGAAAGCGCCGCCGTCCACAGGAGAAATATCGATCAGCTGACCGCGCCGCGCGAGGCGTCCGCCCGGACGTCTGAGGGCGTTGCGCCATAACGCTTGCGGAAGGCCTTGTTGAAGGTGGAGAGGTCCGAGAAGCCGCAATCATAGGCAATCGTCGCGATCGAACTGCGGCCGGCCGGCTCCCTGCGCAAGCGGCTGTGAGCGAGCGCCAGCCGACGCTCCCGCAGAAAGGCGGAAAACGTAGTCCCTTCCCGTTCAAAGAGAAGCTGGACATAGCGCGGCGTGACACCGTGAAGACCGGCGATCGTATTCACGTTGATATCGAGATCGCAAAGGCGGGCTTCGATGTCCCGCCGCATCAGCTGCAGACGGGTGCTCGCGGTGGAGGAGCCCGGGCGCGGATCCGTATCTACGTACTGGCTGCCGAGGCAGAGCGCGACAAGATCATGGAGGTGATCTTCGGCGAGGCCAGCCGCCCTTGCGCTAGCGGGCGGATTCGTTCGCAGAAGAGACGCATAGCCGACCATCAGCGCCGCTTCCGGGGCGGCGTGCTGGATATGAAAGTAAGGCTGGCCTTCCGCGTAGGGCACGAGATTGCCGAGCCGGCCGGGTGCCATGGTTACACCCGTCACCATCGTCGCAGCCAGCTCGAACGTGAACGGAACAGCCTGGTTGATGATCAGTATATCGCCGGCGGCAATCTTGACGGGTGGACGGCCATCAACCGCGACCTCGTGATCGCACCCATGCACCGTAAGCAGATATCCATCTCGACCGTCGCCGAGGAGCCGACGGGGGCGTGAGCCTCGCATGGACGGATATTGGCAGGAGCCGAGGGTCGTGCCTCCAGGCAGTGCGTAGGCAGCCATCTCGACATGGAGCTCGTCCGCCACGAAAGGCACGAACTCGAGACCCGAGAAATGTCGGGCCACGAAGTCGTGCACGAAGGCCATGCGCTGGCGGTGCGGCACGTCGTTGGTTGAAAGACGCAGCATGGAAGCGAAGCCGGGCGGGACCGTGACAATGAAGGGTAATATGTTCCGATCCATGTAATGACATCACTGTACGTCCGGTCAACTGTTGACAGGCGGCCAATTCCCGACACATGGCGTCCGGCCTCCCGGGATAGCGAACTCGTGACGCACCCCGCGATGATGGCAGATCGCCCTCCAATCCACTAAGTTGACAGACTACCGCAACGGGATTCGAAGTATTCGACCCTCAGCGGCTCCTCGGAGCGCAAATTTGTTCCGCAGCACAAGTCTCACGCGACTGCTCGCGCATCCGCAGATCACCAGCACGAAGAGCCTGGTGCGCTATGTCTGCGTGGTCACGGCGATCAGCCTTGCCATCGCGCTCTGCCTCGACATCGCGAGCCAGCTGGTTTTCTTCACGAATTGGGAAACGGCGCTGCGCTCTTGGGCACTGACGGTGCTCAGCGTCTGCGTGATCGCCGTGCCGGTCAGTACGATCTTCGCCCGCTCGCAGCGGGCACTCCTTCTTGCTCATCGCGAGCTCGAGGTCCTGAGCAGTACGGACCAACTAACCGGACTACCGAACCGCCGGGCGCTGATCGAAGCGAGCGAACTGTCGGATTTCGACACGATGGTGCTCGTCATAGCGGATGTCGATCGCTTCAAGACGATCAACGACACCATTGGTCATCGGGGTGGCGATGCCGTGATATGCGCGGTAGGGCAGATCATGGCGAAGCATCTTTCGCAGTTCGGCATAGTCGGGCGTCTGGGGGGCGACGAGTTCGCGCTGATCTCCACCAACGCGCCCATCGAAGACATCGTTCTGGCGCTCATCAAGCTGTGCGAGGCCGTGTCGAAGACCTCGATCATAGCCGCGGATAACGCCGTGAAAGTCTCGATCTCGGCGGGAATTGCCATACGTGACCCGTCGATTTCCTTTGATACCGTGTATTCAGAGGCGGACGAAGCGCTCTATATGGCCAAGCGCGCCGGCCGCAATCGCATTGAATTGTCGGAGCGGGTGAAGCTCGCGTACTCGGAGATCTACGTTCGTTCGGCGAGTGGATAAGTGAACCGGGAGCGCGTCCCGCCAAGCCGTGGCGCCACTGCGCCTGCGCGACGTGGCTCCCGCCACGAGAAGCGCGCGCCAACGCGACTTTACAGACGCATGCCGCCGTCCACGGAGAGGACGGCGCCGTTGATATAACGTGCCTCTGGTGAGCAGAGGAACGCGACGATACCGGCACAATCCTGCGCGTCCCCAATTCGGCCCAGCGGAATTTTCTCCTCCACACGCTTGCGGAAATCGGCATCCGCGAGCACCGCGCGGTTGCGATCGGTCAGGATCGCGCCGGGCTGCACCACGTTGAAGGTGACGTCGGGCTCGCGTGTATTGCGCGCCAGGTTGAGAATGATGTTCGTCTGCGCCACCTTCGTTCCGGCATAGAAAATATGCACGTCATTCGGGCGGTATTCCTGCACGGTCCCAATCGCAATGATGCGGCCGCGTCCACGCGCGATCATGCCCGGCAGCACGGCGCGGATGAGGCGCATGGTCGAATAGAGATTGACCTCAGCCTGAGCCGCCATGGCCTCCTCGGTCAAGGTTTGCCAGGTCTGGCGAAACTCGATCGAGGCGTTGAGGACGAGGATATCGGGGGCGCCGAGGGAGGCTTCGACCTCCTGGACGAGACCCGCGGTTGCCGCCGCATCGGCGAGATCGGCCTTGAACAGGCGCGAGCCATGCGGAGGCGCCTCTGCCGGCTCCTTGTCGTCGCGCCCATGGAGAGCGACCTTTGCGCCGGCCGCGGCGAGCCTGTCGGCGATCGCGCGGCCAATGCCGCGCGTCGATCCGGTGACGAGGGCGATCTGCCCCTCAAGATATGCGTTCATGATGCCCGGTCTGTTCAAGTCGGCAGGAGAGGTTTGACGCGCGCTGCGGCATCCGCCATGGCCGCCTCCGGAGTCATGGCCCCGATCACGGCCGCCTGGCTCGCCTGGACGAAAATATCATGGGCGCGAGCCTGTTCATCGAAGGCCGGCAGATGAATGCGCGCGTTCTTAAGCGCCGCGGCCTCCTCGGCGGCGTAGGGCAGGGCCTCCTTGAGCTTAGCGTCGTCATAGGTCGAGAGGCGCGTCGGGCCGTTGCCGTTGAGCGCCATCGCGAGCGTGCCTGCCTTGGACGACAGCGCGCTGATGAGCCCCCATGACGCGTCCTTCTGCTTGGCCACTTTCGGGATGACGAGCGCCC
The DNA here is from genome assembly GCF_018398315.1 of Chelatococcus sp. YT9. Classification (NCBI taxonomy): domain Bacteria; kingdom Pseudomonadati; phylum Pseudomonadota; class Alphaproteobacteria; order Hyphomicrobiales; family Chelatococcaceae; genus Chelatococcus; species Chelatococcus sp. YT9. Next base: position 3,955,781 of record NZ_JAHBRW010000001.1, read on the forward strand.
AGAACTCCACCGTCGGGGCATAGGTGAGCTTGCCCTGGAGGTCGGCGGAGACCGGGACCGTCAGCGCCTTGAACTTGCCCGGATATTGCGACTTCGATGGGTCGTTGTAGCTGACGAGCCGGGCAAAGGGATTGATGGTGATGGCGGCCCGGCCCTGCTGCATCCAGGTGGTCACCTCCTCATTGTTGAGATTGGTGAAGTTGCGCGGCATGACACCGGACTTGTAAAGATCGGCCAGGATGCCGAGCGTCTTCACCATCCCGGGTTCCGTACAGACGATCTTGCCGTCGGCGGTCATGTAATCGCCGCCGAGCGCACGGGACAGCGACAGGAAGTTCGAGGCGAACACGCTGGTGAAAGCGAGCCCGTAGACCGGTGTCCCGTCGGCGCGCTTGTAGGTGAGCTTGCGCGCGGCCTCTATCAGTTCCTCGAAGGTCTTCGGCAGGGCGACGCCACGTTCCTCGAACAACGCTTGGTTATAGATGAGGGCGTTGGTGGCGTGGCGAACTGGCACGCCGAAGAGCGCGCCGTCGAGCTTCAGCGGCTCGACAAGGCCCGGCGCGAAGTCGTCGAAGGCCTCGATCGGCGCGCTCGACTGGCGCGCGTCAAGCGGCTCGAACAGCTTGAGATTACGTGGAACGGCGCGGCCGTTGAGGAGATAGCCGACGTCGATGGAGGTTTCCGACAGGGAGACCTCTCGCAACAGGCGCTCCATGATGGCGTTGACATCGCCGAGCGTCACCCAGTCGATGTCGGTGCCCGTCGCGGCGCGCCAGGCGGCGGTCGCGTCGCCGCCGGGGCCCGACGTCGCGGCCGAGTGGTGCACGCGGTGCGACAGGACGGTCAGCTTCTTGGCCTGGGCATGCCCGTGGCCGGGCAGGGCGAGCGCGGCTGTGCCCGCCGCGCCTGCGAGTGCCAGCACTCGCCGGCGTGTGGGATTACGTAGATTGGCTGACATCCTATTCCTCCCTCCAATAGGTCCTGGAGCCCATGCTCCGTCGTGGGGCTGTCACGGGGCTCTCGCGGCCCCATCAGCCTGTGTTTTCAGGTCGCTGGCTTGTCGGCCTCCGACAGCCTGATCTTGACCCCGGCACCATCACCGACGACGCGCAGGATGCTCGTGAAATCCTCGCGCGGATAGACCTCCGCCGTCTGGGTCAGCAGCTCAAACACCGCCTTGCCGAGCGTGAGCGGCACGCCCATGTCCTCGGCGAAGGCAAGAGCCAGCCGCTGGTCCTTGCGGGCGAGCGGCGTCATGAAGCCGGGGCTGAAGTCGCCAAGGAAGGCCTTGGACGGCATGAGCTTGTGCATCCAGGCATTGTTCGTGCCGGTCGCGCCGCTGATGGCGACGATCATGTCGAGCGGCAGTCCCGCCTTGAGGCCGATGGCGCAGGCCTCGGCGACGGTCGAGACGATGCCGGCGGACAGGAAGTTGTTGACGAGCTTCATGGCGACGCCGTTGCCGATCGGCCCGCAATAGGTAATCGTATCGGCCATCGTGCGCAGGAGCGGCATAGCTTCGTCAACAGTCGCCTTGTCCCCGCCGATCATGAGCGCGAGGGTGCCGGCGCGTGCGTTCTCCACGCCACGCGCCACCGGGCTGTCGATCATCCGGATGCCCCGCTCAGCGAGCCTTTCCGCGACGCGGCGGCTTGTGCCGGGATCGATGGTGCTCATGTCGACATAGAGCGTGCCGGGCTTGGCCGCGGATTCGATACCATCCTGGCCGAGCGTGATCTTCTCCACGTCCGGCGCATCCGGCAGCATGGTGATGATGACATCCGAGGTCCGGGCGAGCTCGGCCACCGAGGCGACGGGCGTGGCGCCTGCCGCTTTGGCCTCCGCCAGCGCCTTCTCGCTGAGATCGAACACTTTCAACTCATAGCCGGCCTTGGCCACATTCAGCGCCATGGGCAGGCCCATGGTGCCGATGCCGATGAAACCGATGACGCTCTGGCCGGGAACAATCGCAGACATTTAAGACCTCACAAGCGGTTCAACGCGTTGTTTCAGTTGGGCGACGGCGTCCCCGGGCTTCATCTGGCCGAGGGCGACCGCCTGGACGGTTTGGGCAAGGATGTCGCCAGCCTCGGTCGCCTTGTCGAAGGCGGGCAGCGGCGGCTTGGCAACGGCGAGGGCGCGGGCCTCCTCGGCGGCGTAGGGAACCGCCTCCTTGACGCGCGGGTCGTCATAGGCAGACGGGCGGATCGGGCCGTTGCCGTTGAGGGCAGCCCGGATGACCGCCTCCTTGGCTGTCATCGCCTTCACCATCTGCCAGGCCAGCGCCTTGTTGCGGCTGTTGCGTGGGATGACGAAGGACCAGAACTCGGTGGTGCCGACGATGTCGCCGCCGCCGTTCACGGTGGCCGAGGCCGGCGGGGAGACGACCTTGATCTTGCCGGCATAGTTCGACTTCTGCGGATCGTTGAAGGCGAGATAGCGGCCGAAGGCGAAGTGGCACATGGCCAGGCGCCCGGTCTGCATCATGGTGATGACCTCGTCCTGCCGGAGCGCCGCGAAGTTGCGGGGCAGGATCTGCTTGGCGAAGAGATCGCGGAAGACCTCGAAGGTCTTCATCATGCCCGCCTCGTTGGGCACTACCTTCAGCGCCTCGTCGATGAAGGGGGCCTGATAGGCGAGCGACAGCGTGACCATATTGACGTAGCTCACGCCTTCCATGGCGAAGCCGTTCACGGGCACGTTGCCGTCGCGCCGGAAGGTTGTCTTCTCGGCGAAGGCGATCATGTCCTCGATTGTGCGCGGCGGGCCGGACAGCCCGCGCTCGGTGAAGAACGCTTCGTTGTAATGAAGGCCGGTGGTCGCATGGCGGAAGGGCACAGCGAAGGTTTCGTTGTCGACAGTGACGGCCTTGACCATTCCCGGCGAGACTTCCTGCCAATCCTCGATAGGGTCGCCCGCCGCGAGCTCGTTGATCGGCGCCATCAGCTTCAGGGCCCTCGGCACCGCGTTGGTGTTGAGCAGAAAGCCGACATCGAAGGATGTTTCGCCGAGGCTCGCCTCCCGCAGCAGGCGCTCGTGAAGTGGGCCAACGTCGAAGGTCGACCAGTTGAGGGCAACGCCGTTCGCCTTGCCCCATTCACCGAGGATGTCGCCGCCCTTGCCGCCGGCATCACCGGTGAGAGCGGTGCGATGGACGCGGTGGCCGATGATGTTGAGCGACTTCGACTGCGCGATAGCCGGCGTGAGGCCGGCCGCGAAGGGTAGGGCGCCGGCGCCGATCGCCAGCAGCGCCCGGCGGGACGGACGGATGAGGGACATGGGTTTCCTCCTAGAACGAATTTCTTGCCTGCCTGCGTTTGCGCAGGTCCAACGGATCGTCACGTCTCGAGTCCGGCGCGGGCTTACTCGCCGGAGAACAACTCCTTCACCGCCGCATCCGCAGCTTCGAAATGCTGGCTCATCGCGTTGAAGGCCGCGTTTGCATCGCCCGCCTTGATAGCTTCGAAGATGCGCACATGGCGCTCATAGGTCTCGCGCCATTCCGCCGGTCCCCGGTTTCCGCGTGAGTTGAAGATTTCCATGATCTCCGAGATGATGGGCCGGAGCGCGCGGATCTGGAACTTCAGCAGCCGGTTGCCCGACATGGTGCCAACCGCCTCGTGAAAGTCGAGATCGGCCTCGATCCAGGAAGGCACGTCACCAAGGCTCTCCTCCATGCGCGCCAGAATCGCGCCGAGATTGGCGAGTTCGGCCTCACTGCGCGCCTTCGCGGCGAGCCTCGTCGTCGGCGGCTCGAGAATTCGCCGAAGCTCGATGGCCTCATTGATACCCGTTGCGCTGCCGCGCACAGCGAAGCGAAAGAAGCGCCCAAGCGGCTCGGCGTCGAGATCGCGAATTCGCGTGACCTTGCCTTGCTGGATATGCACGACGCCCATGGCGGCGAGTTCACGGATAGCCTCGCGCGCCACTTGCTTGCTGACACCGAACGACGCGGCGATCCGCCCTTCCGAAGGCAATGCGTCGCCTGGCTTCAACCGCCCGTCCAGAATGGCCTGTGTCAGCTTCTCGATGACCGCTTCGCCAAGTCGCACGGGCGCAACGTCTTCAGCCCCGAGCAAAAGGTCGAGCGGATCGATGTCGACCGTCCCGTTCAATCCAGGTCCCTTTTTAAATGTCGATGTCTTGGCGGCAGGGCTGTTCGCCGCCCGTTGGCCGTTCGGGGCCGTGCCTGCCGACGGCGCGGCGCCACAAGGAGACTATGACAAAGTTGATGCGGCATTGCAACTATCCAACTTAGCAGATAAGTTGCTAGGCAAATATCGCACAGGGAGGAAGGCGTGACTGATCAAGAACGCTTGTCATCTGCCAGCCAGGCATTGGCCGAGGCGGAGATGCACAACGCGGGCGCCGTGATTCGGCGAGTGACGGCTCATCCGCTGCGGGCGATCCTGCCCAAGGCCCAGCGGACGTCCCAGGGCGACTATCCCTCCGTGGAAATTCTGGTTGTCGAGGTAGAGACCGCCGACGGCCTGATCGGCATCGGCGAGGGGCTAGCCCGTCGTGGTGCCAAGGGCTATGCGGCGCTCGTTGACGAGGCGCTCACACCGCGCCTCCTGGGGGAGGATTCGAGCCCTCGTCGCGCGTTGTGGCAACGGCTGCGCAATGCCCTCACCGGGCGGCCGGGAGGGCAGGTGGTCGAAGCGCTATCGGCCGTCGACATCGCCCTCTGGGATCTCGCGGGCAAACGCGCGGGCGAGCCGATCCACCGCCTGCTCGGCGGTATGGGGCGCGGCCGTGTGCCGGCCTATGCCTCGTCGATCAACTGGCTCGATGACGCGACTGTGGAGGCGGAGATCGCATCGGCGCTCGCATCGGGCTTCCGCGAGATCAAGGTCAAGCTCGGCCGGCCGGTCCCGGCGGCCATCGCCCGCGCCCGGCTTGCGCGTCGCCTGGCGGGTGACGACATCGCCCTCTATGTCGATGCCAACTGGGCCTATGACGTGGACGACGCCATGCGTGTCGGCCGGGCACTCGCCGACCTCGGCTATGATCTTTTCGAGGAGCCGATCGCGCCGCACGACCGCGCGGGCTATCGGCGCCTCGCCCAGCACCTGCCGATCAGGCTGGCGGCGGGGGAGAGCGACTATGTTGGCAGCGAGGCGCTGCAGCTGCTGGAGGATCGCTCGCTAGGCCTCATCCAGCCGGACGTGACACGCTCTGGCGGCATTACCGAGACTTGGCGGATAACGGAGCTGGCGGCAGCCTACCACACGGCCTATGCACCTCATGTGGGCTGGTCCGGCGCGATCTGCGTGGCGGCGAGCCTGCATCTGGCGGCGGCGGCCGAGACGACGCGCACCTTCGAGTGCATGGTTTATGACAATCCCCTGCGGGACGAGCTATGCGCGCCTGTGATCGGCAGCCACACGCAAATCATCGACGGCGGCGTCGCGATCCCACAAGGCCCGGGTCTGGGGGTGACGCTCGATTACGACGTTCTCGCCCGTCACCGCATCGCTTGAGGGCCTGATGGAACAACGATCACCGCTCCTGCCCGCCCTCGGGTTCATTGCTCCTGTCCAGCTCTTCGTCGGCGTCATCATCTTCATCCCGGCGCTTTACGTGTTCTGGCTCAGCCTGACGGAATCGTCCTTCGGGCAGGCGCCTGTCTTCGTCGGGCTCGCCAACTATGCCCGCGTGCTGGCCGACCCCTATTTCTGGAAGGCGCTCGTCAATACGGTCATTGTCGTCCTGATCGTCGTGCATGTGGAGCTTCTGCTTGGTCTCGGCATGGCGCTCCTGTTCGCGAGCGGCGTGCCTTTTCGACCGCTTCTTCTGGCCGCCGTGCTCGCACCCTATGCGGTCAGCGAGGTTTCGGCCGTCGTGATGTGGCGCTTCCTGTTCGATCCGGAAGTCGGCTTCGCGACGCAAGCGCTGACGGCTCTTGGTCTGCCGCCGCTGGAATGGGCGGTGGTGCCATGGCAGGGGCTGTTGCTCGTCTCGCTGCTCAGCATCTGGCTGCATCTGCCCTTCACTTTCGTGATCCTCTACGCGGCGCGGCTTGCCATTCCCGGTGAACTCTACGAGGCCGCGCAGATGGACGGAGCCAGCGGCTTCGCGCGGTTCCGCCGGGTCACCCTGCCACTTCTCGTGCCGGCGATGCTGATCGCCATGCTCTTCCGCTATATTTTCGCCTTCCGCCTGTTCTCCGAGGTGTGGCTGCTCACCGGCGGTGGCCCGGCGCGCCAGACGGAGGTGCTCGCGGTCTATCTCTATCTCGAGGCCTTCCGCTACAACGCCTTCGGCGACGCCGCCGCGACCGGCTGGCTCCTCGTGGTGGCATCGCTCGTCCTGGCGCTCTGGTATCTCCGGCGCCTCTACAAGGAGATGTTTGCGACCTATGCGCCGTAACCCGCTCCTCATGGCCCTCAAGGGCATCGCCATCCTGGTCGTGCTGGCCTGGTCGCTCATTCCTATCGCGATGATCATGGTGTCATCGTTCAAGACGGACCGCGACATCTTCGCCGTGCCGCCGCGTCTCGCGTTCCAGCCGACATGGACAAATTATGTCGCGTTATGGGAACGTTGGGGGGATTTCTTCCATGGCCTTCTCAACAGCCTCATCGTCACCGCCGGCGCGACCATCGTCGCGGTGCTGGCGAGCGCAGTGGCCGGCTACGCCTATTCCCGCTTCCGTCACAAGGTGCTGGCGGGATCGGCCTTTTTCCTTATTTTCATCCGTCTCATTCCACCCATCGTCATCACCTTGCCGCTGTTTCCGGCGGTGAACTGGCTGGGGCTGAACGACACTCATTTCATCCTGATCATCCTCTACGCCACCTTCTTCGTGTCCCTCGGCACGCTGGTCATGCGCACCTTCATCGACCAGATCCCCAAGGAGGTGGACGAGGCGGCCCATCTCGATGGCGCAAGCCGGCTGCAGGTGCTCTACAAGCTCATCCTGCCGTTGTCCGCCCAGGGCATGGTGGCGGTCGCAGTCTTCGTGATCGTCTATGCCTGGAACGAATTCCTGTTCGCCTTCATCTTCACCACGACGCGTGCAAAGACCGCGCCGCTCGTGCTGTCGGAAATGATAGGCGCCGTGGAAGGGGTGGAGTGGGGCGTCCTCTTCGCCGCCTCGACTGTCCAGCTTCTGCCGGTGCTCATCTTCGTGGTGCTCGCCCAGAAGCATCTCGTTGCCGGCCTGACGGCGGGGTCGACGAAAGGCTAGGGCATCGGCCCGAAAAGTGGAACGCGTTTTCGGGCAAAGCCGATGCACAGGCAAAGAGCTACAGCATCGGCAAGGCTCACGAGGAACCCCCAGAGGAAACAATGTCCGAAGGATCACACCAATGACCGATATCGCCGGGAACGACCTCAGGAGGGCCATGCAAACGGCCAATCCGGCGCTGAGCCGTTTCGATCCCTTGCCCCGGATCATTACTTTCGACGATTTCGACCGGGGCTTTTGCGGCTGGACGCAGCTTGTCGGCAATTATGAGGAGGACCTCGACAGCATGCTGCCCGGCTACGCGCAGCACCTGTCGCCGATGCTGTCGACCCTGCCGCATTGGGACGCCGGCTCCCACGGCAGCTTCGACGGCAGCTATGCGCTGAAGATCGCTACGCGGCCCCGCCGCGGCGCGCAGAACGTCGCGATCAAGCGCCTGACCTTCCGCCATGCGGGACCCATTCGCATAGAGGCCTATGTCACCTTCAAGCCGGAAGCGAGCGAGCTCAAGCTGTCCGAGGCGGATGTGCGCTCTTTCGGCTTCCTCTACGATCTCCAGGTCGGCGACAGGGCGGGCGAGGGCGGCGAGCGGGTGATGCCGCATCTGCGCTTCCTCAACGCGCTCGACGGCGAGCATGTCCAGCGCTGGCAGTTCAAGCCGCAGACCACCGCCTTCAAGCCGATCGGCCATGAGGACAAGACGGTCAGCCATTATCATCTGGCGCCGGAGGGGTGGGTCGACCTCCCGGGGGGAGAGCAGCGCCTCTGCTACAACGAGATCCCGACCAAGGTGAACTGGACGTATCTGTGCCTCGATTTCGACCTGGCGACCATGCAGTGCACCGGTTTCCGCTGCAATGACCGGGTGTTCGACGTATCCGGCTACGAGCCCATCCGCATCCCGGCCATGAAGAACCTCTGGTGCATGCTGAATCTCGCCTTCTTCGCCGAAACCGACACTGACAAGCGGGCTTTCCTGTATGTCGACAGTGTCTGCCTCTCGGGAGACTTCTGATGCTGCGTGAGAGCTTTGCTGCCATCGTGGCACGCAACGAAACCTGGACGGGCAAGAGCGCGACGGAGCCCTATGAGGCCGGCTGGGCCAACGAGGCGGTCGTTTTCGTGCGCGCGTTGAAACCTGTTACCGGCAAACCGGGCCGGGCAAGGATCGAGATCTCGCCGGATGGCATGCGCTGGGCACCGGAGGGGACGGAATTCGAGCTGCCGACCGAGAAGGATGGCATCGGCTTCGCCCGTGTCGAGCGCTTCGGCACCTGGATCCGTGTTACCGCGGATGTGCCCGACGGCGCAGCGATTACGGTTCTGGTGACACTGCATCTGAAGGCGTGACGGCGGCAAGCTTGGCTCCAATGCTAGCCGAAGTGTCATTCCTGGCGGCTAGTGAAACCGGCCGGGAAGGGAATCCAAAGGGCCAAGCTCGCGCTTCGTGGATCCCCTTCCCGGGCTGCTGCGCAGCCCGCCGGGGGATCACGCCGACCTTCCTGACCGCTTTTTCGCTCTCCCCAACCGCGGCGCGATCGGCTAACGATATATCCATTGAGATATTTCGGCGGTGGGGCAGGGCAGGCAACAATGGTCAATCAACTTGATATGCGGAGCCAGTTGGCTCGCATGGCGCGTTTCACCGGCGTGGTCGCCGTGGCGATGCTTGTCAGCCTTGGCAGCATAGTTGGCGCGCAGGCCAAGGATCCGGTCGTGTTCGCGGCGGCGAGCCTCAAGAACGCGCTCGACGCCATCAACGCCCAGTGGAAGGGCGAAACCTCCAGGCAGGCGACGGTCTCCTATGCGGCGAGCTCGGCACTCGCCAGGCAGATCGAATCCGGGGCGCCGGCCGACATCTTCATGTCGGCGGATCTCGACTGGATGGACTATCTGGCCAAGAAGGATCTCATCAAGCCGGATAGCCGCGTGACGCTGCTCGGCAACCGCATCGTGCTGATCGCGCCGAAGGACAGCCCGGTCGAGATCGAGATCGGGCAGGGCTTCGATCTCGCCAAGGCGCTCGGCGACGGGCGGCTCGCCATGGGCGATACGGCTTCCGTGCCCGCCGGCAAATACGGCAAGGCGGCGCTGGAGACCCTCGGCGCCTGGGCCGGCGTCGAGAAGAAGGTCGCGCAGGCGGAGAGCGTGCGCGCGGCGCTTCTTCTGGTTTCCCGCGGAGAGGCGCCACTCGGCATCGTCTATGCCACCGACGCCGCCGCCGATCCGCAAGTCAAGATTGTCGGCACCTTCCCGGAAAGCTCCCATCCGCCAATACTTTACCCGATTGCGCTCACGAAGGACTCGAGCAATCCGGAAGCGGCGGAGTTCCTCACCTACCTGCAGTCGCCGAAGGCCAGGCCCCTTTTCGAGAAGGAAGGGTTTACGGTGATGGGCAAGGCCGCGACGCAGTGAGTGTTTGACGTCGTCCCATCTGTCACGGCGCGGTCATCCCGGGGCGTCCGCAAGGACGAGCCCGGGATCCATGAACACCGTCGGCGAAAGCTTTCCGAGGCCCGGAAGGTCGCGTAGTGTTCATGGGTCCCGGACAGCCGCTTCGCGGCTTCCGGGATGACCGTTGCGCGTGGGCGTCCTCTCCTTTCCCAGATGGGGTTCTCGCATCGCGGATCACGCATGAACTCTTCACGAGTAGCGGTTCACAATGTCCTGGCTTGAGCTCAGCCCTGCGGAATGGACGGCGGTCCATCTCAGCCTGAAGGTGTCCTTCTGGGCGATGATCGCCAGCCTGCCGCTGGGGATCATCGTCGCGCTCCTGCTCGCGCGCGGCCGCTTCTGGGGGCATTCCCTGCTCAACGGGATCGTGCATCTGCCGCTCGTGCTGCCGCCGGTCGTGACTGGTTTCATCCTGCTCATCCTGTTCGGTCGGCGCGGGCCGGTCGGTGCCTTTCTCGACCAGTATTTCGGCATCGTCTTTTCCTTCCGCTGGACGGGAGCGGCGCTTGCCTGCGCGGTGATGGCCTTTCCGCTGCTCGTGCGCTCGATCCGCCTGTCGATCGAGGCCGTCGATACCCGGCTGGAGGTGGCGGCCAGCACGCTCGGGGCCAACCCTGTCTGGGTGTTCCTGACGGTGACGTTGCCGCTGATCCTGCCGGGCATCATCGCCGGCATGGTGATCGCCTTCGCCAAGGCCATGGGCGAGTTCGGCGCGACGATCACCTTCGTGTCGAACATTCCCGGCAAGACCCAGACCCTTTCGGCGGCAATCTATACCTTCACGCAAGTGCCCGGGGGCGACAGCGGCGCGATGCGGCTGACCATCGTCGCCGTGGTCATCGCCATGGCCGCGCTTCTCGTGTCTGAGCTCCTGGCGCGCGGCGTCGCCCGCCGCATCGCGGCCGCGTGACCGATGGCGGCATGAATAGCGATCCACGAAATAGCAATCATGAATAGCAGTTCATGAGTATCGACATCGACGTCACCCACCGGCTCGGCGCCTTCCGCCTCGTTGCCTGTTTCAGCGGCGGCGCGGGCGTGACAGCGCTGTTCGGCCGCTCGGGCTCGGGCAAGACCTCGCTCATCAACATCATCGGCGGCCTGCTGCGGCCGGACCGGGGGCGCGTGGTGATCGACGGCGTCACGCTCGTCGATACCGACCGCGGCATCTTCGTGCCGAAGCATCGCCGGCGCCTGGGTTATGTCTTCCAGGAAGCGCGCCTCTTTCCGCATATGAGCGTGCGCCGCAACCTCCTCTATGGACGCGGCTTCGTGCCGGCTGGCGAGCGCATCGCCATGGAGCCGATCGTCGACATGCTCGGCATCGGCCACCTGCTCGACAGGCGGCCGGCCGGTCTCTCGGGCGGCGAGAAGCAGCGCGTGGCCATCGGGCGGGCGCTTCTCGCCAGTCCACGGCTTCTCTTGATGGACGAGCCGCTGGCTGCTCTCGACGAGAGCCGCAAGGGTGAGATCCTGCCCTACATCGAGCGCCTGCGTGACGAGATGCGGCTACCGATCGTCTATGTCACCCATTCGGTGAGCGAGGTCGCGCGGCTCGCCACCACGCTGGTCGTTCTCAATGCCGGCGAAGTGGCGGCGGCGGGCCGGGCGGCCGATGTCATGCAACGCCTCGATCTGTCTCCGCTGACGGGGCCGGAAGGCGCGGGAGCCGTGGTTGATGGAAGAGTCTCCGCCCAGGATAGGACCTATGGCCTGACGGTTGTCGCGACCCTGGCCGGCGAGCTCTTCATCCCGGCCGTGGCGAAGGCGGTCGGCGCCCCCGTCCGCCTTCATATCCGGGCGCGCGACGTCATGCTGGCGACGCGGCGGCCCGAGGATCTCAGTGCGCTCAATGTCATCGAAGGCGTCGTCGCCGAAGTCGGCGAGGCCGCGGGCGCGGCGGTGGACATCCGGCTCGACTGCCGGGGCGTGCCGCTTCTGGCGCGGTTGACGCGGCGCTCCCTGGAGGGGCTGGCGCTCGCACCGGGCAGGACGGTCTTCGCCGTGGTGAAAGCCGTTTCGTTCCTGCCGGAGGAGCGCGGGGAAGAGGGGCATTCGGCAGCGGACGCCGCCGACTGAGCCTCGTTCCGTTACTCCGTCGCCACAGCCTCCGCCAAGGCGTCGAGATCCGCAGCAACCGCTGCATGGGCGGTGCGTTCGAGCCGGCGATAGCGCGCCACGATATCCTGGCCGAGGGGGGTGAGCACCGCGCCGCCGCCGCGCGGGCCGCCATGCTGGGTAGCGACCAGCGGCGCGCGAAAGGCCCGGTTGAGACTGTCGATCAGCAGCCAGGCGCGGCGATAGGACATCTCCATGGCACGGCGGGCGGCCGATATGGAGCCGGTCTCGCCGATGAGCTCCATCAGCCTGATCTTGCCGGGGCCGAGCGCGCCCTGCTCGCCCAGATCGACCCGGATCGTCAGCCGGCCCGCTGGCCCCTCGGGATTATGCGTGAGGCGCGTGACGCCCCGGGCGGGCAGGGGCGCCGCAGGGGGGGGCGCTGCCGCAGTCTTCAAGTTCGCCATGGCCGCGATGTCCGTTGTCGACGCAGGGAGCGAATTGTGCTGTGGCTTCGGTCCGCTGTAAAGCAATCCACAACGCTCCGCCATCGATGCCAGGTGATTGCCTGTCAAGGTCTTGAAATGGCCACGTGCCCGGCCTTTGGCTATGGGAAGAAATCGGAGACCATGACCGGCCTGGAGCCAGGCCTCATATCCTCCGGAATGACGACCGTCACATAGGAATTTGCGGGAGCCCGATGGTATCCATCAATCAGCGTATCGCCGACGAGCTGGGCGTTCAGGAAAAGCAGGTCACAGCCGCCGTGGAGCTGTTGGACGGCGGGGCGACGGTGCCCTTCGTCGCACGCTACCGCAAGGAGGCGACCGGCGCCCTGGATGACGCGCAACTGCGCACGCTTGATGAGCGGCTTCGCTATCTCCGCGATCTCGAGGAGCGCCGCGCCGCTGTCCTCGCCAGCATCGCCGAGCAGGGCAAGCTCGATGCCGCGCTGGAGGCGGCGATCAATACGGCCGATACCAAGGCGCGGCTGGAAGACATCTACCTGCCGTTCAAGCCGAAGCGCCGCACCAAGGCGCAGATTGCCCGCGAGGCGGGGCTCGGGCCGCTCGCCGAGGCGCTTCTGGCCAGGCCCGCGCTCGATCCGGCCGCGCAGGCGGCCGCTTTCGTGAATGCCGACAAGGGCATTGCCGACACCCAGGCGGCGCTCGACGGCGCCCGCGCCATCCTGGTCGAGCGCTTTTCGGAAGATGCGGACCTCATCGGCCATCTGCGCGAGGAGGTTTGGACCCGGGGCAAGGCCACCTCCAAGGTCCGCGACGGCAAGGAGACGGCCGGCGCCAAGTTCGCGGACTATTTCGATTTCAGCGAGCCCCTGGTGAAGCTGCCGTCGCATCGCATTCTCGCGCTCTACCGCGGCGAGAAGGAGGAGATCCTCGACATCCGCATCGAACCGGAACCGGAGGCGCCGCCCGCGGTCAAGGCAGGAACGCCGCAGCCCGGCACTTACGAGCGGCGCATCGCGCATCGCTTCGGCATCGCCGACCAGGGCAGGCCCGGCGACAGATGGCTTGCCGAGACCGTGCGCTGGGCCTGGCGCACCAAGATCCTCGTGCATATCAGCGTGGACCTGCGCGGCCGGCTCTGGCAGGCCGCCGAGGACGAGGCGGTGAAAGTCTTCGCCGGCAACCTGCGTGATCTCCTGCTGGCGGCGCCGGCCGGCACCCGCGCCACCATGGGCCTCGATCCCGGCTTCCGGACGGGCGTGAAGGTGGCTGTGGTGGACGCGACTTCACGCGTCGTGGCGACGGCGACCATCTATCCGCATGAGCCGCAGCGGCGCTGGGACGAGGCGATCGCGACGCTGGCGGCGCTCGCGGCGCGCCACAAGGTCGAGCTCGTGGCGATCGGCAACGGCACGGCCTCGCGCGAGACCGACAAGCTCGCCGCCGAGCTCATCCAGCGCTACCCCGACCTCAAGCTCACCAAGGTCATGGTGTCGGAGGCCGGCGCCTCGGTCTATTCGGCCTCCGCCTTTGCCTCGCAGGAACTGCCGGACCTCGACGTCTCGTTGCGCGGGGCGGTCTCGATCGCACGTCGTTTGCAGGACCCGCTGGCGGAACTCGTGAAGATCGATCCGAAATCGATCGGCGTCGGACAGTACCAGCACGACCTCAGCGAATCGAAGCTGTCGCGCTCGCTCGATGCGGTGGTCGAGGACTGTGTGAACGCGGTCGGCGTCGACGTGAACACGGCGTCGGCGCCGCTGCTCGCCCGGGTCTCCGGCGTGGGGGAGGGGCTTGCCCAGAACATCGTGCTCCACCGCGATGAGAACGGCCCCTTCCGCAAGCGCAGCGACCTGAAGAAGGTTGCGCGGCTCGGGCCGAAGGCCTTCGAGCAGGCGGCCGGCTTCCTGCGTATTCCCAATGGTGACGATCCGCTCGATGCCTCCAGCGTCCATCCGGAAGCCTATCCGGTGGTACGCCGCATTCTGGAAGCGACGAAGAGCAATATCCGTGGCCTCATCGGCAACACGACGGTGCTGCGCGGCATCCAGCCGGCGCGCTTCACGGACGAGACCTTCGGCCTGCCGACCGTGACGGACATTCTCAAGGAACTGGAAAAGCCTGGTCGTGACCCGCGCCCGGCCTTCAAGACCGCGACCTTCCGCGAGGGCGTGGAGAAGCTGAGCGATCTCGAGCCCGGCATGATGCTCGAGGGGGTCGTCACCAATGTCGCGGCCTTCGGCGCTTTTGTCGACATCGGCGTGCACCAGGACGGGCTCGTCCACATCTCCGCGATGGCGTCGACTTTCGTGAAGGACCCGCGTGCGGTCGCCAAGCCCGGCGACATCGTGCGGGTCAAGGTTCTGGAGGTTGACCAGGCGCGCAAGCGCATCGCCCTGACCATGCGCCTCGACGACGATGTCACGCGGGAGCCGCGGCGTGGCGGGTCGGAGAGGCAAGGGCCACGTTCAGCCACGCCACAGGCGAGCCGCCCGCCCCAGCGTCAGCAGCCCTCCCCAAAGGAAGCGGGCGGCGCCTTGGCCGACGCGCTTAGACGGGCCGGCTTGAAGGGTGGCAACGAACCGCGCCGCTGATGGCGCGTCCTCTCGCGACGACGACCACCGCTTGCTCCCTGGAGGGAGCGGTCGCGCCGCAGGCGCGGGCGAGGGAAGGCCCCCGCGGCGGAGAACGACTGCCCTTCGCCCCAGCCCTCTCCCCGCGGGGAGAGGAAAACGTGCGCGTACGGCCCCTTTCCCCATGGGGCAGGCCGGGCGGCAAAATCGGCGTCTGGGTGGCGCGCCATCTTACGTCAGCCGATAGATCCGCTCGGCATTCGTGGCGAGCAGCTTGGCCTGCTCGGTGGGCGTGCTGCCGCGGAGAAGGACGTGGGTCGCCGCTACCCAACGCGTGAGGCTGCCGCTTAGGGTGCAGACCGGCCAGTCGCTGCCCCAGACCAGTCTGTCCCAGCCGAAGGTCGCGATCACATGCTCGGCCGCCGGGCGAAGATCCTGCAAGGTCCAGTGAATTGGGGCGGCGTAGGAGATAAGACCGGAAAATTTGCAGGCCACATTGGGCAGGTGGGCGAGGGCGGCCAGATCTCTCTTCCACGCGTCAAGCTCGCCACTCCCTGGCTTTCCACAATGGTCCAGCACGAACTGCACGTCAGGGCATTTGGCTGCGAGGGCGGTTGCAAGCGGCAACTCATGCCCGAGAACGCACAGGTCGAATGTCAGGCCGAGCGGCCCGAGCCGCTGCAGGTTGTCGACGAGAAACGGGCTTTCATAGATGCCAGGTTTGCCCTGAAAGACATGCCTGACGCCTTTAACATGAGGATAAGAGCCCAGCCTCTCGATGTGTTCGGGAAAAGAAGGCAGGTCAGGCCGACATCCTGCGATCGCACCGGCTACGGGAGGACCGAGACCCGTCACGTGAACAACTTCCGCCTCAACCTGTTCAGGCGACACGTCGACTTCCATGTGCAAGGCGGCGGAAATCCCCAGGAGCTTCGCCTCACTCCAGTACTCTGTGAGGTCGAACGTACGCTGCAGCCGTGGCTCGGTTGAGATCCAGGGATAGGTAAACCGTTTGGGCTCGATCAGATGAAGATGCGTATCGATGATGGGCTGCGCATTGGAAGACGATGAACCGGCCGCTTCGGCTTGTGCTTGATCCCGCGCGTCGTCTGCAAGGAATTGATCGACCATTCCGCCCTCTCGGTCTGTGGACGGATGTCCTGATTCCCCTTCGAGCGTCCGTCACACCTCCTTCCACGATAGAAGGTATCCTCCGGCGGGCACAAGTGCGTGACCGATAGCGTCATGCACGCGGGTCTGCCATGAGCCGCGTGCATGAGCCCATCAGGCCTATTGGCGCATGCGGGTAAGCTCCCAAAGCGCCGCGAGCTTCTCAGGCGTGAGCGTTTCGCCGCTTTCCGTGCGTACCCAGGCGATCTCCTTGTTCCCGGGCTTCTGCGTCATCGCGAAGGCAACGGCATCGTCCAGCGTTTCGAAATCGATGGCGTCGCGTTCGCTCGCTTCCCGGTCCGCCGACCAGTATTGCAGACGCGCGGGCTTATTGAGTTCGGCATGCATGCAAGCCTCCTTCTCTGATTGGTCATCGGGGGAACGATCGGCGGGCGGATCTGTTCCCCCATGCGTTACCCAGCCTTTCGACCAGAGCTCAGCCGGAACAATCACTGCCGAGCGCGGGTTGGGACAGACGGCAGACAAGCTCAAGCCTCCGACAATGCCAGATCGAGCTCGCACAAAGGCACCGATGAAGAACACAGCCGCCAAGGGATCCGCGATGAAGTCCGGAAAAGCTTCAAAAGCTGACGAAGATAAGTCCGATGCCCCGGACACACCGCCAGCGGTGGGGGTGCATGGGGCGGAGGTTCTGCCATCCGTAATCGTCGAAACCTACAATGCGGAGCTCAAGGATGACGAGGGTTTCGTCGGCGACCGCGCTTCCAAGGGAGCCTTCACGGAAATTCTCGATAATTTGCGCAAGACCCTGCGGGAGTATGGCGACGATCCCCTCGGCGAGGAGAAAACGGACGCCATCAAACGGAGCAAACTCGAGGCCATTCTGGTCAAGGGCGAGCCGGCGGCGGCTGGATTGGTAATGAGCGCCATCGAGGACTACGCGCAGGAGTTGACGGCCGTGATCCGCCGCTTCCGGCGACAGAAGTCCTGGTCTAGCGTTGAACGGATCGTCTTCGGCGGCGGCTTCCGTGACAGCCGCGTTGGCGAACTCGCCATCGGCCGCGCGTCCGTCCTTCTGAAGGAGGAGGGGCTCGGGGTCGAACTCACTCTCATCCGCAATCATCCCGACGAGGCCGGACTGATCGGAGCGGTGCATCTGGCCCCATCCTGGATGTTCGCGGGCCATGACAGCATATTGGCGATCGATATCGGGGGGACCAACATCCGTGCCGGCGTCGTCCATCTTAAGCAGAAAAAGGCGCCGGATCTCGGGAAGGCCTATGTGTGGGAAACGGAGATCTGGCGCCATCGGGACGAAAAGCCGACCCGAGAAGCGGCCGTAAAGAGGCTCGTCGGAATGCTCGAAGGCCTCATCGAAAAAGCTGTCAAGGCCGAGCTTACGCTCGCGCCTTTTATCGGCGTCGGCTGCCCTGGGGAAATCGCCAGCGACGGCTACATCACCAAGGGTGCGCAGAACCTGCCCGGAAACTGGGAAAGCAGCCGCTTCAATCTTGCGCACGAACTGCAACAGGCAATCCCGGTGATCGGCGATCATGAAACCGCAGTGCTGATCCACAACGACGCGATCGTTCAGGGGCTGAGCGAGGTTCCCTTCATGACTGATGTGGAGAGGTGGGGGATCCTGACCATCGGCACCGGCCTGGGCAACGGCGTCTTCGTCAATCGCCGCAAGGGTGATGGAAAAAACAGTTAGCCAAGCTTAGCATTGTTTCCAATGTTTCGGCGCGATAACGCACCTGCGATAACCGATGCGGCAGCGCAGCACTTGCTTCATGAGGCCCAATGGAATAAGCCTCCCCCGCAGATGCGAACCGCTCTAAAGGCGCAAATTCTCCAAGCGGGGCTTTAGCTTCGTGGACAGGGTGGGCGGCGCGAGGGTTGCATCGTTCACACTGAGTCGTTTTTCGCCCCGCGCGTTGCGGACCATGCCTGCGAGTTCCGGATGCAAAGCCTCCTGGCCGACTATCTGCCGCTCGTGATTTTCATCGGCGTATCGCTCGTCATCGGGCTTGCGCTCTTGATATCGCCCTTCATCGTGGCCTATTCGCGGCCGGATCCCGAAAAGCTGTCAGCCTACGAATGTGGCTTCAACGCTTTCGATGACGCGCGCATGAAATTTGATGTGCGCTTCTACCTCGTGGCGATCCTCTTCATTATCTTTGACCTTGAAGTGGCCTTCCTGTTCCCCTGGGCGACCGTGTTCGGTGAGCTTGGCTGGGCCGGCTTCTGGTCGATGATGCTCTTCTTGGGCGTTCTCACGGTCGGCTTCATCTACGAGTGGAGAAAGGGAGCCCTGGAATGGGATTGATCACTGACGCCAAGGAGCCGGGCATGGCGCCGGCGGGTGGTGGTCTTATCCTGCCGCAGGGTGGGGCCCAGCCGCCGCGCCACGATTCGTTTTTTACGGGTCTGAACGATGAGCTCGCCGACAAGGGTTTCCTCGTCACGTCCACCGACGAGCTCATCACCTGGGCGCGCACCGGCTCGCTGATGTGGATGACCTTCGGTCTCGCGTGCTGCGCCGTGGAAATGATGCAGGTGTCGATGCCACGCTATGATGTCGAGCGCTTCGGCTTCGCGCCGCGGGCCTCGCCGCGGCAGTCGGACGTCATGATCGTCGCCGGCACCCTGACGAACAAGATGGCGCCTGCACTCCGTAAGGTCTACGACCAGATGCCGGAGCCCCGCTACGTCATCTCCATGGGTTCATGCGCCAACGGCGGTGGCTACTACCACTATTCCTACTCGGTTGTGCGCGGTTGTGACCGCGTCGTGCCTGTCGACATTTATGTGCCAGGGTGCCCGCCGACGGCGGAAGCGCTCCTATACGGCGTCCTCCTTCTCCAGAAGAAGATTCGCCGCACCGGCACCATCGAACGCTGATTGCGGGTGATCGCATGACGACGGATATCGACCCTAACGCGGCCAAGGACGAGACCCTCGAGGTTCCGGCTCCGCTTGGCGAGCTCGAAACGCTCGGAGCCCACGTGATTGGCGCTTTGGGGGAGGGCATAGAGGCGGTTGTCGCCTTTGGCGAGCTCGCCATTCTGGCTCCTGCCAGCGACATCCTCCGCGTCCTGAAGTTCCTTCGGGACGATCCCGTTTGCCGCTTCGTGAACTTCACCGACATCTGCGGTGTCGATTATCCGGCGCGCCCGATGCGCTTCGATGTCGTCTACCATCTTCTGTCGCCGTCATTTAATCGGCGGATCCGCGTGAAGGTTCAGGCGGATGAGGGAACCCGCGTGCCGAGTGCAGTCGGCATATTTCCCGCGGCTGACTGGTTCGAGCGTGAAGTCTACGACCTTTATGGGGTCATCTTCTCCGGCCATCCGGATCTCAGGCGCATCCTGACCGACTACGGTTTCGAGGGGCATCCGCTGCGGAAGGATTTCCCGCTGACCGGCTTCGTCGAAGTTCGCTACAACGACAGCGAGAAGCGCGTGGTGTACGAGCCGGTGCGCCTGAACCAGGAGTTCCGCAACTTCGACTTCCTGTCACCGTGGGAAGGGACCGAATATATCCTTCCCGGCGATGAAAAAGCGAAGGGGAATTGACCGCGATGGCTTCCGCTGCATCATCGGCTATCCCCGGGGGCTGTCTTTGCGGCGCGGTTCGTTTTTCGGCCGTGCCCGCCAAGCACGAAATGGATGTCTGCCATTGCGGCATGTGCCAGCGGTGGAGCGGTGGCGTCTTCATGACAGTGCCCTGCGCGGAGATCACCGTCGCTGACGAGAGCGCGTTGGGCGTCTATCCCTCTTCCGAATGGGGCGAGCGCCTTTTCTGCAAGACGTGCGGGACGAGCCTGATGTGGCGTTTGCGCGGGCAGCAGGGAGGGAACGTCGCCGTCTCCATGCAGAGCTTCGACGACAAGTCGTCCTTCGTCTTCGCCGAAGAGATCTTCATCGACGAAAAGCCGGATCTCTATAGTTTTGTGGGGGACCGCCCCCGCAAGACCGGCGCCGAGATCATGGCTGAATTCGCCGCACAACAGGCGGGATCAGAATGAGCGAGCACGAGATCCGCAATTTCTCGATCAACTTCGGTCCGCAGCATCCGGCGGCCCACGGCGTGTTGCGCTTGGTGCTGGAGCTCGACGGCGAGGTTGTCGAGCGCGTCGATCCGCATATCGGGCTGCTGCATCGTGGCACTGAGAAGCTGATAGAAGCCAAAACCTATCTGCAAGCCGTGCCTTATTTCGACCGGCTCGACTATGTCGCGCCGATGAATCAGGAACACGCGTTCGCGCTCGCAGTGGAGCGGCTGCTCGGCATTACCGTGCCGAAGCGCGGGCAGCTCATCCGCGTGCTCTATTCGGAAATCGGGCGGCTTCTCTCGCATCTCCTCAATGTCACCACGCAGGCCATGGACGTCGGCGCGCTGACGCCGCCACTGTGGGGCTTCGAGGAGCGCGAGAAGCTGATGGTCTTCTACGAGCGGGCCTCGGGCGCGCGCATGCATGCGGCTTATTTCCGGCCCGGCGGCGTGCATCAGGACCTTCCGCCGAAGCTCATCGACGATATCTATGCCTTCTGTGATCCCTTCCTGAAGGTCTGCGACGATCTCGAGGATCTGCTGACCGAGAACCGCATCTTCAAGCAGCGCAACGTCGATATCGGCGTTGTCAGCCTTGATGAGTGCTGGGCTTGGGGGTTCTCGGGCGTGATGGTCCGCGGTTCAGGCGCGGCCTGGGATCTGCGCAAGTCGCAGCCCTACGAGTGCTACGAAGAGCTCGATTTCGACATTCCCATCGGCAAGAACGGCGACTGTTACGACCGTTATTGCATCCGTATGGAAGAGATGCGGCAGTCCGCCTCCCTCATGAAGCAGTGCTGCGAGCTGTTGCGCTCGCCGGCAGGGCAGGGGCCGCATTCCGCCGTCGACAACAAGATCGTGCCCCCGAAGCGCGGTGAGATGAAGCGCTCGATGGAAGCGCTCATCCATCACTTCAAGCTCTATACCGAGGGCTACCACGTGCCCGCCGGTGACGTTTATGCCGCTGTCGAGGCGCCCAAGGGTGAATTCGGTGTCTATCTCGTGTCCGACGGCACGAACAAGCCCTACCGGTGCAAGATCAAGGCGCCGGGGTTTGCGCATCTACAGGCGATGGATTTCCTGTGCCGCGGACACATGCTCGCGGACGTCTCGGCTATCCTGGGGTCGCTCGACATCGTGTTCGGGGAGGTTGACCGGTGACCATGATGATGAGGAGCTGCTGATATGGCTGTTCGCCGTCTTGCGCCCCCCGATGTCCAGCCTTCGTCCTTCGCCTTCACGGCGGAGAACGCTGTCTGGGCAGGCGAGCAGATCGCCAAATATCCCGAGGGCCGGCAAGCCTCCGCCGTCATTTCACTGTTGTGGAAAGCGCAGGAGCAGTGTGGGGGATGGCTGCCTGAGGCCGCCATCCGGAACATCGCCGAGCTTCTCGGCATGGCCTATATCCGTGTACTGGAGGTGGCGACCTTCTACACGATGTTCAACCTGGAGCCGGTCGGCAAATATTTCGTCCAGCTCTGCGGCACGACGCCGTGCATGGTTCGCGGCGCCGGTGCGCTGCGGGATGTCCTGCAGGCTCGCTTCGGCGATCAACATCATGTCTCGGCGGATGGCAATTTCTCCTGGCTCGAGGTGGAATGCCTCGGTGCCTGCTGTAACGCGCCGATGGTGCAGATCAACGACGACTACTATGAAGATCTGACGCCGGAGAGCCTGAATACTCTTCTCGACAATTTGGCTGCCGGCAAGCCGGTCAAGATCGGTCCGCAGAATGAGCGCACGTCGTCTGAGCCCGAGAGGGGCCTGACCTCCCTGACCGATCCGTCCCTCTATGACGGCTCCGTCATCGGCTCATGGAGGAAGCGCTTCGAAGAGGAAGAAGCCAAGGCCAAGGCCGCTGCCGAGGAGAAGGCGAAGGCTGAGGCTGCTGCGGCGGCGGCAGAAGCGGCCCAGGTCAAGGAACCGAAGAAGTCCGCCGGCACGCGTCCCGAGCAGCAGGCCGCCGATAGCCCGGCCGAGCGCGTCGCGGACGGCAAGGCGCCGGTGTCCGCAGCCGATAACACGAAGGCGGCGCCCGCCAATCCGACCGAGGAGAACGAGCGGGCGAAGGACAGGGGCACTGCACCGACGGCGCCTGCCAACCCGTCCAATCCCGACGACAAGGCGAAGGGGTGAGCGGCCATGCTTCATGACAGGGACCGCATCTTCACTAATCTCTACGGCTTGCAGAGCCCCGGCCTGAAGGCGGCGCTGATGCGCGGCAACTGGGACGGCACGAAGTTCCTGCTGGAACAGGGCCGTGACTGGATCATCGACGAGATGAAGAAGTCGGGCCTGCGCGGTCGTGGCGGCGCGGGCTTCCCGACGGGTATGAAGTGGTCCTTCATGCCGAAGCAGTCGGACGGGCGGCCTCATTATCTGGTCGTCAATGCGGACGAGTCGGAGCCTGGTACCTGCAAGGATCGGGAGATCATGCGGCACGATCCGCATCTCTTGATCGAGGGGTGCATGATCGCCTCCTTCGCCATGGGCGCGCATGCCGCCTACATCTACATCCGCGGCGAATACATTGCCGAGCGCGAGGCATTACAGCGGGCCGTTGACGAAGCCTATGAGGCAAAGCTCATCGGCAAGGACAACGTTCACGGCTATCCCTTTGATCTTTATGTGCATCACGGCGCCGGCGCCTATATCTGCGGCGAGGAAACGGCCCTTCTGGAAAGCCTCGAAGGCAAGAAGGGCATGCCGCGGCTGAAGCCGCCATTCCCTGCCAATATGGGCCTCTATGGCTGCCCCACCACCGTCAACAACGTCGAGTCGATTGCGGTCGCTGGCACCATTTTGCGGCGCGGCGCGGCCTGGTTTGCGAGCTTCGGCCGGCCGAACAATGTGGGCACCAAGCTCTATGGCATCTCCGGCCATGTGAACACGCCCTGCGTCGTCGAGGAATCGATGAGCATCCCGTTCAAGGAGCTGATCGAAAAGCACGGCGGCGGTATCCGCGGCGGTTGGGACAACCTGCTGGCGATCATTCCCGGCGGCGCGTCCTGCCCCGTCATCCCGGCCGAGCAATGCATGGATCTGATCATGGACTTCGACGGCACCCGCGCCGTGAAGTCGAGCTTCGGCACGGCCGGCGTGCTCGTCATGGACAAGTCCACGGACATCGTCAGGGCGATCGCGCGGATCTCATACTTCTTCAAACACGAAAGCTGCGGCCAATGCACGCCCTGCCGCGAAGGCACGGGGTGGATGTGGCGCGTGTTGAACCGTATGGCTGAAGGTCGCGCGCAGAAGCGCGAGATCGACGCGCTCCTCGACGTGACCACGCGGATCGAGGGACACACCATTTGCGCTCTGGGCGACGCGGCCGCTTGGCCGGTCCAGGGGCTCATCCGGCATTTCCGTCCCGAGATCGAGCGGCGGATCGACCAATATGCGGCCAATCCGCATAGCGAGCCTGTTCTGCAGGCGGCGGAGTAAGACGAGATGGCGAAGATCATCGTCGACGGCAAGGAGATCGAAGTCCCGGCGGAGTACACGCTCCTCCAGGCCTGCGAGGAAGCGGGCGCCGAGATTCCGCGCTTCTGCTATCACGAGCGTCTGTCGATTGCCGGCAATTGCCGCATGTGCCTTGTCGAGGTGAAGGGCGGCCCGCCGAAGCCGGTGGCCTCCTGCGCCATGGGCGTGCGTGACCTGCGGCCTGGGCCGAACGGCGAGCCGCCGGTGGTGTTCACGCGCTCACCGATGGTGAAGCGCGCGCGCGAAGGGGTGATGGAGTTTCTCCTCATCAACCATCCGCTGGACTGCCCGATCTGCGACCAGGGCGGCGAGTGCGACCTGCAGGACCAGGCGATGGCCTATGGCGTCGATACGAGCCGCTATGCCGAGAACAAGCGGGCCGTCGAAGACAAATATATCGGTCCCCTTGTCAAGACGTCGATGAACCGCTGCATCCATTGCACACGCTGCATCCGTTTCACCACGGAAGTCGCCGGCGTGCCGGATCTTGGCGCCATCGGCCGCGGCGAGGACATGGAGATCACGACCTATCTCGAACACGCCATGCGGTCCGAGCTGCAGGGCAACGTCATCGACCTCTGCCCGGTCGGAGCATTGACGTCGAAGCCTTACGCATTCCAGGCCCGTCCCTGGGAGCTGTCGAAGACGGAGTCCATCGATGTGATGGACGGGCTCGGCTCGGCGATCCGCGTCGATGCGCGCGGGCGTGAGGTGATGCGCATCCTGCCGAGGACCAACGACGCGGTGAACGAGGAGTGGATCTCGGACAAGACCCGCTTCATCTGGGATGGCCTGCGCCGCCAGCGACTGGACCGGCCGTATCTGCGTGAGAACGGCAAGCTGCGTCCGGCATCATGGAACGAGGCTTTCGCGGCCATCGCGGCCAAGGTCAAGGCCACAAAGCCCGAGCGGATCGGTGCCATCGTCGGTGATCTGGCTTCCGTCGAGGACAGCTTCGCCCTGAAGGCTCTGGTGGAGAAGCTCGGTTCTGCCAATATCGACGGACGCGGCGACAGCACCGTGCTCGATCCGAAGCTCGGGCGCGCCAGCTATCTCTTCAACGCAACCATCGCCGGCGTCGACGACGCCGACGCCATCTTGATCGTCGGCTCCAATCCCCGTGTTGAAGGTTCGGTGCTGAACGCTCGCATCCGCAAGCGTTGGCGCAGCGGTCCTGTTTCGATCGGGCTCGTCGGCGAAGCTGTCGATCTCACCTATCCCTATGATTATCTCGGGGCTGGGCCTTCGACACTCGCCGACTTGGTGAAGGGCGACCATAGCTTCGCGAAGGTGCTTGCGGAGGCCGAGCGGCCGCTGATCATCCTAGGGCAAGGCGCCCTGACCAGAGAGGATGGTGCTGCCGTTCATGCGCTTGCCGCCAAGCTCGCGCTCGCAGTCGGCGCCGTCAAGGACGGTTGGAACGGCTTTTCGGTGCTGCATACGGCTGCCTCGCGCGTTGGTTCGCTCGAGCTCGGCCTGGTACCGGGCGAGGGTGGGCTCGATGCCCGCGCGATGACGGGCGCCGGTGCGCTGGACGTCTTGTTCCTCCTCGGCGCAGACGAGGCCGAAATCGCTCCCGGCGCCTTCGTGATCTATCAGGGCACCCACGGCGACAATGGCGCCCATCGCGCTGATGTCATCCTGCCAGGCGCTGCCTATACGGAGAAATCCGGCACCTACGTGAATACCGAGGGCCGGGTGCAGCTCGCCAACCGCGCCGCGTTCCCGCCTGGCGACGCGCGCGAAGACTGGGCGATCCTGCGGGCACTGTCTGACGTTCTTGGCCACCGGCTCCCATTCGATAGCTTGAGCCAGCTCCGCCAGGCTCTTTATGCGGCTTATCCGGAGTTCGCGGATATCGACAGCGTGCTCGTCGGCGATCCGGCAGCGCTCGAGACCCTGGCGTCCGCCGCGGGAGCGCCCAGCGACGCGGCATTCGTCTCCGCGGTCGCGGACTTCTACCTGACCAACCCCATCGCGCGCGCGTCGACGGTGATGGCCGAATGCTCGGCCCTTGCCCATGGTGCCGTGCGACAGGCCGCCGAATAAGGGGCTCGATTGATGGACCTTTTCCTCACGATCGCGCTCATCGTCGGCAAGAGCCTGTTGCTCCTCGTCGCGCTCCTGATCCTCATCGCCTATCTCCTGCTAGCCGACCGCAAGGTGTGGGCGGCGGTGCAGCTCCGCCGCGGACCGAATGTGGTCGGTCCGTTCGGCCTCTTCCAGTCCTTCGCCGACCTCCTGAAGTTCGTCTTCAAGGAGCCGGTAGTTCCGGCGGGCTCGGACAAGGCGCTTTTTCTGCTCGCGCCGCTTCTAACCTGTGTACTGGCGCTCGCGGGCTGGGCCGTGATCCCGGTGGCGGAGGGGTGGGCGATCGCCGATCTCAACCTCGGCGTGCTTTACGTGCTCGCCATCTCGTCGCTCGGCGTCTACGGCATCATCATCGGTGGCTGGGCCTCGAACTCGAAATATCCCTTCCTGTCCGCGCTGCGTTCCGCTGCCCAGATGGTGAGCTACGAAGTCTCCATCGGCTTCGTCATCATCACGGTTCTGCTGTGCGTCGGCTCGCTCAACCTCACCGCCGTCGTGCAGGCGCAGGAGACGCGTGGCCTGGCGACGATGCTCGGCGTGCCGTGGCTCTCCTTCCTCAACTGGTACTGGTTGCCACTTCTGCCGATGCTGGTGATCTTCTTCATCTCGGCGCTTGCGGAAACGAACCGCCCACCTTTCGATCTCGCCGAAGCGGAATCGGAGCTCGTGGCCGGCTTCATGGTCGAATATTCCTCGACGCCGTATCTCCTGTTCATGCTCGGCGAATATGTGTCGATCGTGCTGATGTGCGCGATGACGACCATCCTGTTCTTCGGGGGCTGGGCACCGCCGATCGCGCTGCCGCCGTTCACCTGGGTTCCCGGCATCATCTGGTTCATCCTGAAGGTCTGCCTCGTCTTCTTCATGTTCGCCATGGTGAAGGCCTTCGTGCCGCGCTATCGCTACGACCAGCTCATGCGGCTCGGCTGGAAGGTCTTCCTGCCGATCTCGCTGGCGATGGTCGTTATCGTGGCCGCGGTGCTGCAGCTGACGGGTTGGGCCCCGACGCCGTGAGGCTGTTGTGGTGTTGTCGAACGCCGGTTTGATCGGCGCCTTGATCGGTTTCGCGGTGGGGGTGTTGAACCGGTGGATCATCCTCAGGATGGTCGAACATCATGTGCAGGCTGTCGACGACGTGTCGCCGACAGAGGAGGAAATGGCGACATTCGCGGCCAGGACCAGGCGGTTCCGGCGGCTTCTGCTCGCCAAGTCGCTGATTGTCTTTCCGGTCGTCGGCTACGCCCTGGGCGAGGCCCTCGATTGAACGTAACGCGTAAGGCGCGATCCTCGCGCCAATTGGAGAATGGAGCCAGTCATGGGGCTCGATCAGGCCGCAAGGTCGCTATTCCTGAAGGAGTTCGTATCGGCGTTCTTCCTGTCGATGCGGTATTTCTTCAAGCCTAAAGCGACCTTGAATTATCCCTTCGAGAAGGGAGAGCTGTCGCCGCGCTTCCGCGGTGAGCACGCATTGCGTCGGTATCCCAACGGCGAGGAGCGCTGCATCGCGTGCAAGCTCTGCGAGGCGATCTGCCCCGCGCAGGCCATCACCATCGAGGCTGGCCCGCGCCGCAATGACGGCACTCGTCGCACGACCCGTTATGACATCGACATGGTGAAATGCATCTACTGCGGCTTCTGCCAGGAAGCCTGCCCAGTGGACGCCATCGTCGAGGGGCCGAATTTCGAATTCGCCGTGGAGACCCGCGAGGAGCTCTACTACGACAAGGAGCGGCTCCTGGATAATGGGGCTCGTTGGGAGCGCGATATCGCGCGCAATATCGCCAGCGACGCGCCTTATCGCTGATTGTTTTTCCCGCCGTTTTCCCCATCGGGCGGCTGCCGGGCATGACCGGCCAAGCGCGATGACGGAGCGACGAACCACCGCACGGGGCAGTGCCTATGACGGGGCAAGCTTTCTTCTTCTATCTCTTCGCCGGGGTGTGCATCGCCTCCGCCTTCATGGTGATTGCGTCGCGCAATCCCGTGCATGCGGTGCTGTTCCTCATTCTGGCCTTCGTCAACGCCGCCGGGCTCTTCATGCTGATGGGCGCGGAATTCCTGGCGCTGATCCTGGTGGTCGTCTACGTCGGCGCGGTCGCGGTGCTCTTCCTCTTCGTGGTCATGATGCTCGACGTCGACTTCGCGGAATTGCGTGAAGGCTTCCTCAGCTACCTGCCGATCGGCGCGCTCATCGGGGTCATCTTCCTCGTCGAGCTCGTCCTCGTCGTCGGTCTCTTCTCGATCGACCCGGCCAGCATCAGGCCCGCGGTGGTGGCGACGGCGACGGACGTGTCCAACATCCAGGCCATCGGCCAAGTGCTTTACACGCGCTACTTCTTCTTCTTCCAGGCAGCCGGTTTCATCCTGCTGGTCGCGATGGTCGGCGCCATCGTGCTGACGCTTCGCCACAAGCCGAATATCAAGCGTCAGGACATCTCGGCGCAGGTAGCGCGCAACAAGGCGTCGGCCATGGAAGTCCGCAAGGTGCCTTCGCGGCAGGGCGTATAAGGGGGCCGGCAATGACCATCGGGCTTGTTCACTATCTCACCGTCGCGGCCG
Organism: Chelatococcus sp. YT9; assembly: GCF_018398315.1. Classification (NCBI taxonomy): domain Bacteria; kingdom Pseudomonadati; phylum Pseudomonadota; class Alphaproteobacteria; order Hyphomicrobiales; family Chelatococcaceae; genus Chelatococcus; species Chelatococcus sp. YT9. The sequence continues at coordinate 3,983,845 of NZ_JAHBRW010000001.1, forward strand.
TCCTCTTCACCCTCGGGGTGTTTGGCATCTTTCTCAATCGCAAGAACGTCATCGTCATTCTGATGTCCGTGGAGCTCATCTTGCTCGCGGTGAACATCAACTTCGTGGCGTTCTCGACGCATATGGGCGACGTCGTCGGCCAGGTATTCGCACTATTCATCCTGACCGTTGCCGCGGCGGAAGCGGCCATCGGCCTTGCCATTCTGGTCGTCTACTTCCGCAACCGCGGCACGATCGCGGTTGAAGACATCAACATGATGAAGGGCTGACGGCGCGATGTACCACGCAATCGTCTTCCTGCCTCTGGTGGGTTTTCTGATCGCCGGCATCTTCGGCAAGAAGATCGGCGCGCGCGCCAGCGAGGTCATTACGACATCGCTGCTTGCCGTCGCCTGTGCGCTGTCCTGGGTCGCCTTCGTTCGTGTCGGCTTCTACGGCGAGGCCGCTCAGGTCAAGGTCGCGAGCTGGATCGTTTCCGGCAGCTTCAGCGTCGACTGGGCCTTCCGCATCGACACGCTGACGGCCGTAATGCTGATCGTCGTGACGACCGTTTCCATGCTCGTGCACCTCTATTCGATCGGCTATATGCACGAGGATCCGGCCCGGCCGCGCTTCTTCGCTTATCTCTCGCTGTTCACTTTCGCCATGCTGATGCTGGTGACGGCCGACAACCTGCTGCAAATGTTCTTCGGTTGGGAAGGCGTCGGTCTCGCGAGCTACCTGCTGATCGGCTTCTGGTATGAGAAGCCCTCCGCGAATGCCGCAGCCATGAAAGCCTTCATCGTCAACCGCGTCGGTGATTTCGGCTTCCTCCTCGGCATCTTCCTGTTGTTCGTGCTGTTCGGCACGGCGTCCTTCGACAGCCTGTTCCCGCGGGTCGGCGAGCTGGCTGAAGCGAAGTTTCACATCTTCGGCCATGACTACCATGCGCTGACGGTGGCATCGCTCCTCCTGTTCATGGGCGCCATGGGCAAGTCGGCGCAGTTCCTCCTGCACACCTGGCTGCCCGACGCGATGGAAGGCCCGACCCCTGTGTCGGCGCTGATCCACGCCGCCACCATGGTGACGGCAGGCGTGTTCATGGTCGCGCGGATGTCGCCAGCCTTTGAATATGCGCCGACGGCCCTTACGGTCGTCACGGTTATCGGCGGCATCACGGCCTTCTTCGCGGCGACCGTCGGCCTCGTGCAGAACGACATCAAGCGCGTGATCGCCTATTCGACCTGTTCGCAGCTTGGCTACATGTTCGTCGCGCTCGGTGTCGGGGCCTATTCGGCCGGCGTGTTCCACCTCTTCACCCACGCCTTCTTCAAGGCGTTGCTGTTCCTGGGCGCGGGCTCCGTCATCCACGCGATGCACCACGAGCAGGACATGCGCAACATGGGAGGCTTGAGGCGCTACATCCCGTTCACAGCGGCGATGATGACCATCGGCAATCTTGCGCTCACGGGTTTTCCCTTCACGGCAGGCTATTTCTCGAAGGATGCGATCATCGAGGCAGCCTATGCCTCTCATAATCCCGCGGCTGGCTTCGCTTTCATCGCGACCGTCATCGCGGCGCTGATGACCTCCTTCTACTCCTGGCGCCTCTATTTCATGACCTTTGAGGGCAAACCGCGCTGGGGTGAGCACGCAGCGCATGATCATGGCCATCACGCCCATGGTCATGACGACCATGCCCATCACCACGACGATCATGGTCACGCCGATCACGGGCACGGTCATGGCCATGATCTGAAGCCGCATGAGAGCCCGCTCGTCATGCTGATCCCCCTGATCGTTCTGGCGGTCGGTGCCCTCTTGGCTGGCTTCGTGTTCAAGTCCTATTTCATCGGCGAGAACTATGACGCCTTCTGGAAGGGCGCACTCTTCACCGGCCCGAACAACCACATCCTGCATGAAATGCACGAAGTGCCGACCTGGGTTGTCTGGTCACCCTTCGTGATGATGATGCTGGGCTTCGTGCTGGCGCTGTGGTTCTACATCATCAATCCGCGCATTCCGGTCAGCCTCGCGCAGTCGAACCCGATCCTGTACCGCTTCCTGCTGAACAAGTGGTACTTCGACGAGATCTACGACTTCCTCTTCGTGCGCCCTGCCAAGTGGCTCGGCACCTTCCTCTGGAGGAAGGGCGATGGCTGGCTGATCGACGGCTTCGGGCCTGACGGCGTGTCGGCGCGGGTCATCGACGTCACCAACCGGGTCGTGCGGTTGCAGACCGGTTATGTCTATCACTACGCCTTTGCCATGCTCATCGGGGTGGCTGCCTTCGTGACATGGTATCTGGTCGGGGGAGCGCATTGATGTTCGGCTTCGGCATTCTCTCCGGCCTTCTCATCCTGCCGCTTATCGGCGCGGCCTTCATCGCGGTCCTGCGCGGTGATGAGGAGGCAGTCGCCTCCAACGCGCGCTGGGGCGCGCTGATCACGACGATCATCACGCTCCTCCTGGCGCTCTATGCCTGGAGCCGGTTCGACGCGTCGAACCCGGCCTTTCAGCTCGTAGAGACCCATCGCTGGCTGTCTGATGCCATAGCCTTCAAGCTCGGTGTCGACGGCTTTTCGATGCCATTTATCGTCCTGACGGCCTTCCTGATGCCGTTCTGCATCCTGGCGTCGTGGCACTCGATCCATCACCGGGTGAAGGAATATTTTGTCGCCTTCCTGGTGCTCGAGACGACGATGATCGCGGTCTTCGCCGCCGCCGATCTAGTCCTGTTCTACCTCTTCTTCGAGGCGGGCCTCATCCCGATGTTCCTGATCATCGGCATCTGGGGGCATGACCGCCGCATCTATGCGAGCTTCAAGTTCTTCCTCTACACGCTGCTCGGCTCGGTACTCATGCTGCTTGCCGTGCTCGCGATGTACTGGGACGCTGGCACCACCGACATCGCGACGCTGCTGACGCACAAGTTCGCGCCGTCCATGCAGACCTGGTTGTGGCTCGCCTTCTTCTCCTCGCTCGCGGTGAAGATGCCGATGTGGCCGGTGCATACCTGGCTGCCCGACGCCCACGTGGAAGCGCCGACGGCGGGATCCGTCATCCTCGCCGGCATCCTGCTGAAGATGGGCGGCTATGGCTTTATCCGCTTCTCCCTGCCGATGTTCCCCGACGCATCGGCCTATTTCGCCCCGCTCGTCTTCGCCCTGTCGGTAATTGCCATCGTCTACACTTCGCTGGTGGCGATGATGCAGGAGAACATCAAGAAGCTGATCGCTTACTCCTCCGTGGCGCATATGGGCTTCGTGACGATGGGCCTCTTCAGCATGACGGAGCAGGGCATCCAGGGCGCCATGTACCAGATGGTGAGCCATGGTCTTGTCTCGGGCGCGCTCTTCCTCGCGGTCGGCGTCGTCTATGACCGGATGCACACGCTGCGCATCGATGCCTATGGGGGCCTTGTGGAGCGTATGCCGCGCTACGCTCTGGTCTTCATGATCCTTACGATGGCGAATGTCGGACTGCCTGGCACCTCCGGCTTCGTCGGCGAGTTCCTCACCCTGATGGGGGCCTTCCGGGCCAACCCGTATGTGGCGATCATTGCGGCCACCGGCGTGATCCTCTCGGCTGCTTACGCGCTGTGGCTTTATCGTCGGGTGGTGTTCGGCAAGCTGGAGAAGCCGAGCCTCAGGACGATCACGGATCTCGATACCCGCGAGATTGTCATGTTCGTTCCGCTCGTCCTCCTGATCATCTGGTATGGCGTGCAGCCGCACGGCATTCTGGAGGCCTTCGCTGCGTCCACGGACAATCTTCTGCGCAGCACCGAGGCCGCGCTCGCCGGCGTCAAGACCGCCGCCTTCCTTTCGCATTAAGGCATAGAACCGATGGCACCGCTCTTCCCAGCCTTCAGTGTGGTCCTGCCAGAATTCATTCTGGCAGCGGGTGCGCTTGCGCTCGTTCTGATCGGCGCCATTCGCGGCGAGCGCTCCAACGGGCTCGTCTCGGCTCTCGCGGTGGCCTTGATCGCCGCCGCCGGCGTTGCGGTGGCTCTGCAGGGTGGTGAGCGCGCGGAGGCCTTCGGTGGCTCCTTCGTCGTCGACAATTTCGCGCGCTTCATGAAATTGCTGGCGCTGGTCGGTTCGGCTGCCGCGCTTCTCCTGGCGCGTGACTTCTTCCGGCGCGCCAGGCTCGATCGTTTCGAGTACCCGATCCTCGTGGTCCTCGCGACGCTCGGCATGATGATGATGATCTCGGCGAATGATCTCATCGCGCTCTATCTCGGCCTCGAGCTGCAGAGCCTCGCGATCTACGTCATCGCCGCCTTCGACCGTGACAACGCGCGTTCGTCGGAAGCTGGCCTCAAATACTTTGTCCTGGGTGCGCTCTCCTCGGGCATGCTGCTGTACGGTTCCTCCCTGGTATATGGCTTCACGGGGACGGTTTCCTTCCCCGGCATTGCCGCGGCGCTCGCGGGCGGCCATGGTGGCACGGGCCTCATCTTCGGCCTCGTCTTCATTGCCGCAGGCCTTGCATTCAAGATCTCCGCCGTTCCATTCCATATGTGGACACCGGACGTCTATGAGGGTGCGCCGTCCCCGGTCACCGCCTTCATGGCCAGCGCGCCGAAGGCGGCAGCCATGGCGCTCATGGTGCGGGTCTTTATCGGAGCCTTCCCCGACATTATCGGTCAGTGGCGCCAGATCATCGTGTTCGTGGCGATCGCCTCCATGGTGCTCGGCTCCTTCGCCGCCATCGGCCAGCGCAACATCAAGCGGCTCATGGCCTATTCGTCGATCGGTCACATGGGCTACGCCCTGGTCGGCCTCGCGCCGGGCACCGCCAACGGCGTGCAGAGCGTGCTCATCTACATGGCGCTCTATCTTGCCATGACGCTGGGCAGCTTCGCCTGCATCATCGCGATGCGCCGCGAAAGCGGGCAGGTCGAGACGATCGATGATCTCGCGGGACTGTCGAACAGCCAGCCGGTGCTCGCCTTCCTGTTCGCGATGCTTCTCTTCTCGCTGGCCGGAATTCCGCCGCTCGCGGGCTTTTTCGCCAAGCTTTATGTCTTCGGTGCTGCCATCGAGGCCAAGCTCTATGGCCTTGCCGTCATTGGTGTGCTGGCGAGCGTGGTGGGTGCCTTCTACTACCTGCGCATCATCAAGCTGATGTATTTCGATGAGCCGAAGGCCGGCGCCTACCAGCCGATGGCGCCTGAAGTGCGCTTCGTGCTTGGGGTGTCGAGTGTCGTCGTGATCCTCTTCTGGCTCGCACCGGCGTCGATCGTGGCAGCCGCTTCCGCGGCAGCGAAGTCTCTCTTCTGAGTATGCCGTTCAGCCTCGGGCAGGAGGCCCGTGACGCAGGCTTCGGACTCGCCGCGTTCGAAAGCCTGGGCTCGACCAATGTCGAAGCAATGGCCATGGGCAGAGCCGGCCTGACGCAGCCCACCTGGGTTGTCGCGCGCCAGCAGACTGCGGGCCGGGGTCGGCGTGGTAATGTCTGGGCCAACGTGTCCGGCAACCTCGCGGCTTCGCTCGTGATGGTCACCGACGTGACGCCCGCTGTCGCGGCCACATTGGGCTTCGTTGCTGGGATAGCGCTTACGGATGCGGTTACCCATATTGCCCCCTATTTCGATAGCGGTTCAGCAGGTGGGAGACGCCTGCTCCTGAAATGGCCCAACGATGTGCTCGGCGATGGCGCGAAGCTGGTGGGCATCCTTCTTGAGAGCGAGCAGCTTGCCGACGGGCGCCGGATCGTCGTTGTCGGGATTGGTGTCAATGTCGCGATGGTCCCCGATGGTCTGCCTTACAAGGCAACCTCTTTGTCGTCCCTGGGCGCGGCCGTAACCGCTGAAGACGTGTTCACCGCCCTGACGGACAGTTGGGTCCGCACCGTCGCGCTGTGGGATGAGGGCAGGGGTATCGGGGCCATTCGCACCCGCTGGTTGAAGCGCGCAGCCGGGCTTGGAGCTGACGTAGCGGTGCATATCGGGCGAGAAATCGTGCGAGGCACCTTTGAAACCATCGACGACTCAGGCCAACTCATCATACGAAGGGCAGAGGGGGGCACGGTGGCGGTTGCTGCCGGTGATGTCTATTTCGGTGTCGCGGCCACAGCAAAAGTGTAATAGGAACGTAGCGCTGCTTTCGGTCACAGCATTTCGATCAGCCCCTCACACTCAAGGCTCGCCCCCGCGGTGGGTCGTGCCGCGCTTCGTTTGTGACACGCGGCATCATGCCGGCTTCGCGCATAGTCTGACGAACCCTAGGTTTCAGCGAGCTCAGATTCAGGCGTCTGCCGCTGTGCGGCGGGGCGTGGAAACCCGCGTTCATCATGCGCGGGTTTCTCATCGTTTTAGGGAAGGGTAGGAGGGTATGGCGCCCCGCAACGACAGCTTGGTCTTCGCAGCCCTCGGCGGGCTCGGTGAAATCGGCATGAACCTGAGCCTCTATGGTTTCGGCCCCGAGAACCGTCGCCAGTGGCTGATGGTCGATTGCGGAGTGAGCTTCGCGGGCGAGGACGTGCCTGGCGTCGATCTTGTCCTGCCCGACATCCGTTTCATCGAGGAAGAGCGCAAGAACCTCGTCGGCATCGTGATCACCCACGCCCATGAGGATCACATCGGCGCGATAGCGGATCTGTGGCCGCGGCTGCGTGTGCCTGTCTACGCCACGCCATTCGCGGCCGGCCTTCTGGAAGCGCGCCGCCTCTCCGAGCCCGGCGCGCCGAAGGTTGAAATCCATGTCGTGCCGCAGGGCGGCCGTGTGTCTCTGCCGCCGTTCGACTGCGAATTCATTCCTGTCGCTCACTCCATCCCAGAGGCCTGCGCGCTCGCCATCCGCACGCCGCTTGGCCTCGTCGTGCATTCCGGCGACTGGAAAATCGACCCGACGCCGCCGCTCGGCCTGCCCACCGACGAGGCCCGCTTGCGGGAGCTGGGGGAGGAAGGCGTGCTCGCGCTCGTCTGCGATTCCACCAACGTGCTCCGCGAGGGCATCAGCCCGAGCGAGGCGGATGTCGCCGCCACGCTTGCCGAAATCATCAAGACATCGCCCGCGCGTGTCGCGGTCACGACCTTCGCCTCGAATGTCGCGCGTCTCCATGCGGTGGCGCGGGCGGCGGCTCTCGCCGAACGCGAAGTCGTCGTGTTCGGCCGGGCGATGGAGCGCGCGCTCGATGTGGCGGGGGATTGCGGCTACCTTGAGGGCCTGCCGCCGTTCCGGTCGCCGGATGTCTACGGCTATCTGCCGCGTGACAAGGTGGTCGCCCTTCTCACAGGCAGCCAGGGCGAGCCACGCGCGGCGCTCGCGCGGGTGGCTACGGACAGTCATCCCGACATGACGCTGGCGCCAGGGGACCGGGTGATCTTTTCGTCGCGCACGATCCCCGGCAACGAGCGTTCGGTCAATCGCATCATCAATAGCCTGGCCCAGCGCGGCATTGAGATCATCACTGACCGCAATCACCTCGTCCATGTCTCCGGACATCCACGGCGCGGGGAGCTCGAGGCTCTCTACGGCTGGCTTAAGCCTCGGATCGCCATCCCCGCCCACGGCGAAGCCCTGCATCTGACCGAGCATAAGGATTTCGCCCGCGCCATGGGCGTGCCGGAGGTGTTGCGGCCGATGAATGGGGACGTCGTGCAGCTGGCGCCGGGCAAGCCTTCCGTGGTCGATCAGCTGCCGGTGGGGCGGGTGTACAAGGATGGAACGGTGCTCGTCGACAGCGGCGAGACTGTGGTGCCGGAGCGCCGCCGCCTATCCTTCAGTGGCGTGGTCACCATATCCTTGGCGCTGGATTCCAAGGGCGATATTGCCGCGGACTCGCAGGTCTCCTTCAGCGGGCTGCCGGAAGCCTTTGGCGCCGACACCACTGTCGAGCTAATCGCCGACGCGATCGCCGACGTGCTCGATGGTCTGCCCCGCGCCAAGCGCCGCGACCCGGACAGCGTGGCAAAGGCGCTCGAGCGCGCCGTCCGTTCGGAAATCCAGCATGCCTGGGGCAAGAAGCCCACCTGTCACGTGCATATTCTTGCCGTATAGGAAGAGAGGACTGCCTGCTGCCCGAGCGGTAGCGGGGAAGGCAGGCCGTGCCAATGCTGGCCGCTCAATGGGCGATGAGGGAGGATCCGCACCGGAATGTTGGAAGACTATATGCCGATGTCGACGATCACCGGATCGCTGGCGCTGTTCTTCATCATCTGGTGGACCACGCTCTTCGCGATCCTGCCGTTCTGGGTCCGAAGCCAGGCCGAAGACGATGGGGAAGGCATACCGGCCGGAACCGAACCCGGCGCCCCCCAGCATCCTCAGCTCCTGCGCAAGATCCTCGTCAACACGGCGGTGTCGATTCTGGTCTTCGTTGTCGTGAGCATCATTGTGAACAGCGTCGACCTTTGATGCCAACACTTATGCAAATGGCCCCGTCACAGACAGGGCCAAAATCAGAGAAGTCGTAGCAAACGACGCGGATGCCCGATGAGTAGAAGCTCGCTCGGCCAAGCCGACGGCTGGTTTCTATGTCCGGCTATTCAGCGTTTCAAGCTGGGCGCAGAGCGCATTGGTCAGGCGCCAGGCCGAAGCGATCGGCCAGATGCCAGCGTAGCTCGCGTGAGGAGCGATAGCGGTAACTGCGATCGATGAGATGGCTGAGATCCTGCCGACGTCCGGCCGTGTCGGTCCAAAGCTTGTCGACGGTAAAGCTGTCGCCGACGCGACGGCTTGCAACGCGCCGCGGCGCGAAGATGAAGTTCATTATGTTATCCTTTGTTATTGGGTCTTGCCGACCGGTCGTCGAATATGAGCAAACCGGCGAACCGGTGGGGCTGAGCACAGCCTTGCTCGATAATCTAAACCTGGGACGAACTCCCACCTTCCGGTGTCACCACCTGAATGGGAACATCTGTCAGGCTGGACGGCCCGAAATCGGGCCGCCCGAGATCCGTAAGTAGGCTCAGGAGGCCTGAAGGTTGACAGCAGCTTCCTTGCCGGTGCGCCGATCAGCCTCAACCTCGTAAGAGACCTTCTGTCCCTCGACGAGTCCGACCAGACCCGAACGCTGCACCGCGGAGATGTGGACGAAAACGTCCTTGCCGCCATTGTCAGGCTGGATGAAGCCATAGCCCTTCTGATCGTTGAACCACTTTACAGTACCTGTCGCCATAGAAAGTCCTTTCGGCCATGGGTAAACGCCGGCAGCCACATCCGCTGACCGTCGAACTCTGTCGATTTGGAGAGGTAGTCTGAAGGAGCACGCCGCTCGGCGAAAGCGAATAAGTGCATCCGTCCGGCCCATCGTCCGGTCAACATCGTGCAACATATGTAAGCGGAAATGCGTCTTTTGGCAAGATGGCAGGCGGTGCCCCCTCGTGGGTGCGAAAAAATATCAGCGGTTTCAAGATGTTGCAGCAACAGAGGGAGGCTGCTTCACGCATCCTCAAGCCTTTGAAGAGATAGCTATAGGCTGGTCTCCTATCCGCATGGCGTCCGCCGGCAGACGGTGCGAGAGAGTACAGGCTTGCGGACGGGCGAACGATCATCGCTCGTCGCCCCATCTCCTCCAGATCGTTAAAGGCACCGGCTGATGCGCGTTGGTACTGGATTGCCGCCTACGGACATGCTCTAGTGGCCGCCCATGTGCGGTCGCATCATCCAGGCCAGCGAGCCGGAACTTCTTGCCCTGGGCATTCTGAACGCGGTTGTCGACGGGACGTCGTCCCGCGTGAAGCCGCGCTACAATGGGGCGCCTGGCCAACCACTCTGGGTTGTGCGGGAGAATCCGCAGACCGGTGAGCGCAGACTGGATCTCCTCCGCTGGGGGCTGATCCCATCCTGGTTGCAGGATCCCGCGGGCGGCCGCCGCCCCATCAACGCCAAGGCGGAAACGGTTCACAGTCTCACAAGCTTTCGCGCGGCCTTCGCGCGAAGGCGGTGTCTCGTGCCGGTGGACGGGTTCTTCGAATGGCAAGCCATTCCGGGAATGCGGACGAAGCAACCGCATGTTATCGCCATGCGCGATTCTGCGCCCTTCGCTCTCGCGGGTATCTGGGAGAACTGGCGGCATCCCACTAATGGATGGATGCGCACGTTCTGCGTCCTGACGACGGAGGCCAACGCGTGCATCAACCGAATTCACCACCGTATGCCGGTGATTATCGGCCCTGAGGGATACGATCGGTGGCTATCTGCCCACGAGACAGATCCGCGCGATATGCTCCGGCCATATCCCGCCGAGGCGATGACGCACTGGCCCGTATCCCACCGCGTCAACACGCCGGCCAACGATGATGCTGCGCTGCTGCACGCCGTCGACGTTCCGCGTGCCCCAGATAACGAGCGGGAAGAAAGGGATCTTCTATCGTCTCTCGCGTCACACGTAGGCTGAAACCGACCTATCGTTAAACCGCGAGGTCAAGCGAGGAGCCCGCTATCGTGATAGCCAGCACTTATCGATATCGCCGCGAAAGCTGACACGTGGATCATTTTTTTGCCTCGTTTGAACCATTTTTGCGCGCCCACGGCACGCCGGTGGTTGGCCTCGTCCTGTTTTTTGAATCGCTCGGTCTTCCGCTTCCGGGCGAATCCCTTCTTGTCGCGGCTGGCGTGCTGGCGTCGCGCGGCGACCTCTCCCCAACCTGGCTTTTCGTCTACGCTTGGCTCGGGTCGGTGCTTGGGGACAACGTGGGCTATCTCCTCGGGCGCCTCGTCGGACGTGGGGTGCTGCTGCGCTACGGCGGGCGGGTGGGGCTCACCGAGGAACGCTTCTCACGGATCGAGGCGGTCTTCGGCCAATACGGCCCGGTCGCCGTCATGTTCGCTCGCTTTTTCAATATTCTCAGACAGTTGAATGGCGTCGTAGCGGGTGTCGCCGGAATGCCATGGCGGCGCTTTCTGCTCTTCAATGTCATTGGCGCGGGGTTGTGGGTTCTCGTGTGGGGCGGGGGAGCTCTCCTGTTTGGCCGCCACCTGAGCCATGTCGGCGTGTTCCTCCACAGGATCGGCCCGTGGGGCGCGAGCGGGCTCGCGCTTGCCGTCATCACCATCGTTGCCGGCGTCCTCTGGATGATGCGGCGGCGCTCGAACGGCAGGGAACGCACCGACAAAGCGTCGTCGGGACAGGAGAACTGATGTCGGCGGGCGGGGACGTCAGCCTAATTTGGCTAGCGGGCCAGGACTGATCGTGTCATGCTTTTGCCGTATTTGGGCGTGCTCCTGATAGGCGCGTCTTGCGTAGATGCATTTGATTCCTCATCGAATGCAGAGACGCCTCAAGGATTTGTTATCCGCCTGGCAAGTTTGGGCTGTCGGATTGGCCGGTGTTTTGGGCTTTCCGGGGAAGATGGGTTGCGCCATCGCCTGGAGGTCTGTAAATCCGCCATACCGCAACGACACAGGATGGGCCAATGCTGGTCTTCGAGAAGACGCAACGAACGAGCACCAGTGATGATGTCGCCGATGCATATTCCGATGTTCCCCAGCGTCTTCTCCGGTTGAAGGTCCTTTCACGGCCCCTGCTCAAAGGGGCGGCGGCCTCCGCGGCAGCCCTCGTTCTCGCCAACTGCAGCGCGCCGCAGCAGCAGGGCTCCAAGATCGATCCAAAATATGGCGTCTCGCCGAGCCCGCGCGTCGTTTCCAGCGGCCCGATCCCCAAGGGCGGTGGCCGTGACCATGTCGGAAAGCCCTACACCATCGCCGGCAAGGTCTACCACCCACGCGAAGATACCAACTATTCGCGCGTTGGCCTCGCATCCTGGTATGGTGACGCCTTCCATGGCCGCAAAACGGCGAACGGCGAGGTTTTCGACAAGCTCTCGATCGCGGCGGCGCATCCAACCCTGCCGCTTCCGAGCTACGTGCGCGTAACCAATCTGACCAACAGCAAATCGATGGTCGTGCGCGTGAACGATCGTGGGCCGTTCCACGGCAACCGTCTCATTGATGTCTCTTCGCGGACTGCTGAGGCGCTTGGCTTCAAGCGCGCCGGGACCGCGCGCGTGCAGGTCGATTATCTCGGCCGCGCCGGTCTTGCCGGTAGTGACGATCGCAAATTGATGGCCACGTTGACCGATCAGGGCCCGGCTCGCCTTCCGGGCTCGACAGCTCCCGTCATGGTTGCCCGTGCCGAGCCTGCCAAACCCCAGGCGCTTGCCTTCAATCCCCGGCAGGAGCCGCCACCGGCTGCTCCTCGCATCGAGCGCGTGGCCTATGCGGCGCCGGTGGCGACACCAGCTTCGGCTGCGGCCGCCGTACAGTCCTTCGCGACGGCGCCGGTGCCAAGCCAGGGGCGTGTCGTGACCAATATCCCGCTTCCGCCAGAGCGGCCATTTGATCTTGGTGGCACGACCCGCGGCACGCCTTCGGTGCCGCAGCGTCAGGCTGCGAACCAGGAGCGTCGTCCCACGAAGGCCGCAGCGCTTTTCTATGCTGAGACGCAGTCGATGCCGAACGCCTTCCGGGCAAGCAGCGGACTTATCGAAACAAATACGCAAAGATTTGTTTCCTTCAAATCGAGCTCGCTCGACTAAGTATCGATCCCACTGTTGATTTCAGCGAACGCCCGGAGCAAGATTCCGGGCGTTTCGTATTGTGGGTGGGAGTGCGGCTATGTCTTGCGTAACGAACAGCTCGCCCTCGAAGCCAAGCCGGCCTGGACTCCTGCAGATTGGCGCAGCCTTTCCAGTTCGGTATTTCGCGGCTCGATATCGGCAAGGCAGAAAAGTGCAGGCGATTGGCTCCGCCGTCGGCCAGCTCCTGCGCATTGCCAGCCTCATCCTTGCCACGACGGGCGTTGCCGCTGCCCAGGATTTTCGATCGGCAGCTCCGCATGCGATCCTAATGGACTATGGTTCCGGGACCGTTCTCTATGAGAAGGCCGCCGACACGCTCATGATTCCGGCCAGCATGGCCAAAGTCATGACCGCCGAGCTTCTCTTCCGTGAGATCAAGGAAGGGCGCATTACCTTCGACACCGAGTTCGTGGTCTCCGAAAATGCCTGGCGTCGTGGTGGCGCTCCGTCCGGCGGTTCGGCGATGTATGCGGCGCTTGGCAGCTCGGTGAAGGTCATCGATCTCCTCCAGGGCCTCGCGATCCAATCGGGAAATGACGCGTCCATCGTCATCGCGGAGGGCATTGCCGGGAACGAGGCCAATTTCGCGCGTATGATGACCGATCGCGCGCGCGAACTCGGTCTTTCACGCTCGACCTTCATGAATTCGACCGGCCTTGATGATCCGGATCAGCGTACCACCGCCCGCGATCTCGCAATCCTGACCGCCCACATCATCCGCACCTATCCCGATCTCTACACCTATTTCGGCAAGCCGGAGTTCACCTGGAACAAGATACGCCAGCTTAATCGCAATCCCCTGATCGCGATGAGCATCGGTGCCGATGGTGTCAAGACCGGGTATCTCAAGGAGGCGGGCTACGGGCTCATCGGTTCAGCCGTAAGCGGCGAGCGTCGGCTCATCGTTGTCGTCAATGGTCTGAAGACGGCGCGGGATCGCGCAGACGATGCGCGCCGGCTTCTGGATTGGGGTTTCCGTTCCTTTGAGACGCGGCGTTTGTTCGGCGCGAATGTGGAGGTGGGAGAAGCGAGCGTCTATGGTGGTGTGGAAAGCAGCGTCGGCCTCGTGTCGCCCAATCCTATCGAGGTTCTCATTCCGCGCGGTTCGGCCGACAAGCTCGTCGCGAAGATCGTCTACACCGGGCCATTGATGCCGCCGGTCGCTGCGGGTAAGGAAGTCGCACGCTTCAAGGTGACACGCGGCGACGTCGAAGTGCTCGACCTGCCGCTCGTGACGGCGCGGGCGGTGGAGCGGGGCAGTATCTCGCAGCGCGCCTTCGGAGCAATGTTCGAGTTGTCGACCGGCTTTATCCGGGACGCGTTCAACAAGCTTTAGGTGCAAGCCGCTTTGATGAAACAAGCAGCGGAGCGCGTGGAAAAGGCCCCCTTCATAACATTCGAGGGCGGTGAGGGAGCCGGAAAGTCCACGCAGATCAAGCGGTTGGCCGCGCGCCTTCAGGGCGCGGGTGTCGACGTCGTCATGACCCGCGAGCCTGGCGGGTCCCCTAAGGCCGAGCAGATCCGCGCGCTGCTTTTGGCGGGCGCCGCCAAGCGCTTCGGGACGCTGGCCGAAGCTGTTCTGTTTTCCGCAGCCCGCATCGACCACATCGACACCCTGATCGCACCGGCGCTCAGGCGGGGCACGTGGGTCCTCTGTGATCGCTTCGTCGATTCGACGCGCGTCTATCAAGGCGCGTCCGGGGGCATCGATCCCAGGCAGATTGCCGCTCTGGAGCGGGTTGTCGCCGGAGATGTCATGCCTGACCTGACCGTCATCCTCGATTTGCCGGCCGAGGCTGGCCTGGCGCGGGCGGCTGCACGCACGGGCACCGCTGGCGCCAGCGATCGTTTCGAAGCTGAAGGGCTTGGTTTCCACGAAAAGTTGCGGGAAGCCTTTCTGTCTATCGCCGCCGCCGAGCCGGGGCGGTGCGTCGTTATCGACGCTACGAAAGACAAGGATGACGTCGAGGAGGCGATCTGGACGGCGGTCGTCGAGCGCCTGCCGATCCCTGCGGCCGCCCGCGCAAAGATGCAGCCGTCGAAGAGGACAAAGCGGGGACCGCGTGTCCCAAGCTGATGGGATCGAAGCTGACCGCTTTCTGGATTGTCCGCATCCGCGTGAGCAGGCTGATCTCGTCGGACACGCCGGGGCGGAATCCGCGTTTCTTGAAGCCTTCCGGAGCGGGCGCCTCCATCACGCGTGGCTGATCGGTGGGCCACAGGGCATCGGCAAGGCGACCTTTGCCTATCGCGCCGCGCGTTTTCTCCTCGCAAACCCCGACCCTTCAGCACCAGCCGTTGCGCGCGCGACGGATCTCCGCATTGACCAGGACCACCCCGTAGCGCGTAAGGTGGCTGCGCTTTCCCATCCCGACCTCGTGGTCCTGCGGCGAACGCCGGGGACTGACAAGAAGGGGCCCTCCACGTCCATTCCCATCGACGCGGTGCGCCGGGCGCTCGCGGTCTTCGGGACCACCGCCGGTGCCGGCGGCTACCGCGTAGCAATCGTCGACAGCGTCGAGGATCTCAACGCGGCCAGCGCCAACGCTCTGCTCAAGGTGGTTGAGGAGCCGCCGCCGCGCTCAGTATTCCTCATCGTTGCGCATGCACCCGGGCGCACGATGGCGACCTTGCGCTCGCGCTGCCGCAAGATGACCATGCGGCCTCTTTCAGCGGACGATGTGGCTACTGTTCTGACGAATCTGCACGGACATGCTGATTCCGCGGCCGTGCAGCAGGCGGCGGGGATGGCAGACGGCTCCGTGCGCACGGCACTCCGACTGATCGACCCGGATGTCAGCGCGTTGGTCGAGCGTGTCCAGCGGACGCTCGCCCGCCTGCCTGATGAGGATGTGACCGAGCTTTACAGCCTTGCGGAGCAGTTGTCCGGACGCGCGGACGACGAGCGCTTCTCGACTTTTCTGACGACGGTCGGAGATTGGATTGGCGAGCGGTTGCACAGCGAGGCGGCTGGCGGCGCCTCACGCCTTGCGCCACTCGTGGAGGTATGGGACAAAGGCCTCCGCGCGGCGCGCGACGTCCAGGTTCTTAATCTCGATCGTCGCCCGTTCGTATTTTCCCTTATCGGCGACCTCGCGGAGGCCGTTCGGCGCTCCAGCGCCGCGTGAGCCATGATGTCGTCGCCTCTGGTGGTTGGCGCATGGCCGAGACGTTCTATATCACGACCCCGATCTTCTACCCCAATGGTGCGCCGCATATCGGTCACGCCTATACGGTGATTGCCACCGATGCCCTGGCGCGGTTTCAGCGGCTTGACGGCAAGGACGTGCTGTTCCTGTCCGGCACCGATGAGCACGGGCTGAAGATGCAGCAGACGGCCGAGAAGGAAGGGGTGACGGCTAAGGAACTCGCGGACCGCAATTCGGCGGTGTTTCAGACTCTGCTCAAACACCTGCACTGCTCCAACGATGATTTCATCCGCACCACCGAGCCGCGCCACTATGAAGCCTGCCAGGCGATCTGGAAGGCGATGGCTGCCAATGGGGACATCTACCTCGATCGCTATGCCGGTTGGTATTCAGTGCGCCAGGAGGCCTATTTCGAGGAGAGCGAAACTAAGGTCGGCGACGATGGCGTGCGCCGTGAGCCGCTCGGCTCGCCCGTGGAGTGGAACGAGGAGGAAAGCTATTTCTTCCGTCTCTCCGCCTATCAGGATCGCTTGCTCGCCTTCTACGAGGCGAATCCGGATTTTATCGGGCCCACGGAGCGCCGCAACGAGGTGATCAGCTTCGTGAAGTCTGGGCTGCGTGACCTCTCGGTATCTCGCACCACCTTCGACTGGGGCGTGCCGGTTCCGGACGATCCGAAGCACGTGATGTATGTCTGGGTGGACGCGCTGACCAATTACATCACCGCGGCCGGCTATCCCGACGCCGCAGCTCCGAAATGGCGCTACTGGCCGGCGAGCGCGCATATCATCGGCAAGGACATCTTACGCTTCCACGCGGTTTATTGGCCGGCCTTCCTGATGGCTGCGGGAATAGAGCCACCCAAGCGCGTTTTCGCGCATGGCTTTCTGTTCAACCGCGGCGAGAAGATGTCGAAGTCGGTCGGCAACGTGATCGATCCCTTCGAGCTCGTGGAGCGCTATGGCCTCGACCAGGTGCGCTACTTCTTCCTGCGGGAGGTGCCGTTCGGCCAGGATGGCAGCTATAGCCATGAAGCGATCGTCAATCGCACCAATGCCGATCTCGCGAACGATCTCGGCAATCTGGCGCAACGCTCCCTCTCGATGATCGCCAAGAACTGCGACGGCAAGGTGCCGGCGCCTTCGGCCTTCGCGCCGGCCGACGAGGCACTGCTTGCTGCTGCGGACGCGCTGATGCCCAAGGCACGCGCGGCGATCGCCGATTTTGCGCTGCACAGCCTTCTGGCCGAGACCTGGGCCGTGGTGGCGGAGGCGAACCGCTATTTCGCATCTCAGGAGCCATGGACGCTGCGCAAGACGGATCCCGCCCGCATGGCGACTGTCCTTTATGTCACGGCTGAGGTGTTGCGGCAGGTGGCCATCCTCGTGCAGCCCGTGACGCCGAACGCCGCCGAAAAGCTTCTCGACCTGCTCGCTATTTCGCCGGAAGCGCGCAATTTCGCGGCGCTCGGTTCTGCGGGACGCCTGGCTGAGGGCGGTGCCTTGCCGCCTCCCGCACCAATCTTCCCGCGGTATGTCGAGCCGGAGGCCGCGGGCGAAGGGCAGGGCGCGTGACGGGCATGCTGGTCGATAGTCATTGCCATCTCGACTACTACCAGACTGATCTCGACGCGATCCTGGCGCGGGCGCAGGCGGCAGGCGTCAGGCGCCTTGTCACGATCTCGACCCTCGTCAGCCAATTCGATACCTATCGCGCGTTGGCCGAGCGCAATCCCGGCGTCTTCTTCTCGGTGGGCACGCATCCCCACCAGGTTGGCGAAGAGCCCGACGTGCCGGTTTCTCGGCTGGTCGCGCTCTCCGCTCACCCGCGCTGTATCGCGATCGGCGAGGCGGGCCTCGACTATTTCTATGATCGCAATCCGCGCGACCTACAGCAGGCGGTGTTCCGGACACATATCGCTGCAGCGCGGGACAGCGGGCTTCCGCTCGTCATTCACGCGCGGTCGGCTGACGAGGATATGATCGCGATCCTGAAGGACGAGATCCGGGCAGGAACCTTCACCGCGGTGCTGCATTGCTTTTCGTCTGGCCGGGAACTGGCCGAGGTAGGGCTTGAGCTCGGGCTCTACCTCTCGTTCTCTGGAATCCTGACCTTCCGGCGATCCGAGGAACTGCGGGCGATCGCGGCGATGGCGCCGATTGAACGCCTGCTGGTGGAGACGGATGCACCTTATCTCGCACCGGAACCCTTCCGGGGCAAGCGCAATGAGCCCGCGCATGTCGGCTATACCGCGCGCGTTCTTGCAGAGGTGAAGGGGATGGATGAAGCTGCCCTGATCGCCGCGACCACCGCCAATTTCGAACGCCTCTTCGCGAAAGTCGGCCGGGATGAGCTGGTCGCCAATGCGGAAGGACGTGCCTCGTGACGATGAGTGTTACCGTTCTCGGTTGTGGATCATCCGGTGGCGTCCCGCGCGTCGGCGGCGGGTGGGGTGCTTGCGACCCCGGCGAGCCGCGCAACCGGCGCAGGCGGTGTTCGGTTCTCGTCGAGCGGCGCGGTAGCGGAGGAACAACCCGCGTGCTGATCGACACATCGCCGGACCTCCGGGAACAGTTGCTGTCGGCGAATGTCGACCATCTCGACGGCGTGCTCTACACGCATCAGCACGCGGACCATACCCACGGCATAGACGACTTACGGCCGCTGTCGCTGCGTATGCGTCGTCCCATCGATGTCTATGCGAACCGAGCGACTGGCGAGTTCCTGCGGGAAACCTTCGGCTATTGCTTCGCGACGCCCCTCGACAGCGAATATCCGCCTTTCCTGATAGAGCATTCTCTTCAGGCCGGACGAGCGGTCGTCATCGAGGGGCCTGGTGGTGCCGTCACCGCCATGCCGTTCTCGATGCAGCACGGCCGTCTTGAAGCTTACGGATTTCGGATCGGCGATTTCGCCTACGCCACCGACATCAACCACATGCCGGAGGCGAGCGTGCCCTACGTCATGGGGCTCGACGTTCTGATCCTGGATGCGCTGCGCTACACGCCGCATGCGACGCATTTCAGCGTGTCGGAAGCGCTGGCGCTCATCGATCGCGTGACGCCGAGACAGGCTTTCCTGACGAATCTCCATAACGATCTCGACTATGGTAAGTTATCCGGCGAACTGCCCACCGGCATCGAGCCCGCCTATGATGGATTGTCGATCGTCATAAGCCACTGAGGTCATGGCGAATGGACCGGCGACATTTCGCCATCCAGTGACGACGTGCTCGCACTCCCGGAAAGTTCATTAAATTTTCCTGTGGGATGCTGCCTCCGCGAGGCCGTTGGCGCGGGCTGCATTGCTGCTCATCGGCATTCTCCCATCCTTGATTGTATCGCGCAAGGCATGCAGCTTAAGCGCGCAATCGGTCGAGGCATGGATGGACATGCGGCGCGACGGGCCCTGCCGGACTTCCAGGCTTGATGAGATCGAGGGCAACTCGTTCATCATCCAGCCTGCGAAATCGTTGCGTCTGCGGTGGCTGACGATGCTGGCATTTGCGTTTGCCCTTGCTGGTACTGCCTCATCCGCTGAAGCTGAGGCCTGCACCCGCCACCTCAGCGATGTCGCGAATGCCGGATCCCCTTGCGGCCGGGAGACTCGGTTGATCGACGTCGCGCAGTTGGATCCGGCGACCAGACTGAGCGAGCTTTCGCTGACGAAAATCGAGGCGACCCCGGCCGGTGAGACCCGATTCGGCGTCGAGATCGTCACACGGCTGGGGCCGCAAACCGTCTCGCCTGCTGATCTCCTCTGGTTTCAGGCCGCCTTCGTCGAAGGGGACCTCAAGGCTGGGGTGAGCGCGGGAACGGCCGCCGTACAGACCACCCAGCCCGAGCTGCCGCAGACTGTGCCGCAAGCGGAGAGTTGGAGCCTGTCGGGCGGGCTTGTTCACCATTGGCTGCCGAACCTTCGGCATACGGTTTTCGCAAATCTCGCCTGGCAGGAGCCGCCAAGGATCGCTTTGCGGGCCCAGGGAGATGACCACGGAAGACTGACTTTGGGCACAGGCACGCGACTGACCTGGTCGCCGGTCGCGAACATGGATCTCGGTCTGGAAGTGCTTTACACGCGCTCCGGCGAATTCGTGAGCCGGCGCATCGGTTTCAAGGATCTGACCCTGGATGGGACGATCGATGCGCGTGTGCGTTTCAACAAGGGGTTCTAGGGAACGGGCTTACGGGTGCTGCCGGACAGCTTTGGGACAAGAAAATGCAGTAATATGAAATGCTTTCGCCTGTCTTTTGATTCAAATTGCAAGCTGCTCGTTTGTTGAGTTCAGGTTCCGAGGCCCCTACGGCATCCGCGCATCGATGCCTTGTACGAAGCGCAGGATGGCCTTCATCACGGCGGGTTCCCAAGTGAGCGGCGTGTGGCCCTGGTCCGGGATGGTCAGGGCTTCCATCTTGGGGTAGCGGGCCTGCATGGCAGACAATGTCGCTTCAGACAGGATATCCGAATTGGCGCCCCGTATCGTCAGCATCGGCACGTTGCGCAAAAGATCACAGTAGCTCCAGAGTTCCGGTAGCGGCTCCTCCAGATCAACGCTTTCGAGCGTCTTCACCAGCGCCGGATCATAGGCGGGAATGAGCTTGCCTTTTTCCTCCACCCATGTACGGCGCGCGAGAAGGTCCCAGTCGGCATCGCCTAGCGCAGGGAATTGGGCGCTTGAGAGCAGCTTGAGGATTCCGACGGCCTCGCGGAAATCAGCCGGTGTCGGCAGCTTGCCGATATAGCCGCGAATGCGAATCAGCCCGCGCGGATCGAGAACAGGGCCAACATCGTTAAGGACGGCTCCTTTCACGACGCCGGCGCGCGCAACCGCCAGCGCCATGATGAGCAGACCTCCGCGCGATGTGCCGACGAAAATGGCCTCTGGCACACCAAGCGCGGTCAGGACCTGGAGCAGGTCATCGACCTCCACCTGGGGATCGTAGTGCGTCCAGTCCTTGTCCCATTCCGAGAGGCCGCGGCCACGATAGTCAACGGCAAGGACACGGCGCGGACGGCGGGCGTCAGAAGCAAGGGCTATCGCGAGTTCATGGAAATCCGCGGCCGTGCGAGCAAGCCCCGGCAGGCACACCACGGGCAGATATTCGCTGGGGTGGCTGCCGTAAATTCGGACATGAAGGCGCAGTCCATCGCTTGCACTTACAAATTCATCGCGGAAGCCGTCACTCACAGTCATCAGTCACCAGCACAGCACGCAACAAGACCCGGCAACATTGCCAGGCGACCTTATGACCGACCCTGGCGCGGCTGCCTACTGGAATGCACCCCGCCGGAGATCGCGCTCGATGAACAGGGCGGTTCGGTCACTCAGAATATGCCGGTAGACCTGAAGATTCTCCATAACACGTTGCACATAATTCCGTGTTTCCGGAAATGGGATGCGCTCGACCCAGTCGACCGTGTCAACGCCGTTGTCGCGCGGGTCACCATAGGCGGCGATCCACTTGCGCACGTTGCCGGGCCCAGCATTGTAGGCGGCGAAGGTCAGAATGTAGGACCCGCGCCAATAGCCGACGAGCTCGCCGAGATGCGCCGTGCCCAGAGTGGCGTTGTAGGCCGGATCACTCGTCAGGCGATCGACGTCGAAGGGCAGGCCTGCCTTCTGCGCGGTGGCTTTCGCGGTGGCGGGCATGAGTTGCATAAGCCCGCGCGCCCCGGCCGATGAAACCGCGTCCGCAGCGAAGGCGCTTTCCTGCCGGGCGATCGCATAGGTCATAGACCGCTCGACGCTATCACCCGCGGTTTCGAAGGTCGGAATTCCGCTTGTCGGAAAGGCCGTCCGGTCGAGGGGAAAGCCGCGGTAGAGCGCACGCTTGCCAACGACCAGCTCTGCCCGGGTGTCTCCTAACGAGGCCGCGATGTGCGCGACAGCGGTCATCGTGTCAGCACCCTGCACATTGCGTGCGAGTTCATCGAGCAGAAGAGTAGCGATCCGCCGCTCGTCGAGATGGTAAAGAAGCCGGATTGCTTGGACGATTTCGCCTTTCTCGAGCGACGCGCGCGCGAGGACATCGCCTTTCGGGGGCGGGTTAACCGGCAGATCGGTCATGCCGAGCTTGGCGCGCGCGAGCTGCCCGTAATAGGTGGTGACGTGCTGGGCTGCAGCCTCATAGAACGTGTCCGCCTCGCCGGGGTGCTTTGCGGCTTCGGCAGCTCGGCCGCGCCAGTAGGCCACGCGCGCGACGGAGGTCGGCAGGTCGGCGTGCGGCTCAGCTGCCGCGAAATGCTCCGCGGCTCGATCGGGCTTGTCGAGGAAGCGCAAGGCGATCCAGCCGGCGAGCATCTCTGTCTCGATCGTGTCCGTCTCGCTGACCGCAACATTCGGCCTGATGATGTCGTAGGCCAGTTGCGGCTTGCCTGCCTCGAGCAAGCCGCGCGCAAGGCGCTGGCGCTCTTTCGCCCATTGGTCGCCTTCGACGACGGCCTCGCGCTTGGTCGGCGCCTTCAGCATGATCGCCGCGGCTTCCTCGCGCTTTCCGTCGCGACGCAGCTCCTGTGCTTCGACGAATTGGATCAGCGGCTCCGCCCGTTCCGAGGCACTGAGGTTGTTGAGTGCAGCCTTCATGTTGCCGCCGCGATCGATCGTCATGCGGGCCTTCAGGAGCTTAACCTCGGTGGGGCCGATATCGGCAGCCAGACGTTGGGCCGATGCCCAGTCCTTGCGGAAGGCGAGGCGCTCCAGCCGCGCGCGATTGTTGTCTGCGGTGAAGACCGCGGGAAAGCTCTCCCGCATGGCGCGCTCGAGATCCCGATCAACCGGGTCGTTGCGCCAGGCATCCTGAACCAGGGCGTGGGCCTTGTCCGGGACCTTCATCTCCGAGCCTTTGTCGCTCGGTTGAGGGTCCTTGTCCTCGGCGGCCTGTTGGTAGGCGAGCGCCAGAGCGTATTTGCCGTCAGCGCTTTCAGGCTCGCGTCCGGAGAAGAAGGATAGCGTCGCGGCGGGCGATAGCTTCTGCCGCCACATCGCGCGCTCCGCGTAACGCTGCGTAATGTCGCTCTGAGGCCAGTCGGCCCGGTTCGTCAGGAAAGCCGAAAGGCGCTTGAAGCCTAGATGCGAGCCGTTGTGGCGGATGGCGATCCATTCGACGAGCGTGCGCGCGGCCGCGCCCGATAGTCCAGCGGCGAGCTCATCGCCCTCGGCGATGTTCCCCTTGCGATAAAGGTCGATGATCCGCGTGACCGTGTCGGCTTCCGCGGTGATGGCATCAAGGTCGGGGCGGGCCATCGAAAGGGCATGGAGCGGCTTGGTGTCGCGGCTCTGCATCTGGTCCGGGCCGGCATACGCGAGGGTCGCCGGATCGGTGTTCACCGGCGTGGGCGTCGTCTCGGTCGGATCAGCCTCCGCGATGGCTTCCGTGGGTGAGGTGGCCCCCTCAGCCGCGGCTCTCTCTGCTGCCGGGACAGGGGGCGTGGGTGCGAGCGCAGGCGCTTCCGCCTCCTTGTCGCGAGGAGGGGCCTGTATCTGAACCGGCGTTCTATCCGGCCACACCACAGCGGTTGAGAGAACGGCAACCGCGATTCCCGCCAGAAGGCGCGTTCTCGGCTTCATCCGGCTACTCCCGAACTCGAGCACGGACACACTACACCTGCGTTAGGAAAGTTGTCGCTCTTGGATCTTAACGAATTCCAAATCACCCGCATCACACCTTTACTATGCTGGCCTTTTGCGCCATCACCTTGAGGAGGCTATGACTTCCTCCGTGTGCTGGCGGCCGAACCGCCGCACCGAAAAACGCTGCATGGGAGATTCCCCTCGCGGGGAAAACCACACCGATGACTTCACGCTCTCCCTTCAAGGGATCGATCACTGCGCTCGTTACGCCTTTCCGCGATGGTGCCCTCGACGAGGCCGCGTTTCGCGCCCATGTCGACTGGCAGATCGAGAACGGCACCCATGGCCTCGTCCCTGTCGGCACGACGGGAGAAAGCCCCACATTGTCCCATGCCGAGCACAAACAGGTGGTCGAATGGTGCGTTGCCGCCGCTGGCGGGCGCGTACCGGTCATAGCTGGCGCCGGCTCCAACAACACGGCAGAAGCCGTCGATCTGGCGCGTCACGCCGAGAATGCCGGCGCCCAGGGCGTGCTGGTCGTGACCCCGTACTACAACAAGCCCGGCCAGGAAGGGCTCTATCAGCATTTTAAGGCCATCAATGACGCCATCGGCATCCCTATTCTGATCTACAACATCCCCTCGCGTTCGGTGATCGACATGTCCGTCGACACCATGAAGCGGCTGTTCGAGCTTCCGAACATCGCGGGGGTCAAGGACGCGACCGCCAATGTGGCGCGCGTGAGCTTGCAGCGCGCGGCGATGGGACCGCACTTTAACCAACTTTCTGGCGAAGATGCGACAGCGCTCGGTTTCATGGCGCATGGAGGCGATGGCTGCATCTCTGTCAGCGCTAATGTCGCGCCGAAACTGTGCTCGGAGTTCCAGGAGGCGTGCCTGCGCGGGGATTACGCGAGCGCCCTGGCGATCCAGGATCGGTTGATGCCGCTGCATACGGCGCTTTTCATCGAGACCAATCCGTCGCCTGCCAAAGCCGCGCTTGCGCTGCTCGGGCGCATGTCTCAGGAGACGCGACTGCCGATGGTGCCTGTCTCCGATGCCACGCGGCAGACGCTCCGCGAGGCCTTGGTCCATGCAGGGCTGATCAACGGGTGAGGTGTGATGTCTGCCGGTAAGGAGACGACGCGGAACGTTGCCGAGAACCGGAAGGCGCGCTTCAACTACGAGATCGTCGAGAAGATCGAAGCCGGTATCGCTTTGACCGGCACGGAGGTCAAATCGCTCAGGGAAGGCAAGGCGACCATCACGGAAGCCTATGCCGGCCCCTCCGGCGAGGAGTTCCTGCTGTTCAACGCCTATATCCCGGAATATCTGCAGGCCAATCGCTTCAATCACGAGACCCGGCGCCCCCGGAAGCTCCTGCTGCATAAGCGTCAGATCAACAAGTTGATCGGCGCCACACAGCGCCAAGGCTTCACGGTCGTCCCCCTGAGGATCTATTTCAATCCCAAAGGACGCGCGAAGGTGGAGATCGCGCTGGCGCGCGGCAAGAACCTCGGCGACAAGCGCGAGACCGAGAAGAAGCGCGATTGGGATCGCGAGCGCTCACGTCTGATGCGCGAGAAGGGCTGAGGGCCGCCTTCGATCGGAGCGACTGTCGAGATCAGGTCTCACCGTCGAGGAAGGCACGCACACGCCGGAACACGGCCCGAAACATTTCAGGCGTCAGAACGCGGGTGTTCGTGTTGTAGCGCGAGCAGTGGTAGCTGTCGAACAGCCGGACCGGGCCGATGTCGTGTTCGGCCCCATGGCTGAAGGGGACGCGGCCGGGCTTGCTGCCCAAGGCGCGGACGACACTCTCATGGGCGATACGGCCGAGCGCCACGGCCGCCGATAGCCGTGGCAAGCTGTTGATCTGGGCGGTTAAAAACGAGCGGCAGGTCGTGATTTCCACGCCGGTCGGCTTGTTCTGTGGCGGTACGCAGCGGACAGCGTTGACAATAATGCCGTCGTCAAGCGCAAGACCGTCGTCTGGAGCGGCACGGTAGTGGCCATGCGCAAAGCCGAACTCAGCGAGTGTGGCGTAGAGAAGGTCTCCGGCGTAGTCGCCTGTGAACGGGCGGCCCGTCCGGTTGGCACCGCGTAGGCCGGGCGCCAGCCCGACGATCATCAGGCGGGCTTCGGATGGCCCGAAGGCAGGAACCGGCGCATTGTGCCAGCGAGGCTCACGCGCGCGCCACTCTTGCCGGAATGCAACAAGACGCGGGCAGAGCGGGCAATCGGGGCCCGGCTCAGCCGCGTCGTGCTGCACCTTGCGCTGCGTTAGCGCGGTCAAGGAGACTCAAGGCCGTCTTCGTCGCTCGGCTGCCGGATGCCATAACGTTTCTCAACGGTATAGCGCGAGCGGGTGTTGTCGGCCTTGTCCTCGAAGCCGAGCGGCCTCGGACGGTCCGTCCGCTCGGTAGGATCACGACCGATGCGGGAGGCAAGCTGCATGATCTCAATGAACTCATCCGCTTGGCGCCGCAGTTCGTCGGCGATCATGGGCGGCTGGGTTGAAATAGTCGAGATCACCGACACGCGCACGCCCCGGCGCTGCATGGCCTCCACGAGCGAGCGGAAATCTCCGTCGCCAGAGAACAGGATCATCTCGTCGATATAGGGGGCGAGCTCCAGCGCATCGATCGCGAGCTCGATATCCATGTTGCCCTTGACCTTGCGTCGGCCGGCAGAATCGACAAATTCCTTGGTGGGCTTTGTGACGACCCGATAACCGTTATAATCGAGCCAATCTATCAGTGGTCGAATAGAGGAATATTCCTGATCTTCGATCAGCGCCGTGTAATAGAAGGCGCGCACGAGATTCCCCCGCCCCTTGAATTCCTTCAAAAGACGCTTGTAGTCGATGTCGAAGCCTAATGTCTTCGTCGTGGCATAGAGGTTCGCCCCATCGATAAATAACGCGAGACGTTGTGGGCTTGTCATTGATTGTATCTCGATTAGGCGTTTTACAGAGTCGAACCTGTCGTCCGAAGACGGCGTTGTGAAAAATGTTTCAGTATCACCAAATGTCCTGCGGGCATTCAACAGTTGCTGTCGCACAGTTGCGATAGAAATGACAAGCGCATATTGCTCCACCGTCCAGAAAAGTCCAGCGGTCGCAACGGGGATGGGATTTCCCCTTACGCTGCCGCTTGGAACGGTCGGCTCCGTTAACTTTTGAAGCCGACGACTCTACTCTGAACGGAGCCGCAACTAGGCGCTCATCCTACGCATAATAATACCGTTACGCTCTGACAGCCGAACTTACGGCCCTAGCGGACCACGCGGCGCGTCGATCAAATCGGAAGGGAACGCCTGTAAGGCGCAATCCCATTGGGGAAGCATTAAGCGGGCAATAGGTCTGCGTCAAATGCAGCAACGCCGGCACTATAGGCCGGTTTCATCAGATGTGCACCGCTTAAGCCGGCTTTGTCAGGGGATAAGTTAGCCGACGCTGCGCTCAATTTTGCTGACAACAGGCTTTGCCCGCAGTTCGCTGATGATCGCGTTGAGATGTTTCAAATCCCACACCGACAAGTCGATGACGAGATCGGTGAAATCGGGCGTCCGGCGGCTCATCCCTATGTTCTCGATATTGCCGTCGTGTTCAGCAATCACTTGAGTGATCTGGGCGAGCGATCCGGGTTCGTTGATGGAATTGAGCTTGATGCGCGCCGGAAAACGCTGCGCGTTGTGTTCATCGATGTCCCACCGCACATCGAGCCATCGATCCGGCTCGTTCTCCACGTCCGCGAGCGCGGGTGACTGGATCGGATAGATCGTCACGCCTTCGCCCGGCGTCAGAATGCCCACGATGCGGTCGCCAGGAACCGCGCCGCCAGCTGGCGCAAAGCGCACAGGGAGGTCGCTGGCGATGCCGCGGATGGGAATGGCGTAACCATCTCCTGCGTTTTCGGGGCCGCCGGGAACCTTGAACTTGAAGGACGTATCGCTCTTCAGGCCGAACCATCCGTGGCCGACAGCACCGTCCACGGTCGGCCGGCGCTCGTCCTTGAATTCGGGATAGACGGCTTTCACCACGTCCCCGGAAAACATCTCGCCCCGGCCGACAGAAGCCAGCACGTCCTCCACGGAGATGCGGGCGAGGCGCGGCAAGGCGGCCTTCAGCTTATCTTCGCCGAAGGCTTTGCCCGCGCGCTCGAAGGCGCGTTCGATGATCTGGCGACCGAGGCCCGCATATTGCCGCCTCACGGCGGTGCGGGTGGCACGCCGGATGGCGGCGCGCGCCTTGCCGGTCGTGACCAGCGATTCCCAAGCTGCCGGCGGGACCTGCTCCTGGGCCCGAATGATTTCGACCTCGTCGCCGTTCTGCAATTCGGAGAGCAACGGGGCGATGCGGCCGTTGATCTTGCACCCCACAGCCGTATTCCCGACGTCCGTGTGTACGGCATAGGCGAAGTCAATGGGCGTTGCCCGTCGGGGCAGGGCGATCAGGCGGCCCTTCGGCGTAAAGCAGAACACCTGGTCGTGAAAAAGTTCCAGCTTGGTATGCTCAAGGAACTCTTCCGGATTGTCTCCTTCCGCGAGAAGATCAACCGTGCGCCGTAACCACTGGTAGGCTCGGCTTTCGCCGGCGCCTTGCGCTGCGCTCGAACCGCCTTCCTTGTAGGCTGAGTGGGCCGCGATGCCGTACTCGGCGATCGCATCCATTTCCTCGGTGCGCAGCTGCAACTCGACGCGCTGATGGCCCGGACCGATCACTGTCGTGTGGATGGAGCGATAGTCGTTCTGCTTGGGGGTCGAGACGTAGTCCTTGTAGCGGCCCGGCACCATGGGCCAGGTGGTATGGACGACGCCGAGCGCGCGGTAGCAGTCGTCGATCGTCTTGACGATGATGCGGAAGGCAAAGATGTCCGACAATTGCTCAAAGGCGACGGATTTCCGCTCCATCTTCCGCCAGATAGAATAAGGCCGCTTGCGCCGGCCGGTTACGACGGCGGGAATGGCCCGGTCCGCGAGCCGGGCCGTGAGGTCATTCTCGATCGCTTCGATAAGCTGGCCGTTGTTCCGCGTAACCTCTTCGAGACGCTTGTTGATCGTCTCGAAGGCTTCCGGCTTCAAGGTGCGGAAGGCAAGGTCCTCCAGCTCATCGCGCATCCATTGGATACCCATGCGGCCGGCAAGCGGCGCATAAATCTCCAATGTTTCCTCCGCGATGCGGACGCGCTTGGCCGGCTGCATGAAGTGCAGCGTCCGCATGTTGTGCAGGCGGTCGGCGAGTTTGACGAGCAGCACTCTGACGTCGGCCGCGATCGCGAGAAGGAGCTTGCGGAAATTCTCGCCCTGAGTGGCCTTCTTCGAGACGAAGTCGAGCTTCTTGATCTTGGTGAGCCCATCGACGAGTGCGCCGATCTCGGGGCCGAAGAGGCGGTCGATCTCTTCCCGCGTCGCGTCCGTGTCCTCGATGGTGTCATGGAGCACCGCAGCGACGATGGTCGCGTCGTCAAGCTTGAGATCGGTGAGAATCGCCGCGACCTCGAGCGGATGCGAGAAGAACAGATCGCCGGAGGCGCGCTTCTGCGATCCATGGGCACGCATGGCGTAGACGTAGGCGCGGTCGAGGAGGGCCTCGTCCGCATTGGGATCGTAACGCTTGACGCGCTCGACCAATTCATATTGCCGCATCATCGACTGAACATTCCGGGCCGTCTGAATATGACAAGCCATTTCATTGAAATATCGGCTTTAATCGCGCCAAGGACAAGCGACAGAGAAGGTCCATGCGGCCTCTGACGAATAAAAAAAGCCCGGACGACGCCGGGCTTCTCTCAACAGGGTTAACGAGAACGTTGACCAGACTATTCGTCGTCGTCGCTGCCGGCCGGTGGCACGAGGCCTTCGAGGCCGCGCAGCAGGTCTTCCTCGCTCATGCGATCGAAGGCGATATCCGGGTCGTCGCTACCGCCCGAACCGGTCGATGGCGCCAGCAGAGGCACTTCATTGGCTTCCGGCTCGTCCACTTCCACGTATTTCTGCATGGAATGGATCAGGTCTTCCTTCAGATCTTCAGGCGTGAGCTTGGAATCGGCGATCTCACGCAACGCGACGACCGGATTTTTGTCCCTGTCGCGATCGATGGTCAGCGGCGCGCCAGCGGAGATCAGCCGCGCGCGGTGGCTGGCGAGGAGAACGAGCTCGAAACGGTTCTCGACCTTGTCGATGCAATCTTCGACGGTGACGCGAGCCATGAGCGCCTCCTTCTATGGCATGTCCAACAAATCAGTTTGATCGCGCTGACTACACCGGTCAATGGCCGGATGCAAGGGTGCTCACGAACTCCGGCGATGTTTCAGCCCTCGCAGCGCCGTATCAGCCGCGCACCTTCTCGTGATGGCCATCCTGCAACATCGGCGCCATGCCGCCTTCAAACGAAGGAAGGGAGGGCGACAAGCTCGTCTCGCCGACGCTTTCCGTGAGACTGATAGAACATCGGGACCGGAGCCGCATGCGGCAGGCCTGCTTTCAGGCGCAGGGCGAGTTCGCCAAGGACGACACGGGTGATGTCCGGCAACGCGAGCTTTTCTGCCTCCTCGAAGGAAACCCACGTCGTTTCGACAAATTCTGCATCGGGACCGACAACACCCGGAACTTCGTGGGCGATGGCGGTGTCGTGTACCACGAAGAAGCGGGTGTCGAAGCGGCGAGTACGGCCCGGTGGAGTGATCGCGCGCGCCACGAAATAAAGCCCCTCGAGCTCCGGAATCACGCCATTCTCTGCGAAACCGTTCCACGATTCCGGAGCGTCCTCCGGCCCGCCGTAGTCCTTGGTACCGACGAGCAGGCCCGTTTCCTCGAAGGTCTCGCGGATGGCGGTAAGCGCGAGCGTTCGTGGACGATCAGTGGCGCGGCTTCGGCTGCGCTCCATAAGGCGCGCCTCGATCATCCGGTCGAGCGCGCCGACCGCGCTCATGCGCCGGTCCGCAGCCTCGCAGGCGCCGCCCGGGAACACGAAAAGGTCCGCCATGAAGGCCTGACGGCTGTGGCGACGACCCATCAGGAAACGCGGCTTGCGGCGGTTACCTTCGAGAATGATGAGGGTGGCCGAATCGCGCGGCCGCAGCACCTGCGGCCTTGGCGCCGATGGCGCTGCGGACGGCACGGACATTCTAGAAGGATCAGTCACAGCCTGTGCTCGCCTGCGCCACCGATCGTGTCGGATTGGTCTTGCTTGTTGAAGCCATGCATGCGCAGGGCCCATTGATGGGCAACGACAGCCCCCTTGATCGGCTGCATCATGACGAGGCAGAGCACGACGGTCAGAAGAGGCCAGGCCACCGCGTGCATCCACAGGGGAAGTTCCGAGATCGCCTCAGCGGCCAAAATCCCTCCGCCGATGATATGACCGACAATGGTGATCACGATATAGGGCGGCAGGTCATCTGAGCGTTGGGCGCTCAGATCCTCATCACACCGAGCGCAAACCGGCACGACCTTGAGAAAACCGGAAAAAATCCGCCCCTCGCCGCAGGCCGGACAGCGACAGCGCAGACCATTGCTGATCGCCGGCCACCACGGGCGGGGAAGGCTGTCGTCGTCCAGCGTCAATCCTCCGTGGGATGCCATGTCGATTTCACCTTTATTGCTTTAGCGCCCTTCGCAGTCCGTTCTGACCGCCCTCGCGACGACGCCGCCTTCCGGCCGCCCTTCTCCTTGAACCCACGATGCTTGCCACGCAACGCGGCCCCGCGTCGCCCCTCTGACAGAAGCTCGAAGCGCAACGCCCCAGCGACGGGCGCAGCCTCAAGCAGACGGACCTGCACGCGATCGCCGAGACGGTGCGTCTCACCCGTACGGCTGCCGACGAGCGCGTGCTGGCCCTCCTCGTAGCGGAAATAGTCGGCGCCGAGCGTGGCGGCTGGAATGAACCCGTCAGCGCCGGTTTCGTCCAGCTTCACAAAAAGCCCGGCCTTGGTGACACCAGAGATCTGGCCACTGAACTCTGCACCGATACGATCGGCCAGATGGTGTGCGATGAGCCGCTCCGTGGTCTCGCGCTCGGCCGCCATCGCGCGGCGTTCGGCCGCCGAAATCATCGCGGAAACCTCGGCAAGCTGCTCTGCGGTCGTGCCGGCGGGCAGGCCATCCGACCCGAGGCGTCCTGCCCGGATCAGCGCACGGTGCACCACGAGGTCGGCGTAACGGCGGATCGGCGACGTGAAATGCGCGTAGCGGCGTAAGTTCAGTCCGAAATGGCCGTAATTCTCCGAGGCGTATTCGGCCTGGGCCTGGGTGCGCAGCACCACTTCGTTCAGGAAGGCATTGTGCTCCGTTCCCTCCACCGCGGCCAGAATGCGGTTGAAAAGCGCCGGCCTCAGTGCGCCTGCCTTCGGTAACTTGAGGCCGATCGACGCCAAAACCTCACCAAGTGCCTGCATCTTCTCAAGCGACGGCTCGTCGTGCACCCGGTAGATGAGTGGCGAGTGGGTCGCCTCCAAGGTCTCGGCCGCGCAGACATTGGCAAGGATCATGAATTCCTCGATCAGCCTGTGCGCATCGAGGCGGGGCGGCGTCACGATGCGGTCGATCGTGCCATCCTCCTTGAGCACGAGCTTACGCTCCGGCAACTCGAGCGCGAGAGGTCCACGCTGCTCACGCGCCCGGGCGAGCGCGCCATAAGCCGCCCAAAGCGGCTTGAGCACCGGCTCCAGCAATGCCGCAGCGGGATCATCAGGCTGGGCATGGCTGTCGATCGCTCCCTGCGCCTGCTGGTAAGCGAGCTTGGCTGCGGAACGCATCATGACCCGGTGAAATGTGTGGCGCTTCTTGCGGCCATCGCCGTCGATGATGATGCGGAGCGCGAGCGCGGGCCGATCCTCGTGCGGCTTCAGCGAGCACAGGTCGTTCGAGATGCGCTCCGGCAGCATCGGCACCACCCGGTCCGGAAAGTAGACCGAGTTGCCGCGCTGCAAGGCATCCTTGTCGAGCGCCGATCCCGGCGTCACGTAGTGGGCGACGTCAGCGATGGCAACCGTCAGCACGAAGCCGCCGCGATTGTCCGGATCATCATCCGGCGCGGCGTGAACGGCGTCGTCATGGTCCTTCGCGTCCACCGGGTCGATGGTCACCAGCGGCAGGTTGCGCCAATCCTCACGCCCGCGCAGGCTGACCGGCTGCGCGAGCTCGGCTTCCTTGAGGGCGCCGGGCGAGAAGCTATCCGGAATACCATGGGTGTGGATGGCGATGAGGCTGATCGCGCGCTCGGAACGGATCGATCCCAGCCGCTCGCGTACCTTGGCCGACGGCGCGCCGAAGCGGCCGTGCCGGGAGACCGATACCGCGACGAGATCGCCGTCTTCAGCCTCCGCTGTGTCCTCAGGCGCAATCGGCAGCTCGCGGCCGAGGCTGCGTTTGTCGACGGCTACAAGCCGCCCCCCACCGCCGACGACGGAGCGGAAGACACCGAGAACCTGGGACTTGGCCTTCTCGATGACCTTGATCACGCGGCCCAGATAGGGCGGGCCTTCATCCTCGTCGCTCTCCTCGATCCGTATGACCGCGCGATCGCCGACACCCGGAGGTTTCTGGCCAGGGCGGGGACGCCGAGGCATCTGCAGGAGGATCTGCGGCGCCGCGCCATGCTCATCCGCATTCCATTCCACGGGTTCGGCGAGGAGCTCGCCGTCGCGATCGCGGCCGATGATGTCGGCGAGCACCACAGGCGGCAGCTTTTCGGCACGCGCCAAACGCTTTCCGCGCCGGCTGACGTGGCCCTCGTCCTCAAGCTCGCGCAGCATTCGCTTCAGCCAGATGCGCTGGCCACCACCGATGCCGAAGGCCCGTGCGATCTCACGCTTGCCGACTTTGCCCTTCGCCTCCGCCAGGAAGGCCATGACGGCTTCCTTGCTGGGGAGATTGCTGTCCGTGCTGCCTGGTGCGGCTTGCGGCTTGCGAGTTTCAGTCGTCTTACGATATTTGGGCACGATATTGTCCAGACTGAAATCGCGAATACCACATGTGCAGGGCCTCGCAGGTCCTACGGTTGAGATAGGGTTAGATCAACGGCAAAGCCCGGCCAATCAAGCGATCGGCGACGCTACCGAGATCATTGGCACCCAAGGGCCATGGCGCCTTGGCGAGCCGGGTACGTGCATAGGCTTCCGCGATCTCCGCAGGAGCCGATCCGACGAGAGCCGCCGTGGCTGCAAGCGCTGCCAACCGCGTCACCGCAAAGCGCGCCCGCGCCTCCGCCTCCGGATCCTTCAGCGCATCCTCCACATCCCGTGCAGCCTCGGCGGCGCCGGGCAAGCCCCGGGTTTCCTCACCCAGGGTGACGAGCGTAGCAGCGACGACCTCGGCCTGCTTGCTGGCCGCGCGCATGAGGTCAAGCGCCATCACGTTTCCGGCGCCTTCCCATATCGCGTTGACCGGCGCCTCGCGATAGAGGCGCGGCATCGGGCTCTCCTCGATATAGCCATTACCGCCGAGACATTCCATGGCCTCGAACACGAAACCGGGGGTTGCCTTGCATAGGGCGAACTTCACAACCGGTGTGAGCACCCGCGACCGCGCTGCTTCATGCGGAGCCTTCTCGGCTCGATCGAAGCTTGCAGCGAGCCGCAACGAAAGTGCGGTCGCGGCCTCCTGCTCGAGGGCGAGATCCGCCAGCACCGCTCGCATCGCAGGCTGGTCGACAAGCTTGCGCTGGAAAACCGATCGATGTTGGGCATGGTGTATAGCGAGTGCGGTTCCCATGCGCAGGAGCCCCGCCGAAGCCACGGCGCAGTCGAGGCGCGTAAGCTGCACCATCTTGAGGATCGTGCTGATCCCCTTGTCTTCTTCGCCGATGCGCCATGCGAAGGCGTCTTTGAACTCGACCTCGGCCGAAGCATTCGAGCGATTGCCAAGCTTGTCCTTGAGCCGCTGGAAATGCAGCGCATTGACATTTCCGTCGGGGCGAAAGCGGGGCACGAGGAACGCCGTCGGTTCCTTTCCCACCTTCGCCAGCACGAGAAATCCGTCGCTCATCGGTGCCGAGAAGAACCATTTGTGTCCCGTCAACGCATATTCGTCGCCATCCGTCTGCACGGCGACCGTCGTGTTGGCTCGAACGTCCGTACCCCCCTGCTTCTCGGTCATTCCCATGCCGAGCGTAACGCCGCGCTTTTCCCAGAAGGGCAGGAAGCGTGCGTCGTAGGTCCGCGACCGGATCAGCGGCAGCCAGTCTCGCAGGCGATCGGGCGCGGCCTGGAGGGTAGCGACCGAGGCATGCGTCATGGTCATCGGGCAGACATGGCCACTCTCCACCTGGGCCGCCACGAACAGGCGCGCGGCGCGCTCGACATGCGGCATGCGCGGAGCTGTTTCGGCAAGCCCGTTGGGACCGGGGGGATCCCAGGTGGAGGCCTGCAGCCCGTTCTCGACGCTTGCCTCCATCAGCCAGTGGTAGGACGGATGAAACTCGACCGTGTCTAAGCGGCGCCCAAAAGCATCATGGGTATGGAGTACGGGTGGATGCACATTGGCGAGGCGTGCCATGTCGAAACGCTCTGCTGCGCCCCACGCCTCGCCGTAAGAGAGGAAGCCACCGCTGATCGCATCGGCCCCATTATGTGCCATGGCATCCAGCAAGGTTTGGTCCAGCGCGACCAGATTAACCCCGACGAGAGGAGGCACCTGGTTGAACACCTCGTTGATTCTCGTCTTGACGGTCAAAGCCGGCCTCCCTCGCTGTGAGATGGGATTCTCTGTCCACTCAAGGCGGACCATGCCGGCTGCAGGAAATCAAGTTTGCAGTCGGGATGCTGGATGTTGAATCGGGAGCCGGTCCAGGCCGGCTTATACCTGCGGTGCGGCGGGGGTTGTGCGAAAACCCGCAAGGCTCGATGGACCATTTGCATTTCCAGTGAAATCTATTCAGCCGGGAAAGTGTCGCTTGACAGGCTGGTGAGGCGATGCGAGACGGCCGCTCTGTTATTGAAGAATGAGCCCACGGAGCCAGGATGTCGCTCGCACTTACCTTCCCGGGGCAGGGCAGCCAGGCCGTCGGCATGGGCAAAGCGCTCGCCGAAGCTTTCGCGCCCGCCCGCGCCGTCTTCGCTGAGGTCGATGACACGCTATCGCAGAACCTGTCGCAGCTCGCCTTCGAGGGACCGGCGGAAGAACTTACCCTGACAGCCAACGCCCAGCCAGCCTTGATGGCGGTCAGCATGGCGGTGCTCAGGGTGCTCGAAGCCGAAGCCGGCTTTGATCTCACGAAGGAAGCAGCTTTCGTGGCCGGCCATTCGCTCGGTGAATATGCGGCGCTGGCCGCCGCAGGCAGCCTGTCGATCAGCGATACGGCGCGCCTTCTGCGCATTCGCGGCGATGCGATGCAAAAGGCCGTTCCTGTCGGCGTCGGCGCTATGGCTGCACTCCTTGGCCTGGATTATCCCGATGCGGCGGCAATCGCTGCCGAGGCAGCCGAGGGCGATGTCTGCGCCGCGGCCAATGACAATGGCCCCGGTCAGGTTGTTGTCTCCGGTCACAAGGCGGCGGTTGAGCGCGCCGTCGCGCTCGCTCAGGCGCGCGGCGCCAAGCGCGCCATCATCCTGCCCGTATCCGCGCCCTTCCATTGTGTATTGATGCAGCCCGCGGCCGATGCGATGCGGGAGGCGCTCGCCGCTGTGACCGTGTCCGCCCCGCGCGTGCCGCTCGTCGCCAATGTGACCGCTGCGGCGATATCGGATCCTGAGACGATCCGCACGAGCCTCGTCGAGCAGGTGACCGGCACCGTCCGTTGGCGCGAGAGCGTCGCCTGGATGGCTTCCGCGGGCGTTGATTCATTTTATGAGCTTGGTGCCGGCAAAGTCCTGACAGGTCTCGCTAAACGGATCGCCTCAGGCGCTACGGCAACCGCCATCGGTACGCCGGCAGATATCGCAGCGATCGCGGCGGGGCGTGCTGGCTGATGAGGCAGGAACGCGCCCAGCAGCAAGGCAAGCGGAAGGAACAAGTCTGATGTTCGATCTCAACGGCATGAAGATTGTCGTTACAGGCGCGACCGGCGGCATCGGCGGAGCAATCGCCCGGGCCCTGCACGCGCAAGGCGGCGAGGTGGTTCTGTCCGGCACGCGTCTCGAAGCGCTTGAGGCGCTGGCCGGCGAACTCGGCTCGCGGGTCCATGTCCTTCCCGTCAATCTCGGCGACAAGGACGCGGTTGAGGCACTTGTCCCGGCTGCCGAGGAGAAGCTCGGCGGGCTCGATGTTCTGGTGAACAACGCCGGCATCACCCGTGACAATCTCTTCATGCGTATGAAGGATGAGGAATGGGAGACGGTGCTCGCCGTTAATCTGACAGCGGCCTTCCGGCTGTCCCGCGCCGCCGTCAAGGGCATGATGCGCCGCCGCTTCGGCCGCATCATCAATATCACGTCGATCGTCGGCGTGACTGGCAACCCCGGCCAAGGCAACTATGCGGCTTCGAAGGCGGGGCTGATCGGCATGTCCAAAGCGCTGGCGGGGGAGGTCGCGAGCCGCGGCATCACCGTCAACTGCATCGCGCCCGGCTTCATTACCTCGCCGATGACCGATGCGCTGAACGACAAGCAGAGAGAATCAATTCTCGCCAATGTTCCGGCAGGCCGTCTCGGCAGCGGAGACGACTGCGCGGCCGCGACAGTCTATCTTGCATCCCGTGAGGCCGGCTACGTGACAGGTCAAACCCTCCACGTCAACGGCGGAATGGCAATGATCTGAGTGGTTTGCGCGACTTGTGCGCAGCTGCGAGCATGGCTGTTGCAGGCTCTCGCCTTACGAAAGCGAGTGTGTTAACAAGCCTTTGAGAGGTTCGGGGTTCGGTGGGGGCAGGGCACCTTGCCATTCAGTCAGACGATGGCTGGATGCTAAGTTGCTCAGGCCAGGACCGACTGTCATGGAACTCACCCAAAAAGGCCGCACGGGTTGGCGCAAGCCTGCTCCTGCATGCCTTGAATATCAGGTCTTGGAAATCGCAGGCTTAACGGTCACAAGCCTTTTGCGAGCGGAACGAGGACGAAACGATGAGTGATATCGCCGAGCGCGTGAAGAAGATTGTCGTCGAGCACCTGGGCGTTGACGCGGAGAAAGTGGTCGAAGGCGCCCATTTCATCGACGACCTCGGCGCTGACAGCCTCGATACGGTCGAGCTCGTGATGGCCTTCGAGGAAGAGTTCAACGTAGAGATCCCCGATGACGCCGCCGAGACGATCGTTACCGTTGGCGATGCCATCAAGTTCCTCGAGAAGAATGCCTCTGCCTGATGGCTTTGGTGCTTCGGCGCTTATTGGCCGATCCGCCGATGCCGGCGGTTCCGTCAGCGGCATCGCGGTGAGTATTCCATGAGACGTGTGGTCGTAACGGGTCTTGGCTTGGTGTCGCCGCTTGGCTGTGGCGTCGAGACGACTTGGAAGCGGATCGTTGCAGGTGAAAGCGGTGCATCGCGCATCGAGGCCTTCGACGTATCCGATATAGCCTGTCGCATCGCTTGCTCGATCAAGCGCGGCGACGGTGCGGACGGTACCTTCAATCCCGATCAGTGGATGGATCCGCGCGACCAGCGCAAGGTCGATCCTTTCATTGTTTTCGCCATGGCGGCGGCCAAGCAGGCGCTTGATGATGCTGATTGGCATCCCGAGACAGCGGACGATCAGTACGCTTCAGGCGTCCTGATCGGGTCCGGCATCGGCGGCATCGGGGGCATCTACGAGGCATCGATCACTCTTGCCGAGAAGGGCCCGCGGCGCCTTTCCCCCTTCTTCATTCCGGGACGCCTGATCAACCTGGCCTCGGGCTATGTGTCCATCGCCCACGGCCTCAAGGGGCCGAACCATGCTGTCGTGACGGCCTGCTCCACCGGCGCCCATGCCATTGGAGATGCCGCTCGTCTGATCGCCCTCGGCGATGCCGAGGTGATGGTGGCCGGCGGCACGGAATCGCCGCTTAACCGGCTGTCGCTTGCTGGTTTCGCCGCATGCCGCGCACTCTCGACCGGCTTCAATGACGAGCCCACACGGGCATCGCGGCCTTATGACAAGGACCGGGACGGCTTCGTCATGGGCGAGGGCGCAGGCGTCGTGGTGCTCGAAGAGTTGGAGCACGCCAAGGCGCGCGGCGCGAAAATCTACGCCGAAGTGATCGGCTATGGGCTATCCGGCGATGCTTATCACATCACCTCGCCCGCTGAAGATGGCGATGGCGCTTTCCGCTGCATGCAAATGGCGCTGAAGCGCGCGGGCCTCTCCCTGGCGGATGTTGATTACGTCAATGCCCACGGCACATCGACGCCTCTCGGCGATGAAATAGAGCTCAGGGCCGTGGAGCGCCTGGCGGGTGATGCCGCCAGTCGGCTAACGATGTCGTCCACCAAGTCCGCGGTCGGGCATCTCCTCGGCGCTGCGGGTGCGATCGAGGCGATTTTCTCGGTTCTCGCCATCCGTGACGGCGTTGTGCCGCCGACGCTCAATCTCGACAATCCATCCGTCGAGACGCCGATCGACCTGGTCCCGCATAAGGCCAAGTCAATGCCGGTCGAGGTCGCCCTGTCGAACTCCTTCGGCTTCGGTGGCACCAATGCGTCGCTGGTTTTCCGGCGCGTCGGTCCCTAACGATCGCGTCGGGCGGGGGCATCCCGCCCGATATGACGAGGCTGGCCTATCCATTCACCTCAAAAGATCGGTAGCGCGTACGCCGTGGATCGCGCGCGAGCCCGTGGGGCGTACGATTGCCCTTTGACGTGCACCGTACGCCGAAGATAGACGCGTCTCCTCATGAATGGCTGATCCACCAGCGTCATTTTCAGCCTTGCGTCCGTACGCGATCCTGATCGGAACGCGTTGCCCCTCACTCGGGTGAAGGCCAGCCATCAGAAGCGGGTTCTCATCGGACAACAAGGTTGCTGGGACACGCGCGCCCATTCGGCCGATGTGATGCCCGCGCCGGTGTGTTGGGTCTCACAGCACTGTGAGCTGCGTGATCTGCGAAGACATTAGAATTTTCCAACTTACAATATCCCGTTGATTTCAGTTCGTTCGATTCATTTTGTGATTGTTCAGATCGTCATTAACCAAGCCTGCGCTCTGACTCGCACGGAATAATCGCGCGATATACGCCGGGATTTCATGCGTGGCTGATTGTCTGTCCGATGCGCAACCTGAGGAACCAAGTTCCCCGGCCACTAACGGTCTGATGTGCTTCGCGCTGGTTCTGCGCTTTCTCGGGATTTCCGTCAGCGTCGAGCAGCTTCGCCACATTCTCGGCCTGCCAAGCGACCAGCTCAAGCCAGCGGATCTGCTAAGGCTCAGCCGCCGGTTGGGGCTGAAGGCGCGGTGGGTGCGGGCGACGCCGGAACGGCTCGATCGCGTTCCGCTGCCAGCGGTCGCGCAGACGAGAGACGGCCGCTACTTCATCATCGCGAAGTATGTCAGCGGGCGTGCGTTGGTCTACGAGCCCGAGCGGCAAGGCAATATGCTCATGGACGCGGAGGCCTTCGCGGAACGCTGGAGCGGCCAGATCCTGCTTCTGGCGAAACGCGGCCGGGCTGGCGTGGCGGACCGCAGATTCGGGCTTGGCTGGTTTCTCCAGGCCGTCGGCAAATACAAGCGCGTGCTGACAGAGGTCCTCGTCTGCTCCCTGTTCCTTCAGATTTTTGCCTTGCTGACGCCTCTGTTCTTCCAGGTCATCATCGACAAGGTGCTTGTACACGACAGCCTGTCAACGCTCGATGTTCTGGTAATTGGGCTCACAGGTATGGCTGTCTTTGAAATCCTGCTCGGCGGACTGCGGACCTACCTCTTTAGCCATACGTCAAACCGCATCGATGTCGAACTGGGGGCCCGGCTCTTCGGGCACCTGACAGCATTGCCACTTGCTTATTTTCAAGCACGGCACGTTGGAGATTCGGTGGCCCGGGTCCGCGAGCTGGAGAATATCCGATCCTTC